>JANOWU010000253.1:0-29932 GCA_031418035.1 Acidimicrobiia bacterium
GGGCCTTCCTTCCCAGGCGCTCCGCCTTTGCGACTTTGTGTGATTGCATCTGCGTTGTGAAGTCCTCCGACGTTGCCCGCCACCACTCCCCGCTGGAGGTGCTCGTCTTGGCCGACGATCGCACGGGAGCTCTGGAGACGGCCGGAATCTGCAGCGACGTCGGTTGGGGACCGGTGACCGTCACCGTCCTCGGGAGCAGTGCCGAGGGGGGAATCCTGGGCCAGAGCGTTCCCTCCGCGACTCGCGCCGCTGTAGTCGACATCGCCACGCGGCACCTGGATCCGGCTTTGGTAGCCGAGCGCGTCGTCGCAGTTGATCTGCAAGGTGCCCTCATCGTGGCATTGAAGATCGATTCGACCCTTCGTGGCAACTGGGCCACCGAGCTGGCAACCGTGCAGTCGATCACCGGGAGACGGATCGTGCTGGTGCCCGCCTTCCCGGCGGTGGGCCGGATCTGTCGCTCCGGTGAGGTGTTCGAACACGGCCGACCGGTTGGGGAGGGGACCGGGCGCACTGATCCACGCGGATCCGTGCCGTCGAGCCGTCCGGCCGACTACCTACGGCGTGTGGGCGTCGCCGATGTCAGTGAGTTGGCCGATGCCGACGAACTGGCCGTGTGGCTGGCGCACGCATCGGCGGGAGTCGCGGTATGCGACGCGGCAACCGACTCCGACCTCGACGCACTGGCCGACGAGTGGGCACTGGCCAACGTGTGCGCGCGGGCCGACAATGTCGTGTTCGCCGGCACGGCTCGCAGCATCGGCGCGGCTGCGTCGGCCCTCGTCGCGACGGGCGAAGGCCAGAGGGTTGAGCCGGTCGTGCTTCGGCCACCGCTTCCTCTTCCGGCGATCGTGGTGTGCGGCAGCCTTCACGAGATGGCCCGTCGACAGATCGAAACGATGAAGCATTCCTCGCTGGCCGACTCGGTGACCATCCTCAGCACACCGATTCCCGACTCGTTCCCGGTGAGCCACGCCGCCGCGGAGCGCGCCGCGCAGGAGCTCCTGGCCCGGTTCGAGGAGACGGCGTCGGCACGGCGCGGTTCGACGCTGGTCATCATCGGCGGCGACACGGCGGCGGCGATTCTCGGTGACGACGCGATGGAGGTGGGCGGCACGGTTGCTCCGGGGGTGCCCTGGATGTACCGCGGCGCGCAGCTGGTCATGACGCGTGCCGGCGGGTTCGGCAACGAGTTGTCGCTCGTGGGACTCTTCTCGACGAAGATGGATCCATGAACTCCGACACGGCGCAAACGGGACACGTCGAACCGGTCACTGTCCCCATGGCCATCACGATGGGAGATGCGTCGGGCGTCGGACCCGAGATCGTGCTTCGCAGGAATTCGGCCGAGCAGTTCGGTGCCGCCGCGGTCATCTATGGCGACGCCGCCGTGCTCGAACGCGGTGCGTCGATCCTCGGCCTCGATACGCGCCTGAACATCGTCCCGTCCCCATCCAAGGCGCAAGACGGTGTCTTGAATGTGATCGATCTCGCGCGGATGACAGCGGATGACCACACGCCGGGAGTGCTCAGCGGCCGCGCTGGTGCTGCGGCGCGCGACTATGTCGAACGTGCGACGCTCGATGCTATGGCTGGCGACGTCGCTGGCATCGTCACAATGCCGATGAACAAAGAAGCGACGCAGCTGAGCGATCCCGCTTTCGTCGGGCACACCGAGTTCATCGCGCAGCTCTGCGGCGCCGCGAAGGTCACGATGATGCTCACCAACGGTCCGCTCGCGGTGACACACGTCAGCACGCATTGCTCACTTCGTGAGGCGATCGAGCGTGTTCGGGTTCCAAGGATTCTCGACGTGATCGGGCTGACCCAGCGCACCCTGTCCCGCTTTCTGAGCACCCCGCGGATCGCGGTGTGCGGTCTGAACCCCCACGCCGGGGAACACGGCCTGTTCGGCAGCGAAGACGCTGAGCACATTGCGCCTGCGATCGCAGAGGCATGTGCCCAGGGCATCGACGCATCGGGCCCCCATCCCGCCGACACGGTCTTCTATCAGGCCGTACATCGAAACCGCTACGACGCGATCGTGTGCATGTACCACGACCAGGGCCACGGGCCCATGAAGTTGTTGGCCTTCGACACCGGTGTGAACGTGACGTTGGGTCTTCCGATCATCCGGACGTCCGTCGATCACGGCACGGCTTTCGACATCGCCTGGACCGGAAAGGCATTCACCGACTCCCTCGATCACGCCCTTTCCTATGCGTGGAAGCTGGCGGGAAGATGAACGCACCAGACGTGCGCTTCCACCATGTGCGAGTTGCCCTCGACGAGCCGGTGATCAGGAACATAGGCGCGCATACGGATCTGGCGCTGGCTGGATGCGGCGTGGAACTGCCTCCGGGTGGGCGGGTCGCGATCGCCATCGGGTCGCGTGGCATCGCTGATCTGTTGGCCGTCGTCGAACGCGTCGCGGCGTGGGTGCGCGACCAGGGGGCGACGCCGTTCCTGGTCCCCGCGATGGGGAGCCATGGGGGAGCGACGGCGGCCGGACAACGTGAGGTCCTCGAGTCGTACGGCTTCGGGAACGACGCGACACTTTCGATCGTGTCGAACATGGAGACCGTCGAACTTCCCCGGGGTGACTGTCCCGTGCCGGTGTGGACCGACGCGGAAGCGGCGCAGGCCGACGCCACGATCGTCATCAACCGCGTCAAGCCCCACACCGACTTCCACGGGCCTTACGAAAGTGGGCTCATGAAGATGATCGCCATTGGCCTTGGGAAGCAGAAGCAGGCCGATGCTCTGCACGCGTATGGTCAGCGGGGGCTGCGCGACTTCATGCCACTGGTGGCCAGGCAGGTCCTGTCCCATGGCAACGTCGTGCTTGGCGTCGCCATCGTGGAGAACGCCCTCGACGCCACGATGGCCGTCGAAGCGATTCGGGCTGACCGAATTCCCGACGAGGAACCGCGGCTGCTCGCGCTGGCCCGAGAGCACTCGCCCCGGCTCCCCATTGAGCAACTCGATGTGCTGCTCATCGACCGGATGGGTAAGGACATCAGCGGCGTCGGGATCGACACCAACGTCATCGGCCGCACCATGATCACCGGTTCCGTCGACCCGGAGCTGCCCCGCATCAACATGATCGCCTGCCACGCACTCACGCCCGCGTCGCATGGCAACGCGACCGGGGTCGGGCTGGCCGATGTCGTCACCGCACACCTGGCCGACGCCATCGATCACGATGTCACCCGCACGAACATCATCACGTCGGGGTTCCTGTTGCGGGGCAAGCTGCCGGTGGTTGCACCCGACGATCAGACGGCGTGGGAGTGGTGTCTGCGGGGAGCCGGCGTCGTCGATGTCCATGCCGTACGGGCGGCGAGAATCGTCGACACGTTGCACTGCGCTGACCTCTGGGTAAGTGATGCCGTGCTCAAGGACCTCGCCGAAGCGGTGACGGCGGGTCTCATCGACGTGCTGGCGTCGGATCGCGCGTTGCACGACGAGCACCGGAAGCTGTCACCGTTTCGCTAGCGCGCCGTATTTGTCATGCTCGTCGCTCCGGGAGCGACTGGGTCGCCAAGTATCGGGCTGGATTGGTGCTATACCTGAACTGTCCACATACGAACTGCTAGGGGTGCTGGCGAAAGCTGGCTGAGAGTCGGAAACGACGACCCTAGAACCTGAACTCGGTAATGCGAGCGGAGGAAAGCAGATGATTCTCGAGATCCAATGTCTACCGAACCCTTTGGGCGTCGACGGGGACCACTACCGACACATCGAACAGGCCATCGCGGTCATTGAAGCGTCTGGGTTGACGTTCGAGGTTGGTGCCCTCGGAACTACCGTTGAGGGTGAGCCCGACGAGATCTGGTCGTTGGCCCGTGCGGTGCACGAGGCGACGCTTTCGAGCGGCGCCGAGAGCTGCGTATCGATCGTGAAGGTCGCGCAGTCACGCGAACATGGCGAGTCGGTCACCATCGACAGCCTCGTCAGCAAGTTCCGCTGAGAGCCGTGCGGCTGCGGTCGCGACACGCCGAGCGGATCGTTCCTCCGCTGGTGAGTGTCGCCGTTCTCCTTGTTCTTTGGCAGGTTCTGGGAAATGGCTCGACCATTTTCCCGACGCCCACGCGCATCGGTGAAGCGATGTGGCGAACGCGTCGCCTCCTTCCGGCTCACATCCTCACGACGCTTACGGAAACGCTCGTCGGCACTCTTCTGGGTGTCGTAGCCGGGGTTTCGGTAGCGGTGCTTACCGTGGCGTTCCCGCTCTTTGGCCGGGCCGTGCAGCCGTTGCTCATCGCGAGTCAAACGATACCGGTACAGATCCTCTCGCCGATTCTTGTGCTCTGGTTCGGCTTTGGCCTGCTCCCGAAGATTGTTGTCGTTGCACTCGTCGTGTTCTTTCCCGTTGCGGTGAGCACGAACGCGGGTATGAAAACCGCCGACGCCGAAACCATCGATCTCGTGCGAAGTCTGGGTGCGACGAAGCGACAGGAATTCCGTCTTCTCCTTGCCCCTGCCGCAATTCCGGGCGCGCTGTCAGGACTGCGCATATCGCTGACGTACGCCGTCGCCGCGGCAGCGATCAGCGAGAGTATCGGGGCCACGTCGGGCCTCGGCCTCTACATCGCCAGGTCCCAACGTTCGTTTCGATACGACCAGGTCTTTGTCGGCGTACTTATCGTAACTGCGCTTAGTATCGCGCTTTTCTCCATCGTCTACCTGCTCGACCGCGTTCTGTGCCCGTGGCGGCACACGACCAAAGCCTCTCGAACCAACCGCCCGACGCCTCACCCGAAAGCCTGACATGATTCGCAGACTTGGCCTGATTCCACTGCTGGTTGTACTGCCCCTGATGGCGGCTGCCTGCTCCACGAACGAAAGCTCCGGGTCCTCCGACGTTGCCGTCAAGGCCACGTCGGTGACGCTGGTGTTGGACTGGACGCCGAACACGAACCACAGCGGGTTCTATCTCGCCAAGGAGAAGGGTTTCTACAAGGAGCGCGGCCTCGATGTCACCATCATCGAGCCGGGAGCCGACGGCGGACTTGCGCAGCTCGAGGCAGGCAACGCCCAGTTTGTGGTGTCGGTTGCCGAGTCACTGCTGCCGGCTCGGGCAGTCGGTGCCAAGGTCGTGTCGGTGGCTTCGATCATCCAACACAACACGTCGTCGTTGGTCGTCCCGAAGGATCGAAACGTGCTTCGGCCACGCGACCTCGAAGGGAAGACCTACGGTGGCTTCGGTGGCGAGTTGGAGAAGGTGCTCGTCGACAAGTTGGTGGCCTGCGACGGGGGAGACCCGTCGAAGGTGAAGTATGTGGAGATAGGAAACGTCGACTACAAGATCGGCCTCGAACGTAAGGACTACGACGCCGTGTGGGTGTTCGACGGGTGGGACGCGCTTCGGCTCTCCGAGATCGACGGCATGGCGCTCGTGAGCATGCCGTTCTTCTCCTCGTCCGGGATCACTGCCGGGTGCATCCCCGACTGGTACACGCCGCTGGTGGCGACGTCGGAGACGATGATCTCGTCGAAACCCGAAATCGTTCGAAGCTTTGTCGAGGCAACGGCGCAGGGGTACGAACTGGCCCGTGCCGATGCCGATGCAGCGGCAGCCGCCCTGTTGAAGGGAGCACCGGAACTCGACAAGCCGCTCGTGGAGAAAAGCGCAGTGTACTTATCAACGCGTTACGCCGACGCCGGTGCGCCCTGGGGAATGCAGGATCCAAGCGTCTGGTCCGGCTTCTCCTCCTTCTTGAGCGAGGCCAAGATCCTGTCATCCGACGTGGACACGGCAACCGTCTTCACCAACGAGTTCCTTCCGAAGTGACCGATGACGGTCGCTGACCACCTCGCGATCGAGGTCCGAGGGCTCTCCCACTCCTTCGACGGCCGACCGGTCGTCGAAGGAGTGGACCTCGCCGTCGGATCGGGTGAGTTCGTGTCGATCGTGGGCCCGAGCGGTGGCGGGAAGACCACGATCCTCAAGGTCCTGGCGGGCCTGCTCGTGCCCGACCGGGGTAGCGCCGAGGTGCATGGCGAATCGTCGATCGCTACGTTTGGCAAGGTGGCGTATATGCCCCAGCGCGACCAACTCCTTCCTTGGCGGCGAGCGCTCGACAACGCGATCCTCGGTGCACAGATTCGCGGTCGAAAACCAGCGGAGGCTCGCGTCGAGGCGCGAGCGCTGTTTGCACAGTTCGGGCTCAGCGGGCACGAACGTTCGTGGCCGTCGGAGCTCTCCGGTGGGATGCGCCAACGCCTTGCCCTGTTGCGTACGTTCCTTGCTGGATTCGACACGCTGCTTCTCGATGAACCCTTCAGTGCGCTCGATGCTCTCACTCGACGTCATATGCACACGTGGCTTCAGGAGATTTGGCTGGCCGATCAGCGCACCGTGTTGATGGTCACCCACGATGTAGAGGAGGCCCTCCTCCTGTCTGACCGGGTGATCGTGCTGACTCCTCGACCCGCCCGGGTCGCCGCGGTGATCACCTCGCCGTTCGAGCGTCCCCGGTCAATCGACGCGGTGAGCGCGCCGGAGTTCGTGGCCGCCAAGGCCGCGGTTCTGCGTGCACTCGACACCCCTGCTTGAGATTACGAACCTACGCTCGCTATCACTGTCGCGATCGATCAACGCAATCGTCGATACTGCGTCGACCTCAACGACGCGTTGCCCACTCACCGCGCGAGGCTCCGCACCGGTCCGCAGCTTGTGATACGGATGTGATCTCGCGATCTACGCAGCGCAGCGCCCTACAAGGAGAACAGCATGCAATTCGAGATCAGGGGTCGGGTAATCGATGACTTCACGGGCGACGGTATCGGTGGTGTTCGCGTCGAGGCGTGGGACAAAGATTTCCTGTTCGACGATCACCTGGGATCGGCGAGTACAGACAGTGAGGGTGAGTTCTCCATCCGTTTCGACGAGAGCGCGTTCCGCGACATCTTCTTTGACGACTGGCCGGACCTTTACTTCAAGGTGTATTGCTTCAACGATTTGCTGGTCTCGACCGAGAACGCCGTTCTGTGGAACCGCACTCGGCCCGAGATTGGCGTGGAGATCCGCTCGCCACATCCGAAACCGCCGAACTGCGCCGAGCGCCACGTCTACCTGAAGATCGAACGCATCGACGACTACAGCACGGTTCGTCCGCAGGACAAGGTGGTGCCGCCGGTGCAGTACGGGCGCGACTGCATGCGAAACCACGGCCATGAGAACGGGTTGATTCCGCAGGCCGAGATCGACGCGCGTTCGCTCACTGCGGTGGTCTACCGCGAGTACCTCGACAACGCGTACTTGATCCCCAAGCCCAACAAGTTGATTGCCGCCGACATCAATGAGCCCGATCATCTCCACCGCGTACCAGGCACAGTGATCTACACGCGGCCGTGCCAGCGGTTGAAGATCCACGTGTGGAATCGTGATGTCGTGCCCCACTCGCTTCATGTCCATGGCTTGCGCTACGGCATCGACTCCGACGGCTCGTGGCCGTTCGGGACCGAGGCGCCGCACCACGGCGGGCGCTCCGACGCAATATGTCCCGGCGAACGCTGGACATACACCTTCGACGTGCCTGACGATGCGCTCGGTGCTTGGCCGTTCCACGACCACACCCATCACATGCACATGAAGATCGACCAGGGCTTGTTCGGCGGAATCGTGGTGCTGGGTGCCTGCGACCGGCCACCGCGGCGCTTCACCTTCCCATTTGAGTTGTTGGGTCCGATCTACCGAGACCTCGAGCTGCTGCAGGGCGTCCCGGACGAGCCGGACCGACCGCAATTGCCTCACGAGAAGCGAAATCCTTTCGAGATCGGCGAGGAGACGGTAATCGAACTGCCGCCGCAGATGCACGAGCGTCGTCTCAATGACGCGGCAAGGTTACGGCTGGAGCAACACCGCGAATATCTGCACGAATTCGCGCTGAAGGAGTTGGCGCTGCCCGGACGCCTCACGAACACCGACCATGTACCGGTTTTCTTCCACGTGATGTCCAACCCAGACGCGAAACCCTTGTTCGACAGTGACGATATCGAAGAGCTCGGCGGTCAGGCCTCACTGGACTTCGCGGTCGCCGGCGATTACCCCTACTTCTGCCGCCATCATCCCGACATGACTGGCGTGGTGCATGTCGTTCCCGGCGGACCCGATCCGGTAACCGTACATATCACGCCCGGCCCACCAATGGCTTTCAGCCCTGCCGACGTCACAGTAGGCGTCGGCGGAAGGATCACCTGGATCAACGACAGCAGCGCACATCACACCGTCACCTCCACCGCGGGTGCGGCGATGAGCACACACTGCATCAACGGTCGTGGCTTCATCGGCAACTCACCGACCATCGTCGGGCGCAGCGGCCAGCGGATCCGCTGGTACGTGTTCAACCTGGACACGAGCACCAACTGGCACAATTTCCACCCGCACGCGATGCGCTGGCGTTTCGGAGGACAGAGCGTTGACATCCGCAGCATGGGCCCGGCCGAGTCCTTCGTCGTCGAGGCCGAGATCCCGCCGGTTCTGCTGCTCACCGAAGACGAGGAGCGAGCGCAGGACCCGGCGCATCGACCGCCCGGCGCAACGCTGCGCCGACTGAAGGGTGATTTCGTCTTTCACTGCCATGTCCACCACCACATGACGAACGGAATGGTCGGGTTGGTCCGCGCCCGCCAGAGCGTCTGGCTGACAGACGAGATGGCGCACGAGATCAGTCACCGCAGCGGTCTGCCGCTCGACGACGGGAGCAATGCCTGTCCGGACGTCGACCCGCACCCCTGTCAACACCACGGCGGCGGTCACTGGGAGACAGTGGTCGGCCAGCCGGGGGTCGCGTTCATGCACTCTGTGCTACTGCCCGGCACGCAGCGTGTGCTGTATTGGGGCTACACACGCGCCGACCAATCGCGTGTCTGGGATTACGCGACACCGGCCGGGAACTACTTGCTTCCCGCTAACCAGCCGGCCGATTCACCCGGGTTGACGCCAGCCACGTCGGACATGTGGTCGGCCGAGCACACCGTCCTCGACACGGCGGCCGGCACGATTCTTGTCCACGGCGGCTTCTCGAAATTCGTGTCCTATCACTTCGACCCCGTTGCACTGACGTGGACGCGAGTCGACGACACAGCGGAGGACCGCTTCTATGCGACCACGCTGACCCTGGGCGATAGCACCGCAGCGACGCTGTACGGCTACAGCAAAACTTTCGAGGTCTACACCGCAGGCGGCGGCTGGGCCGCTCCGGTGACGTTCGCGTCGTCGATGAACCATCACCAGTTCTACCCTTGGACGTACGTGTTGCCCGACGGCCGACTGTTCATCGCCGGGCCGCATGATCCCACCCACCGCGTCGACCTATCTACACCGCTTCTGCCAGAGGCCTACGCGACGATCGCTGGAAACCGCAGCACCGGCGGAGAGAGGGGCAGCTCGTTGATGTTCGTACTGCGCCCGCCGGACTACAAACCGGTGGTCTGCATCTTGGGCGGCAACCCACCTGCGGCGCAACAGAGCGCGGAAATGATCGACCTGTCGGCGGTAGCCCCCGCTTGGACCGCCCTGCCCAACCTAAACTTGGCGCGTCCGGAACAGTTCACTGCCACGCTACTGCCCGATGGCCGAGTCTTCGTCGCGGGCGGCGTCAGTGGTGGGGCCGACGGCGGAATCTGCGAGATCTACGACCCCCGCAACCCGGCCGAAGGCTGGCGAGCAGGACCGCCGATGACCTACAAACGCGGCTACCACTCCTCATTCATCTTGCTGGCCGACGGCAGCGTGCTCGGCGGTGGCGATCCCGCCGGAGCCAACGGCCCCACGCCACACGAACGCTTCTACCCTGACTACTTCGACGTGACGCGGCCAGTCATCACCTCGGCGCCGGCCACCATCGCGTACGGCAGCAACTTCACCATCGACACGCCCAATGCTTCCGATATCGACGAGGCAGTGCTACTCCGCTCAGGCGCGGTCACGCACGGTTTCAACATGTCACAGCGCGGACTTGAGTGCGTGATCAGCGCGGCCACCCCGGCCTCGCTCAATGTTCAACTGCCAGCCAACCCCAACCTCGCACCGCCGGGCTGGTATCTGCTTTTCGTACTAAACGCAAGCCGTGTGCCTTCGCTCGGACGTTGGATTCGGCTCACGGCCTGAGAGCGCTGTGCTCCGACCACACAAAGCCGTGTGTGTGAACTACGTGTTCTTTGCCTTCTCATGCAAAAAGGACCAACCGCCGAAACCTCGGACTTCGCAACGTGCAACTTTGCGTCGGCGACTACCCCGTAGCGGCACCTCAGGACAGCGTTCGCGGCCGTCTCTGGCGGCGATTCGGTGCCTGATCCCATCGCACACTCTCATCTGACATCACGTCAAACCGGTCGTAGCTCGGAGTCGCCCGCGACTCTTCGCGGTTCACCACCGTGCCGCTCGACGAAGGACCTTTCGTCCCGACCAACTCCAAGGACACACCGTGAGCAACCGCCCCGAGGCCTACACCGTTGACGCAGTGCGAACTCTTGTTGGGAAGCGCGGAGGTTTGCTCTCCCAGATCCATCCGGCCGACCTCGGTGCACATGCCATCGCGTCGCTGATGGAGCGTACGGGCGTCGACCCCGGAGCGATCGAAGACGTCATCGGCATATTCGGACAGGACCAATCGGGAGGCATGGAATCGCATCCACTTGCTGTAGACGTCGCACCCAAAATGTCCACAACACACACCGGTGCAGTCAAATACTGCTCAGACAAGAGGATTCAGAACCTATAGCCGAGAACCAGTGGGGAACGTACCGTGACCGGTACCCCAAAGGCGCCAACGGTCGTTGGCGATTCGCTCGACGCGCGGTCAGAGTCGGCAGGCGTTCGCCGGTCACCTTCGGAGGCTGATGCCTCGACGGCGTTGTTTGCGTCCACCGTGTCAGGCGGGGACACCGGTGCGCGCTTATGGCCGCACCGTGAACCGCTTGCCGCACTGCGCGCCCGGCACGGCGTCGCTTGGCGAGGTAACACGAGCCACGCGACGCCTCACTCATGACGACGCTGGCGCGTCCCGAGGCGTCAGGAGAAACGTGAACGCGGTGGAAGACTCCGTGAGTCGTGAACGATCCGGCGTACGAACCCACACGGGCTCCAACCCGGCCGCACTGACCAGTTCGAAGAACTGCGCTGGCGAGTACCAGTGCAGGACCCATTCCCGGTCGACGCACTCGGTCACGTCGTCGTGAACGAGGTATTCGTAGCGAAGCATGTTTGCCTGGATCCGCATCTCCGGGTCCCGGCGCTCAGACAGCACAGAGAAGCGCATTTCGGTGACGTCGTCGCTTCGATGAACCCGTGGGCGACCAAAGTACGTGGCCGGCGTCGGCGAGGGTACGGTCAGCGGGACAAGGGCAACTCCTCCCGGGACGAGGTGGGACCTGATTCGCGAAAGGGCTTCGAGCGCAATGGCGTCGGTGGGCAACAGGTTGAAGGTCGGCCCGGCCAGGTAGATGGTCTTGAACTGACGCCCGAGGTTCATCGCCTCCATCGTCGAGTTGTGAAGGGTGACGTCGAGGCCCCTCTGCGCGGCGAAGGAGCGACAGCGCGCCAGCATGTCCTCCGACGAGTCGAGTCCTTCGACGAGTAGGCCTTCACTCACCAGATCGAGGAGCGGATCGCCGTCACCGCAACCCAGTTCGAGAGCTGGTTCGCCGTAGCGCCGAATGAGCTTTGCGTAGGGCGCTGGATCAAAGGTGCTCGCCCGCAGATGCCGATAGAGTTCGGCGACGACGCCGGTGTAGAACTGTGCGGGAGCCGTGTCGTCGGATTCAGTCATGGTGGTAGTTGAGCACGCCGCGCACGCGTGCGTCGATGAAAAAAGAATCTGGTGCGCTGTCACAATTCCGATCTCTGCGTCGTCTGAGGTGAAAGGACAAACCGGAGGAAAATCATGGCCAGGAAGATGTACATCGTCGGGGGCGGTCTCGCCGGTCTGACGGCAGCTGCGACAGCGGCGAGGTCGGGCGCGGAGGTCGTCGTGCTCGAAGCAAGGACCAGCCTCGGTGGCCGGGCCCGAACCGAGGAGCGCAACGGCTTCCTCTTCAATCAGGGAGCGCATGCGTTGTACGCGGGCGGGGTGGGCATTTCGATCCTGCGCGAACTTGGGGTGACGGCTGTCGGGAAGCAGCCGCCGCTCAGAGGCTATGGCCAGCTGCGCGGCAAGGTCGGCCTGATGCCGGGTACTCCGATGGATCTCGTTGTATCCCCACTGATCGGGGTGAAGGCGAAGGCGCAACTTGGGCGTCTGCTCGCCAAACCTCTCAGCCTCTTGAAGACCGAGACGGCGAACCGGTCGATGCAACAGTGGGTGGAGGAACACGTCGCTCATCCCGACGCGCGTCTGTTTGTTCTCATGGCCGCGCGGACCGCCACCTATCAGGACGACATGACGACGATCGCCGCAGCGGTGGCTGTTCCCCAAACAGTAAGTGCACTGACGAAAGGCGTGTTGTATCTCGACGGTGGCTGGCAGCGACTTGTCGACAAACTCGAAGACGTCGCGATACGCGCAGGCGCGAAGATCGATAACGAATCGAAAGTGGCGTCAATTCGAGAGGTTCCCGACGCGGATGCGATCGTGCTGGCCGTAGGAGGACCGGGTCAGGTCGCCAAACTGTTGGACGACAATTCAACGGCCGCGAACGAGTGGGCCCGCCGAGCCCGACCCGTGTATGCGTCGGGGCTCGATCTCGGCCTGGCGAGGTTGCCCAAGCCCGAGCGACGCTTCTGCCTCTGCGCGGATGCGCCGTTGTACTTCTCCACGCATACCCCGACGGCAGATCTGGCGCCCGAAGGTTCGGAGCTGGTGCACGTGTTGGCCTACGGAACCGCGCATGAGAATCCGCGGGTCCAGATGGAGGAGTACCTCGACGCCGTGCAGCCCGGATGGAAAGCCGAGGTGCGCGCCGAGCAGTTCGGGAAGCACTGGCTGGTCGCCCATGACCGCCCGACGCCGGAGATCGGTTCGCTGACGAATCGGCCAGGGCCCCGCGTTCCCGGCTACGACAACGTGTTCATTGCGGGGGACTGGGTCGGAGCGCACGGACTTCTCGCCGACGCGTCGATCGCCAGCGGCCGCGAGGCGGGGCACCTCGCCAGTTCGGCGTAGGCGGCTCACATGAACTCACATAAACCCGGCTCAACCAGGATGTCATTGACATGAACGCGAACTCCCTCGCCACCTACACCGCTCATCGAGATCGGCTCTTCGGGGTTGCGTATCGCATGACCGGTCGTGTGTGCGACGCGAATGACATCTGTCAGGAAACATGGCTGAGGTGGGATGCGGTCGACCCCGCCACGGTGGAAAACCCGGAGGCGTACCTCGTGCGAATCACCACACGCTTAGCGCTGGACCGAGCCCATTCCGCTGCCGCGCGTCGCGAGTCCTACGTCGGACCATATCTCCCCGAACCGGTGTGTGAAGTCACGCGCAACGATCCGGGTGAGGCCGCCGAACTGGCTGATTCGATGACCTTCGCTTTTCTCGTCATCCTCGACGAACTCAAACCGATAGAGCGAGCCGTGTTCCTCCTGCACGACGTGTTCGGCTACTCCTTCGACGAGATCGCGTCATCAGTCGATCGAACGCCTGCTTCGTGTCGTCAGATTGCGAGCCGGACCCGTAAGCGTGTTCACCGTTCAGGCGAAATGTATCGTCGGCCGACGAAGGAACACCAGACGAACGTAATCACGCAGATGATCGGGCATACGCTGTCCGGCGACATAGGCGCGCTTATGACGCTGCTCGCCCCCGACGTCGTGCAACTCGATGACGCCGGTCCGAACCGCAGAGCGGCGCGTAACCCGATCGTGGGTGCGGACCGTGTCGCCCGCTTCGAGGTGAACCTGGCCAAGCGCATTGTCCCCCAGGGCACGGTCGAGTTCATCGAGGTCAACGGCAACGTCGGTCTGATTTTTCGGGTCGACGGGAGTCCGGACATGGTCATGACGTTCGCATGGTCCCTCGACGGGCTGGTCAAGCGAGTCTTCGTGCAGATGAACCCGGAGAAGTTGGGCCATCTCCTGTAACGTCGGACCGGTGGTTGCGTCCCTCGAGCGAGGCACGGGAAGCGATGCACGCGTTTCAGCGAGCGAGGTAGCCGCCGTCGACGGCGAGCGCATGACCAACGGTGAAGCTCGACTCGTCACTGCACAACCACAGCGCCGCCTTGGCGATCTCGTCGACTGACCCGAAACGGTTCACCAAGCTCAGCCGTTTGATGACGTCGGCTTCCTCACGACCCCGACGCTCCATCGCGTTTCGCAACATGGGCGTGTCGATCGCTCCCGGGCAGATCGCGTTGATGCGAATCCCGAGGGCTGCGTAGTCGATAGCAGCACTCTTGGTGAGGCCGAGGACCGCAAACTTCGATGCCGTGTATGCGGACTGGTGATGCTGAGGACGCACCGAACTTGTCGACGCGAAGTTGACGATGGCTCCACCGTTCCCGGCTGCGATCATGGCGCGAATCTGATGCTTCATAGACAGATACACGGAGCGCACGTTGACGGACTGCACCCGATCGAAGAGGTCGTCGTCGAGGTCGGCAAGCGGGACGCTTTCTCCCTCGATCGCTGCGGCATTGACCGCGCAGTCGAGGCGCCCGTAGGTCGACACCGCCCCCGCCACCATCGATGAGACCGACGCTGCATCGGCAACGTCCGTGCGTTGAAACATGGCCGTACCGCCCGCCGCAAGGATTGCGTCAACCGTTTGGTTTCCGCCGATGTCGTTGATGTCCGCGGCCAACACCTTTGCGCCCGCGGCGGCGAAGTGCATCGCAATGGCGCGTCCCATCCCGCTTGCGGCTCCGGTCACGATAGCTACCCGTCCGTCAAATCGTTCACTCACGTGAGGTCCTCGGTTTCCAAATAATGTGTGTACGTATGAATGTGCAGCCTAGCTTTGCAGCCTAGCCTCGCCGTCCGGGTCCAAGCCTTCGAACCGGTGCTCCAGCGAAGCCACGAGCGCGCTGACGGTTCCGTCGGAGCCGGTCGATCCGAAAATGTGAAAGTCGGGCCGCTGGAGTACAGCGCGGAGTCGATTGCGCCCGAACCATGGTGCGTACACACCTTCGGTGTCGACGAGTTCGCTGTCGGCGCCGATGACGTGAACACTGCCGCCGATGCCTTCGAACCACGCAGCCAACCTCGCCTCGATCGTGAGATCAGTGCCCGCGAGAGCGATCAGGCGCCAACCGACGCCAATCACGTCGTCGAGACGATCGGACACGGTCCCGAGGGTGACGCGTCCTTGTGGGAACAGGTGTCCCGCCATCGGATCGCCGCTGCGGAACAGCCCTTCGGCGACGATCGGACCAGGCGGCATCGGGCTCGAGCCCTTCGACTCGAGCTGAGCGATCATGGCAGTATCGCGTGCCGCCGCCGCCTCGGGGTCCGGGACGCAGATCACGCCGCCCAGCATCATCGATACCTCTATCGAAGACTTGACGTGAGGTTTGCGTTCCATTTCGTAGGTGTCGAGGACCTTGTCGGGAGCGCTCCCGCTCAACACCGCATGAAGTTTGAACGCAAGGTTTGCCGCGTCGCGAACGCCCGAACACATTCCCTGTCCAGCGAACGGCGGCATCTGGTGCGCAGCGTCGCCGGCAAGAAATACCCGACTCGAGCGCCACTGCTCGACCCATCGCGCCTGAAACGTGTACACGGTATGACGTTCCAGAGTGGCGTTGTGCGCGTTCACGTCCCACTCCGACAGCAATCGCCACGCCGCTTCTTCCGTGTTCAACTCGTCGACGGACTCCCCGGGCAGGGCCATGAACTCCCATCGGCGTCGACCGGGGCCCCCCGAAACGACCGTGGTCGGCCGACGCGGATCACACACCTGTAGATTCTGCGGATCATATGTACGCGAATTATTGAGAATCACATCACAGATCAGCCAGTCGTAGAAGAATCCCAGGTCGGTCACCGGGGTCCCGAGAAGGGTCCGCGTGAGACTCCGAGCACCATCACACCCGACAAGGTAGCGGGCCGACGTTGTCCCGCCGGTGTGCGTTACCGTCACGAACTCCCCGCTCTGAACGATGTCTGTTGCGTCGTGGGAACGAAGCACCGTCAGGTTCGAAAAAGTTGCGGCCCGTTGGGCGAGAGCGTCCTCGAGTGCAGGCTGGCTGAACATGTTGCCCCCGGGCCAGCCCATGCCGCTGTTCGTGGAGGCGGGGAAACGAAGCAGCGTTTGTCGCTGCGCGTTCTGCCATTCGTAGACGCCGGAGATGTCACTGATCAACGGCAGTTGATCGCCGATGCCGCACGCCTGGAAGATCCTTGCCACCTCGCCATCGAAATGAACGGCGCGGGGCAGTGGGTACGTCGATCGGTAGCGCTCCAGAACGACCACGCGATAGCCGTACTGTGCCAGAAGAATCGAAAGAACCGACCCCGTCGGGCCAT
Organism: Acidimicrobiia bacterium; assembly: GCA_031418035.1. GTDB lineage: Bacteria > Actinomycetota > Acidimicrobiia > Acidimicrobiales > JANYDT01 > JANOYY01. Next base: position 16,421 of record JANOWU010000253.1, read on the forward strand.
AGCCGATGATCGCCACGTCGGCATCGAGCGGAGTGTGGTTGGGTTCGGCGTTGGTTGTCATCTGCTGCTCCCCGTATCGTGAGGTTGACGCTGGCGGGGTTTCGTCACCCGCCAACTCAAAAGGTTCTATTCGGCGATCTTGGCAGCTTCGGCGATGTGTTGACGACATGTGTTCGCCGGTGATGTCGAGCTCAGGGGAAGCGAACGTACGAGTTTCGGCTGGCGCAGCGCTAGCGGCAAGCGCAGAATGGACCGGTGACTCCGAAGACCCTGTTCGACAAGATCTGGGATCAACATGTCGTTCGTGAACTCGATGATGGCTGGGCCCTTCTCCACGTGGATCGGCACCTCCTCCATGATCTTTCCGGCCCCCCGGCCCTCGACGAACTGACGTCGAGAAGCTTGGGAATTCGGAATCCGGATCTCAGCTTTGCCACACCCGATCATTTGGTGACGAGTAGCCCTGATCGCCGGGTTGACCCAGAGGGCGCGCCCACGAAATGGGCGTCGATGCGCGATGCCACACGCCGTGTGAACATTCCGGTTTTCGACGTCGACAGTGCGTTCCAAGGGATCGTGCACGTTATGGGTCCCGAACTCGGCCTTGTTCTTCCCGGCTCGACGCTGGTGTGCAGTGACAGTCATACGTGTACGAACGGTGCTTTCGGAGCGAACGCCATCGGCGTTGGGTCGTCGCAGAGCGCACAGGTCCTCGCTGCACAGGTGTTACGACTGAAGCGGCCAAGCTCGGTCCGGCTCACCATCGAGGGAACGTTCCCGTTCGGCGTTCGCGCGAAGGACGTCGCATTACGAATGATCTCGCGCTTTGGGACTGCCGCCGCCAACGGTTGCGCGGTGGAGTACGCAGGCTCCACCGTGCGGTCCATGTGCATGGAGGAGCGCATGACGTTGTGCAACCTCTCCGTGGAGCTTGGGGCACGAACCGGAATCGTGGCTCCGGACGACACGACTACTGCGTGGCTCGCTGGTCGTCCCTACGCACCCAGTGGTGATCTTTGGGATCAGGCGGTTGCGAGCTGGCGGTCATTGGAGACCGATGAAGATGCAATCTTTGCCGACGAGTGGTTCCTCGATGTATCAGCGCTGGCGCCGATGATCACGTGGGGCACGAGTCCGGAACACGGCATGGCGATAACCGAGGCAATACCCGACCCGGCCGATGCCCCAAACTCCGAGGTCGCCGCGGCGTGGACGTCTGCGCTTGCCTACATGGACCTTCGTCCGCGTCAGCGCCTTGATGGACTGCGCATCGACCGCGTCTTCATCGGGTCGTGCGCGAACTCACGATTGTCCGATCTTCGTGACGCCGCTCGGGTCGTGCACGGCCGCAAAGTTGCTTCTCACGTCACTGCGTGGGTTGTTCCCGGTTCCGAGCAGGTTCGGGCACGGGCTGAGGCCGAAGGGCTGCATCAGGTTTTCCAGGATGCCGGGTTCATCTGGCGGCGGCCGGGCTGCAGTATGTGTGTCGCGGCAAATGGGGAGCGAGTCCCTCCCTTTGAGAGGTGCGTTTCGACATCGAATCGGAATTTCGTCGGCCGTCAAGGCCCGAACGCGCGAACCCATCTGGCGAGCCCGGCGATGGCCGCCGCCGCGGCTATCGTAGGTGCGCTTACGGATGTGCGAGGCCTGTGAGCTTCCAGCCGTTCCTTTCGGTGACCGGCACGGCTGCTGCGTTGTTGCAGCCGAACATAGATACCGACGTGATCATTCGCGTTGATCACCTGACCAAGGGGCGTTCCGAAGTCGGCCCCTTTGCGTTTGAGGCGTTGCGATACACCACCGATGGAAAGGAGGATCCAAGCTTTCCCCTGAACAAGGCGCAATTTCGCGGTTCTCCGATCCTGTTGACCGGCGCCAACTTCGGCTGCGGGTCATCGCGCGAACCGGCAGTCTGGGCGTTGGCCGGACTCGGGATCCGGTGTCTGATCGGAACCACCTTCGGCGACATCTTCGTGGCCAACTGTGCACAAAACGGAATACTGGTTGTTTCGATGACCGCAGCCCAACTGGATGAGATCGTCCTCGCAGCCGCCGATGCGACAGCGATCACCGTTGACCTTTCAACGCAAACGGTCAACACCGAGGGAGGTCGTATGTGGACATTTGATGTGCTCCCCGCGGCCAAGGAGAGCTTGTTGCTGGGTCTCGATGACATTGAGCTGGCTCTCGCCGACGCCCCCCTGATTGCTGCGTGGCAGAAACACGACCGTGTCGTCCGTCCGTGGATCTGGGCGACGACGCAGCGTCAGTGAGTCTTGCGAACCAAGCGGAGCGATGAGATAGTTACACTTTACCCTGAGCACTTAGCTTTTCGGCTCGGTAACACTGTTCCACGATTCGCTCCTCCGTGAGGTCAGCGCCGGTCAACGTGGCGGCCACGCGGCCCCCGTGGAAGACAAGCACACGATCGCAGAGGTGGGCTAGGTCCTCGTATTCCGCGGAGGAGAACACGATGGCGGCGCCCCCAACGGCTGCCACTCGGAGGCGTTCGAAGACGTCTTTCTTGGCGCCGACGTCGACTCCCTGGGTTGGCTCATGGAGCAGTAGCACCGGCGGGTTTCGTTGCAGCCACTTGGCCAGCAGAGCCTTCTGCTGGTTGCCTCCGGAGAGTTGGCCCATTTTCGCCTCGGGGAGCGGAGGTCGCACGGTGTAATCGTTGAGGAGCCCGCCAACTTTCTCCCGCTCGGCACGTTGGCGGAGGCGGCCGCCGCTGAAGAACGATGACAGCACGGGTAGCGAAACGTTTTGGGTGAGAGTGAGGTCACCTACGCCGCTGTTGCGCTGGCGATCAGCCGGGAGCAACGCCACTCCCGCCTTCATGGTGGCCTTGGGGTTGAGTTGGTCATGTCGAAGGGTCGTCGTTCCGACTTCGACGGTGCCCGCACTTGCTGGCCTGGCGCCAAAGAGCAGATACGGAACCTCGTCGTATCCCGCTCCCGCAATGCCGGTCAGCCCGACGATCTCGCCTTCGTACACATCGAGAGTCAGGTCCTTTGCGACCGCCCCCGAGAGATTGGAAATCTTCAGAGCGACGCCCGACTGTGGCTCGGACGGCTCAGGATAGAAGTCTTCAAGCTGGCCGCCCAAAATCAACTCGATGAGTTCTTCCTCGTCGCTCCCGACTGTAGTAAGCGTGCCTACGACCTTCCCGTCGCGCAGGACCGTGGTCCGGTCCGTAAGACTCATGACTTCGTCGAGGCGGTGGCTCACGAACACCACGGACGTACCGTTTGCGGCGATCGAGCGCACAGTCTTGAACAGCTGCTCCACGCTGTCTCGTGGCAGGTAGGCCGTCGGTTCGTCGAGAATCAAGATGCCGTTCTCGTGGCTTTGCAAATCAATAAGTCCACGGACGATCGCAACGAGCGCGCGGTCAACTTCTCGGAGCTGACCAACTTGCGTCTCGGGGGCCACACGAACCCCGAATCGTTCGAGGGCTTGCGCCACGAGTGCCCGTTCGGCTTTCCAGTTGATCCGCCAACCCGGTCCCGTGCGAAATCGTCCGATTCGAATGTTTTCAACGACGGAGAGTTCAGGGAGAAGACCCAGATCCTGGTGGACGAAAGCCAGGCCGAGACGATACGCCTCAACCGAGGGGAGTGGCAGAGCAACCGACCGCCCTCCAATTTCGAGCGAAGCGCCCTCGTCGGGAACATGGAATCCCGACAAGACTTTGATCAGGGTGGATTTCCCTGAACCGTTGCGACCGACCAATCCGTGGATTTCTCCGCGAGCGATTTCGAAGTCGACGTCATCGAGGGCCCGTGCGGCCCCGAACGTTTTGGAAAGGCCGCGAAACCTCAGTGCAGGAACGGTTTCCTGACCCTGGTCTCGTGGGCCCTCGATGACGACGTTACTCATGTCAGGCGAGGCCCCAAAGCTTGCGGTAGTCGCCAAGCGGGTCGATGCCGTACCAGTTGGTCGGGTCTTCCTTCGAGGTGTCAACGCCCGTCAGGTTCTCCTGCGTGAAGATACGGAACGGCACACCGGGATCATCGATCGGCTTCTTCCCGGTGAGGATCGAGAAGATCGCGTCGGCCGCTCCGGCCGAGAACCACATGTTCGGGTTTCCGACATCCATCTTCACGGCGCTGCCCTTTTGCACGTTGGCCATAACGGCTGGCGTCCCGTTGAAACCGGCAACGCGGATCTTGTCCGCTACTCCGGCTTCGACCAGACCTGGTTCGATGGCCAGCGTCATACCGTCGTACACCGCAAGGATGTGCGTGATCGTGGGGTCTTCTTGCACGAGCGCCTTCGTACGCTGTTGCAGCGTGCCGTCACCCCACTGCGGAACCGTGGAGTCTTCCCGCTTCACTTTGCAATCGGGGCAGAGGCGCTTGATTTCGGCTTCCATTGCGCCCCACACATCGGGCGACGAGCTGTTGTCATCTGAGGACATGATCAGAGCGTTGCCCTTGCCCTTGGAGTCGGCTACGAACCATGCACCCATCAACGTTCCCGGGGTGCGGTAGTCAAAGCCGACGTCGGCGGTCAGATCCGGCACTGCGGTGAGTGACTTGCCGGCGTAACCCTGCAACGATGCCAGGACCGGGATACCGGCCTTCTTGGCCTCAGCAATCTGGGGTGCAACTGCGGTCGGGGGCACACCCAGCAAGAAGATCAGATCTGCTTTCGCGGCGACTGCCTGCTCAACACCACGACCCCACTCGTTCGGATCGAACTTGCCGTCGACCGAGGTGACTTCGATACCGCTGCCATCCATGGCCTTGGTGACTTCGTCTTCCCACTGGGTGAGGATCGGGACGGCCTTCACGAGATTGATGATCGCCACCTTCTTGCCCTTGAGCGCAGCAAAGTCGTAGGTCCCCACTCCGGCGGGAGCGGCGAACACAGGTGCGGCGCTGGCCTTGGCCACGATCGCTTCGGCTTCGGCAACGCCGCCCTCGGCAGCCGGGGCTGCGGCGGTATCAGCTGCTTCGGTGTCGGTTGCGGCTGCTTCGGTGTCAGGCGCTGCTTCGGTCGCCGCTGCGGTTGTCTCGGCAGCGAGGTCTGCGGCAGCGGTCGTCTCTACGGCTGCGTCGGTGCTGTCTGAGCTGTCGCTACTACAGGCGCTGGCGAAGAGGGCAAGGCTTATCGCAACGGCAAAACCGGCACGATGACGCAGAGTTCGGGTTCGTAACATATGGCCTCCTATGGCCTTGGATGGGTGGGTGGTTTTGTTGGTTTGTGAGACTACGCGGAGCTGGCGCTACGGGCCCGGGCTCGGGTGGCGATTTGTGAAAGAACCACGGCGATGATGAGAGCGCCGCCATAGAAGACCTGTTCGGGCCAACCGGAGTAGCCCACCAGGGACAAGCCGGTGATGCCCGTCAAAAGGAAGTACACCGAAGTCCATGAACCCCAGGCGTTGAACTGCCCCGGAATGATCGCGGTGGCACCGAGGAAAGCGCCGGCAAAGGCCGGAAGCAGGTAGCCGTTGCCGACTCCGGCCTGTGCCGAGGCTGATGTCCCCGCGAGCACCATGCCGGCGATCGTGGCCAAGGTGGATGAAGCAATCAACGAACCCCAACGCACCCGATCAACACGAATTCCGGCGAGGCGAGCGACCTCGCGTCCGCGGCCGACGAACAAGATGTAGCGACCGAGCGGCGTGTGCTGGAGGACGTACCAAACTGCGGACGTGAGAAGGAGGGCGAAGTAGAAACTCCGGGGCAGACCGAACCACTTCCCGCGCACCAGGTTCACGAAGCCGCTATTGACACCGCTGCGAATTTTTGGCCCGCACACACCCAGAATGAGGCCGGCCAGCAAGGTACTCATGCCAAGTGTGGCCACGATCGAGGGAACTCCGAATCGAATCGAGATGAGCCCGTTGAGCGCGCCGATGGCCATTCCCAGAAGGATCAGGACGATCACGGTGATGGCGATCGGCCACCTCTTCTCCACGTCGAGGAACGCAAGTCCGGTTGCGCCCATCGAGAAGGTGGAGCCGATCGAAAGGTCGAATTCCCCGGCGGACAACACCAGCAAAAGGCCGAGCGTCAACACCAGCAGCGATGACTGCGACCCAAAAATTCCCTTGAAGTTCGAGAGCGTCCCGAAGGTGTTCGGGCGCCAGATCCAAAACACGATGATCACGGCAGCCCACGCAATCAAGATTGCGTAGCGCTCGACGAACTGACCCACCCCTAGCCGTGGCCGATTGGCCTCGCTTGATTGCATGCGTGCTTGAACCTTCTGTCTTCTCAACGGTTTGACGCGAAACAACGACTGCCGACAAAACTCTGACTTTATGCGATCACCGCGATTTTTCCAATGCGGTTCGGAGTTTGTTGACATTGTGTGACCACCGCGTTCCTACTGGCGACTACTCCGAGTGAGGTGCCATGATCGGTGGCGATCGCTGGTCGTCGAGCGGTCGACGCCTTCACACGACCCCGGAAGAAGTGGCCATGACGCTTGCTCGAACTCACCTTGAACGTGCTCCCTGGGCATATTTCGAAGCCGTCGACGCAAAGGATCTTCAGGCATCGCTGGCGTTCTTTGCCGACGACGCGACATTCACGATTCAGTCGGCCGGGGTGGTGTTCAACGGGCGCGAAGAAATCGCGGGGATGTTTCGAAGCTTCTTCGCTGACTACGAAACGATTTGTCACAACATCACCAACATCGTTGTCGACGAAGCAGCGGCGAAGTCAGCGACGGAGCAGACGTGCCCGCACGTCAGACTCGATGGGTCGCCCGACACCCTGACGACGTGCAACTTCTTCACCTTTGGACCCGATGGAACGTTCGCCCGGGTCATCATTTGGATCGACGGAGCGAACCCGTTGGTCGGGGAGTAGCGCGACTCGGCTTCCGCGACCGGACGGTCAGCCACCGTCGGCCAAGGCAGCACGGTCGAGCACCTGTTGAAACATCCGACTCGTCGCCGCGTCGAGCATCATGCCCCCGACGCCCGCAGCGCCGACGCCGGCCTGCTGCGACTCGTTCATGGCATCGATAGCGGCTCGCGCTCGGGAGATCTCTCGTGCTGTGGGGGCGAACACGGTTTTGGCGATGTCGATCTGGTTCGGATGGATTGCCCATTTCCCGACGTACCCCATGGCCGCGGCGCGTCGAGCTTCACGGCGAAGGCCGTCGGTGTTCGCGAAGTCGAGATACGGGCCCTCGATCGGATCAAGGCCGTTGGCTCGTGCTGCTGCGACGAGTCGAGAGCGTGCGGCGTGCCAGATATCGCCGGGATACGCGTACGCATCTTCGACCGGGTCATCCGGGTCATCGTCGGCGAATTCGTCGAGACGCATACCAAGGCTCGCTGCCAGATCACCGAACCCTAGGACGAGAGCTTCGGTGCGCTCGCAACACGCGGCGATCTCTTCCACACGACTCAAACCTTGCGCTTCCTCGATGAGGAGTTCGAGTCCAATTCGATTCGTGAGGCCTAGCTTTGCTTCGAGCGCCGACAGCAGGGTATCGACGAACCACACGTCGCGAGGGGCAGCGACCTTCGGGATGATGATCAGGTCGATGTGTGTTCCGGCTGCCTCCACCAGCTCGATGACATCGTCGTGGGCCCAGGGGGTTCCGGGCGCGTTGATCCGTACTGCCCGTGCGGATCGGCCGAAGTCGATGGTGTTGAGGGCCTCGGCGACATGTCGACGAGCCTCGCCCTTCTGCGACGCGACTACAGCGTCTTCGAGGTCAAGAATCACGACGTCGGCCCCAAGGGTGACTGCCTTCGTCATCATCTTCGGGTTCGATCCGGGAACGGAGAGTTCCACTCTTCGAAGGCGCGGCGGTCGGGGGGTTTTGTATGTGCTCATAGGGTTGCGTCAGTGTATGCCGCGGAGCTCGCGCACGAGTGCCTTCGCGATAACGGTGCGAAGAATGTCGTTGGTTCCTTCGCCAATCGCCATGAGGGGCGCGTCGCGGTAGAAACGTTCGATGTCGAACTCCGTGGAGTAGCCATAGCCACCGTGAAGACGCATCGCGTCGAGGGATGCCGTGATCGCGACCTCCGACGCAAACAGCTTTGCCATGCCGCTCTCCATGTCGGCGCGCGCTCCGGTGTCGATCTTTGACGCCGCCCACCATGTCATGAGGCGAGCCGCCTGCACCTGCGTCGCCATGTCGGCAAGACGGAGCTGGACGGCTTGAAACTTGTTGATCTCCTGACCGAAGGCCTTCCGCTCATCGGTGTATGCCAGCGATGCGTCGAGTGAAGCTTGTGCGATCCCAACGGAACGGGCGGCGATGTTCACGCGTCCAACCTCAAGCGCGCTTAGGGCCTGGTAGAGACCTTTGCCTTCCACGCCCCCGAGGAGATTGGCCACGGGCACTCGACAGTCGTCGAACACCACCTCGCAGCTCTCCGGACCTTTGTAGCCAAGCTTGCCGATGTCCTTCGTCACGGTGAATCCAGGGGTTCCCTGTTCCACCATCAGCACGCTCATACCACTTGGTCCGGGTCGTGGTCCGGGGTCGGTCTTCACGAGCACGGGCATCGGGTTCGCGTAGCGGGCGTTGGTGATCCAGGTCTTGGTTCCTCGGATGATGTACTCGTCGCCGTCGAGCGTGGCCGTCGTACGGATGCCCTGAAGATCGCTTCCGGCGTCGGGCTCGGTGAGCGCGATGCAGGTCCGCCGTTTCCCCGTGGCGAGTTCGGGAAGCCAACGCTTCTTCTGCTCGTCGGTACCGTGGTCGACGATCATCTTGCACGCAAGGCTGTGGCTCCCGAGGATTCCGGCCACACCCATCCAGGACTTTGCGATTTCCTCGAAGAGGATTGCCATGCTGACGAGGTCCGCGTCGAGACCGCCCCACGCTCCGGGAATGGTGATGCCGAAGAGCCCCATCTCCTTCATTTTTTCCACGATCTCGGTCGGGTATCGGCCCTCGTGTTCCCAGTCGCGAGCCACCGGCCGAATTTCTCGATTGACGAAGTCGCGAATGGTGTCTCGAAACATCTGGTGTTCTTCCGACAGTTCGAAGTTCATGGGACCAACGATAGAGGCGCAAATCCTCTGATGTTTAATTCCATTTCGGCGAAAGAGTCTGCGAGACTTTGCCCGTGAACTTTCTTTCGCCCTCCGGAGACCGAGCCGCCCGCCTGCGAGAGCTTCTCGCTCGTCCGAAGCCACTGACTGCGCCCGGTTGCTACGACGCACTCGGCGCACGCCTGATCGAGGAGGCGGGCTTCGACGTCGTCTACATGACGGGGTTCGGAACTTCGGCCTCGCTGCTCGGTCGTCCCGACGTCGGACTGACGAACCAGGGGGAAATGCTCGACAACATTCGACGCATTGTTTTGGCGACGTCGCTCCCGGTCATTGCCGATGCCGACACCGGATACGGCAATGCCATGAACGTGATCCGCACGGTTCAGCTGTGGGAACAGGCGGGAGCGGCCGGTTTCCATCTCGAGGACCAGGTCACGCCCAAAAAGTGTGGCCACATGAATAACAAGCAGGTGGTCTCGGCGGGGGAGGCCATCGGGAAGATCAAGGCCGCGGTGGCCGCTCGCTCGAATCCCAACACGGTGATCATCGCCCGGACCGATGCTCGGGCGGTGGAAGGTCTCGATGCTGCGATCGAGCGGGCAAAGCGTTTTGCCGACGCCGGTGCCGATTTGCTCTTCGTCGAAGCACTCGAGGGCGAAGGAGAGATCGAAACCGTTTGCGAAGCGCTCCGGGGCTATCCACTCGTGTTCAACTGGGCCGAGGGTGGCAAGACCCCGCCGCTGACGTACGGCCGGATCGATGAGCTTGGTTTCAAACTCATCATCTGTCCTATCTCGACACTGCTTTCGGCGACAGCCGCGATGCGTCATGCGCTGGCGTCGATCAAGGCCGAGGGTACGCCGGCAGCAATCGTCGACAAGATGCCGCAGTTCGGGGACTTCTTGAACTTCATCGGCCTTCCCGAAATCAACGAGCTCGAGCGACGCTTCGCCGAAGGCTGACATGACGCCGAGATCGGAGGAGTCCGCTGCGAATTGGGGTTCGACAGAGCTGGCAAGCGAGCTGAGCTGGGTGGTCGAACTCGACGATCAACACCGGGCTGATCTGGTGCGGGCCGTCCGCGTCGGATTCGAGAGCGAACGGCCACTTTTCGAGTACTCGCGATCTGATTTTGATCTCGGTTCCGCTCATGCCCCGATCAGTTCTGCCTTCGATCAGGCGACGCGAGGTCGTGGTATCAGTCTGCTGAAGGGGTTGCCGCGCCACGAACTTTCGGAGCAGGAGTTCTCGGTTCTCACCTGGGCCGTAGGACTCCATTTCGGTGTCGCACGGCCCCAGGGAAAAGCAACGCACTACCTCTCCGCTGTCCGAAACGTCGGGGCCAACTACCGCAGCTCGTCGGGTCGCGGCTACTCCTCGAACGCAGAGCTCGATTTCCACATAGACGGAGTCGACGTTGTGGCGCTCTCGTGTTTCAACAAAGCTGTCTCCGGCGGCATGAGTATGGTGTCGAGTTCACTACGCGCCCATACCATCGCGGTTCGCGAACGCCCAGACCTGGCCGAGGCTCTCTACCAACCGTTCTTCTTCAGCCGCCAAACCGAGGAAGCCCCTGACGAAGCGGCGTTTTACACGAACCCGGTGTTCGACTTCCACGACGGGAGGTTCTTCGGCAAATGGAACCGGAACCGGATCATCAGTGCGCAGAATCTCGCGGGCGTCCCGAAGCTGTCGACGGTACAGGTTGAAGCCATGGAATTCATGGACGAAATCCTCCGCCGGCCAGATGTTATGTACACGATGTATCTGGAACCCGGCGACATGCAGATTCTTTCCAGTTTCACCACATTGCATTCCCGCACCGAGTTCGTCGACCACGATGACCCCGAGCAAAAACGACTCCTCTTTCGCTTGTGGCTCACTCCGCCCGACGCCCCAGCCCTTCCTCCGAGCTGGAAGCAGCTGTTCCGATCTGTACGCGAACGTACTGTTCGCGGTGGGATCCTGGGCCACAACTACGATGGTGCCTGCCAAGCCTTCGACTCCCGCCAGGCGTCGGAACATGCGATGTCAGTCGATTCGCCCTAGTGCTGTGACCACTTACCTTCGCCCGCGTGTCGGCCGCAGAGACGCTGCAGGGGTTTGCGATTACAGCACGAGCTTCGACTTGTAAAGACCGTCGCAGCTGACGCCGAGCCATTGGACGCAGAGCTATTGACCCGAATCCTTGCTGGCCGAACCGTCATGGTGATCGACGACCGAGGTCGCACACGACTTCTGTTAGGTCAACACGGTGGTTGATCATGTCCAACTCGAAATAGCTTTCAAGATTCAGTTTCCATTGGCGCATTTCAATCGAGCCGATCGCTGCGATGGGTAAATCACCGACAACCAGTGGGATTAGGCGATCAAGGGACTGGCGTTGTTCTGTCTCCGTTCGACGTTGGTCATCAGGAGCTGCTCGACCATGCATCACTCGCGAAACGACCGCTGCAGCCTGGTCAGGTTGAGCGCACGCCGCCAACCATCCAGCCGACGACGCCGTCAAGAAGTCTGTGAACTTTCTATGGTGCTGGGCGAGAAGCGTCGTTTCCGAAAAGTACGTCTGGGCATAGGGCTTAAGTCTCGAATGTTTGACCGGGGTCACGTCGACGGAAAGGCCTAAGCCGGCGAGCTGCACCGGCTCGGTCATCATGTAGCCCTGCAACGCGTCGAACCGATCCTGACGCAGGTGGTCTAGATCGAATCCGACCTCATGAAGATCAAGATCGTCAGTGGAGATACCATCAAGCGCAAGTACTAGTTCTAACACCCGAATTCCATCGGGGTGCATGCCGACTCGTTTCCCCCGCAGGTCAGCGACACTTCGGATGCGTTGGCTCGGGCGGCTCATCACCACCAACGGCGTGTCTTGCAACATGGCCCCGAATGCCTGCACCGCTCCGTCGTGCGCGCAACGGGTAACAATCAAATTGTCTTCGACACATCCGGCGCACAACTCGCCGTTCGAAGCCGCCGACACAACCTTCTCGATTACGGACCGCCCGTCGTCGTGCCACGGAACAAGCCTCACATCGAGGCCCGCGGCTTCGTACAATCCGCGCTCTTGGGCCCAGACAATGCCGGCAAATTGCGCACAAACGAGCCAGTCGAGATAGAACGTGAGGGGTGTATTCGAAGTCATAGGGAATCTTTCGGCGCGGCCCTAGGGCGGGCAGTTCTCCAGGAACTTCTTGAGGACACCGTCGAATCGCATCTTCAGGTCACGGCCGGCGATGACGTGGGAGAGTTCGGGCCATAACTCGCCCTGACATCCGGGTATCCCCTCCTGGAGCGGCATCGTCGTGCGTGGTGAGGTAACAGGATCGATGCCGGCGTGGAGCACGAAGGTCGGGCACGTGATCTGGTCCAGTCGATCACGGGTGTCGTGGCTCAGGCATGCCTCCACGAGTCGAGCGTGGGCGTCGGCCTTACCGGAAAGATCGCCCCACGCACCGTTTGGCCCGAGCAGCCTGTCGTGGTGTTCGTCGTAGAACTCCCCGGTGAAGCTAAACGCCGCGACGAAGCGCTGGAAGACCTCGAAGCCCATCGTCTGATGGACATCGCGGAAGAGTTCGAGCTGATCACGCAGCGTCTTGTCAACGAACGCCCAGGTACCGGTCATCAGCAGTGAGCGAACAAGTTCGGGTCGTGCGATCGTGAGCTCTTGGCCGACGCAGGCGCCCATTCCGACGAGACCGACCACGTGGACGCGGGTCCATCCCAGGTGATCGAGTAGGGCTGCGGCGTCGGAGCCCAGGAGCCCCATCGACATCGCCTTCGTCGGGTCGTCGGTGGAGGAGCCAACACCCCTATAGTCCCAAATCAGGACCTGGAAATTCTCGCGGATGTAGCGGGGGGCGTCGTTGAATCGACCATGGCAGAAGCTGCCCCATCCGCCCATGCAAAGGACCTTTTCGCGGCTGTCATCTCCGTGGACCTCATAATGGAGCGTTACGTCGCCACGTTGGAAAAGTGTCATGGAAGTCTTCCTCGTTCAAGAAGTGAATCAGTAAGTGGACGTAGCGAGTTCAGAGTGGGGAGCGATCTGATCAATCCGATCAGATCGTCGGCGTCTGCTGGTTCCATCGTGCGAAGCAGCAAGCCGCGAGCCTTTTGGATGCGCTGTTGCGCAGTGGCGGGTCGCTCAGGAAAGCCCAGGGGGTCGGCGGCGAATCCCGACTCCGTTGCGCCGTCGGCAAAAGTCACCTCGACGTGAGATGCCACCCGGGCGCCGTACTCTCGTTCGATCTGATCCGAGCCGACGATGCGAACACGACGCATCAGCGCGTGAAATGCCGGATCCCGGAGCCGATCGGCGGTGAACTGATCAAGCGTGCAGATTCCGTCGACCAGAGTTGCGGCCATCGTGAACGGAAGACTCAGACGTGCGGCCAACTCCGTTCGTGGCTCGAAGTACGCACCGAACGCGGCGTGGGTTGCGGATTGTGTCACGACGACTTCGACGATGTCTTCGGGCGAACGTATCGGCCGTCGCGCCGCAATCGCTTCGGCCACCTCGGCA
>JANOWU010000254.1:0-6954 GCA_031418035.1 Acidimicrobiia bacterium
CTCGACCGTCGCCGCATCGAGTCCGACCGTTCGGATTGCCGCTCGGGTCTTCGGCGTGCCGATTTCAACCTTGTAACCGTCGATCTTCACGGCCTGCCGCACCGTCAGCTTCTTCCCGGGCAGATCCACGTCCTGCCATCGCAGCGCGCACACCTCGCCACGCCGTAGCCCGGTCGCCAGCAAGAACCGCCAGCACGGCTGCAACCGGTCTTCTTGCACCGCCGGTGATGCCAAGAACTTCCGAGCCTCTTCGGCCGTCCAGAAGTTCAGTTCAGTCTCCCGCTCCCCCGAGGCGATCGGCACACCGTCGGCCGGGTTCCGCGGTATGTACCCACGCTTCACCGCCATCGACATGGCGTTTCGCAACGCCTTGCCCATGACTTGCCGCGACCGGGAACTCAGTTCCTTCTTCCGGAGTGCAGTGTTGAACTCCTGAACATGCCTCGGCGTGATGTTTGTCAGCTTCACCGCACCCATCAGCTCGATCATGTACCCGGCCGCCCACTCGTACTGCGAACGCGTCTGCGCAGCGAGGTCAACCTTCGACGGCAGCCACTCGTCACGGAGATACTCGCCAAGGGTTCCCTTGGCGGAAGCCTCCGCCGTACCGCCCGAGATCACCCCCGCCAGCGCCTCCTGCGCATCGCGCTTCGTACGATACGTCCCGATCGATTTCTGCCGTCGCGCACCCGTCGCCGGGTCCCGATCAAGCTCGACCTTCACGAGGTAGCGGCGCTTACCGTCGGCCGCGAGACGTTCTGTGATGTGCCCTCCGGCGCCCCTCATGATTAGAGAATACCCGATCGGGCGGATTTCTAAGAGAACATTCGGAGAACATGCCCCGGTTTCGGGTCCTGGAACCGAAGAGCCGGCCTCGAAAGACCGGCTCTGACCTGCGGTTTTGTGGTCGGGCTGGCGGGATTCGAACCCACGACCTCTTGACCCCCAGTCAAGCGCGCTAACCAAACTGCGCTACAGCCCGTTACGACAAACGTCGCAAAAGCGACCTGGCTACCTTAGCCCGGCGGCGACCCCGCCCGCCGCACATTCGTGCGAGCATGTCCGGCATGGATCAACTTCGAGGAACCACCGCCATTGTGACGGGAGCTTCAAAGGGAATCGGTGTGTACATCGCCCGTGCCCTGGCGAAAGAGGGGGTAAACCTGGCCCTTGCGGCCCGCTCGCTGCCTGAACTGGAGACCGTCCGCATCGAAATGGAGCTGCTTGGCGTACAGGCGATCGCCGTGCAATGCGACGTCACCAAACCGGCGGACCGTGCCGCATTGCTTGCCCGGACGGAGGCCGAACTTGGGCCGATCGACATTCTCGTCGACAACGCCGGGATCGAGCGGATTGCCCGATTCGACAAGGCGCCCGCCGACGACTTTACCGACACGATCGCCGTCAACCTCGAAGCGCCGATTCTGCTCACACACGCCGTCGTGCCCGGCATGCTCGCCCGCGGCAAAGGACACGTGGTGAACGTCTCCTCGGGCGCGGGGAAGGTTGGCGTGCCGTTCGGGACCTCGTATTGCGCCACCAAACATGGCCTCGTGGGCTTCACGCATGCTCTGCGCGCAGAGTATCGCGACACCAATGTGGGCTTCAGCGTCGTATGCCCCGGTTTCGTGACCGACGTCGGCATGTACGACCGGTGGGAGCAGCAAGGCATCAAAGGACCGCGAATCGCCGGTAGCTGCTCGCCGGAAAAGGTCGCATCGGTAACCATTTCGTGCATCAAGAGGAACCGCGCCGAGGTCATCGTCAACACCCCACCGGTTCGACCCCTGGTCGTGCTTACCAACATCGCCCCGGGCATCGTTCCTCGAACGATGCAACTCTTCGGCTACACGAAAACGTTTCGTCGTGTCGCTGATCTCATGAACAAGTAAGCGTACGTGGACCTACCCGAGGTTCCACCCACCATCGCCGACCTGCACCGCTACTTCGACGCCGAGCAGGCGTCGTTTCACATGCCCGGGCACAAACAGCGCGGCGGATACCACCCCCTCGCACCCTCGGTCCTCGGCGAGGCGGCACTACGCAACGACGTCAGCGAGATGGGCGGATTCGACTACCTCCACTCCCCCGAGTCCAGCCTCGTCGAGGCACAACAGCGCAGTGCCGAGATCTTCGGTGCACGTACCACCTACTTCCTTGTCAACGGCTCCACCGTCGGGAATCTGGCCGCAATCCTCAGCCAGGTCGCCGACGGCGACCACGTCGTCGTTCTCCGCGGCTCACATCGCAGCGTGTACTCAGCGATCGGGCTCGCCGGCGCCAACCCTCACTACCTACCGATGCTCTTCGATCGAACCAACCACGGCTGGTTCGTCGCTGCGCCACCCACCATGTCTCCTGGCCGAGCGGACCCGAACGTGTGCCTCGTCCACGTGACCCGACCGAACTACTACGGCATGGCCGTCGACCTCGCACCATACCGCGCCATGGCCGACGCCCACGATGCCGTGCTCGTCGTCGACGAAGCGCACGGTACCCACTTCGGGACCGACCCCCGACTCCCCGCCAGCGCACTGCAACAGGGCGCCGACATCGTCGTACAGTCGAGCCACAAAACACTAAGTGCACTTACACAGGCCAGCATGCTGCACGTCGGCGCCGATCCGCATGGCCGCATCAACCACATGGCTCTGAAACAGTCTCTGGCGATGCTGCAATCGTCGTCACCCAGCGCACTCCTCACCATGTCGCTCGACCTCGCCGCCCATGAACATGCTCGGAACGACTATGCCGCAACCCGACGTGTCGTCGACCTTGCCGTCGACACCCGTGACCGCCTCCACCACAACCTGAACAAGATCCGCCTGTTCCGCGCCGAAGGCGTCGCGAACGATCCGACCAAGCTGGTCTTCGATCTCGAGCACCTCGGCATCTCAGGGTTCGACGCCCGCGCCTGGCTTCACCGAGAAGGAATCGGCGTGGAGTTGGCGGACCATCGCCGGATCGTCTGCTCACTTACGGTTGGCGATGACGAAGCCACCGCCCAACTGCTCATCGATGCCATCGTCGCTCTTGAAGCCGCGCCGCATACGCACACCGTTGCGACGCCACCACCCGAACTCACCGACCCACAGATCGTCCTGCCCCCGAGAGAAGCTCTCCAGCGGCGATCCCAGGTGGTCCCGATCCACGACGCCATCGAGCGAGTTTGCGCCGAGTACGTCATTCCCTACCCGCCCGGAGTACCGCTCATTGCACCAGGGGAACGAATCACACCGGCTGTTCTCGACTCGTTGCACTCGTTCCAACGCGCCAACGCTCGCATTGTCGGACCGGCATCACCCACCGTCGAGTCACTCGTGGTTGTCGCCGAATAGCGCAAAACGCCGAAGGGCAAAAGGCGCTAGTGCCCGATGAAGTGCGACGCGAACACGTCGGCCGGAGCCTTCGCGAAGAGCTCCTTCACCATCGGCGCAAAGTGCTCCAGAGGCTCATGCTTGTAGTCCGGGTCGAAGCAGTTCTGGTCGTAGTCCGCACAGAACTTCACACACGCTTCGTAATGCGGATGGTCCTTGAACATGTCGCGGGTGTTCGGATCACGGTCGTAGTAGCCAAACCAGTAGTAGCCCTGAAACAGCCCGTGATGCTTCACGATCCAATAGTTCTGTTCGCTTACATACGGGCGCAACAGCGCCGCTCCGACCTCGGAGTGGTTTGCCGTGCCGATGATGTCGCCGACATCATGCAGGAGCGCGCACACCACATATTCCATGTCTTCGCCAGCGCGTTCGGCCCTCGTTGCGGACTGCAGACAGTGGTCCAGTCGGGAAATCTTGTACGGTGACCCGGTGCCCATCTGACGCAACCAGTCAAGGGCCCGGTCGGCCTGGGTGTCGATCTGTTCCTGTTCGTGGGCGAACACCAACTCGTAGTCCTCGAAGGTGGCCTCGGCCATCGACGTGAACGACACGGTTTGATCAGCGGAGAGTTTGGCGTTCATGAGTGGACCATCGCATTCGTAGCTTCGCCCGTCATGCGGGCCAGGATTCCATAGATATCGTCGACGTCGAAGTAAATGTCTTGCAGGTGACGCGCACCGTTCGGGGTGAACGCCGTGCGGGCATGCATGACCCGCTGACTGTGCACGATGAGCGTGTCACCTGCGTTCAGCCGAAACCGAACCTCGTACGCCGGGTCGACAACCATCGAGCCGAGGAGCCGATAGGCCCGGTACCACTCGGCCAAGTCGGGATGATCGAAGGGCAACGGCTGCATCAGCTGATTCGAGAACCGCAGGTGCTTGAATCCCCCGGCGCCGTCGCGCACGACTATTGGCGCACGTGTGAAGCCGTCGGCCTCGTTGGAGTACTGCCGGAATCCGACCTCGACACGGCACAGAACATCGATGGCCGCCGGATCTCGTTGCTCCAAGTCGTGCAGCAGCGACCAACTGTTGACCACGACGCTGTCGCCGCCGTCGGCATCATTGGCGATCATCGCCAGGACCTGGCCGCTTGGCGGATAGGTGGACTGCGCATTGTCATGGTGTGGCGCCAACGCTTCGGACGTGAAGGCGACGTTGAATCCTTTCGGGTCGAGCTTCACGTCGAAGATCACACCGAGATTGTGGTGAATCAAGGTCAGGCCGAGCGCCTCGATGAAGCCGATACATGACCCCGGCTCCGTCGGTGATCCCGTGACGACCACCACGCCGTCGCGTCGAAACGTGTTGAAGAAGGCCCGGCGGGCTTCGAGGTTGTTCACCGTCTGATCGTGGTCGAAGCGTTCGACGTCGTACCCGGCACGCCACAAACGGGCGGTGTAGCTCACCCGGTGAATAGCCGTATCGATACGTGCCCATACGTCATGCGGATACAGCGACTCGTGACCGCTCTTCCACGTGATCCGCAGACCTTCGTGCGTCACCTCGAGTGTGTCGACCTCGGGGACGGTGGTATCGAGCCACGGGGTCCATCGGCGCTCGTCGGTCTGCACAATTCGGCATTTCGAGCAGGGGCAGTTGTCGCGCAGCCATTCGGTGAGGAGACGAACGACGCCGTGCTCGAACGTCAGGACCAGTGCCGAGCCGTCGGCACGAGCGGTGGTCACGCGACCGTCCGGTAGGCGACCCGCAGGCCCAACCTGGTAGTCGACGTAAGACGGCATACCCGGTTTTACCACGACTCCGAAGGACGCCCGCGACGCGTTGGCACCTACGAGAACTTCTCGAAGAGCCAACCGATGCCCTGAACGCCGCGCCAGCCGAGATAGAGGACGACCGCAAGCAGCAGCAACTTGAAATGCCACGGCGCCTTCGGAACCTCCCCTTCGCTCTGGCCCGGCCCGGGAAGTCCCAGGGAGCGAGCTTCCATCTGCAAGGAACTCTTCGTGGCCAGCACGGTGTTGCACTTCGGGCACGCACCGTGCGACGTTGTGGCGTTCGGCGCCAGATACTCAGCACACGTGTCACACCAGGGCATTGCGACCACCGTTCTCGTCGGACGTGGCGACAAAGGCACGCGTGCGCGGACCGTGCGTCGACACACGACTTGGGACTGCTCGACCGATCATTCCCGAAACCAGTTCCGAAGACTCCAGCAACCGGTCCAACGAAATGCCGGTCGCGACGCCGAGATCGTCGCACAGATGCACCAGGTCTTCGGTGGCGAGATTGCCTCCGGCCCCATTCGCAAAGGGCGACCCGCCCAATCCCCCGACCGAGGTGTCGAACCGAGTCACGCCAAGTTGCATCGCGGCGAACGCGTTTACGAGCGCAGTGCCCCGGGTGTCGTGGAAGTGCATGCCGACGCTGGAGCGCCAGTCTTGCGGGAGGGCGTCGAGAAGGGCCTGGACACGGGCCGGAGTCGCACAGCCGGTGGTGTCGGCCAACGTGAGCCGCGTCGCCCCGCCGGCGAGGAGTGCGTCGCCGACTCGAACGACCGCCGAGGGATCAGTCTCGCCCTCATACGGCGAACCGAAGCAAAACGAGAGCACCACATCGACCGGCACGCCATTGGCATTCGCAAGCGCGCATACCTCTATCATCGAGGCGATCGACTCGTCGACGGTCATTTTGACGTTCTTCGCCGAATACGCCTCGGAGACCGACACGGTCCCCGT
Source organism: Acidimicrobiia bacterium (assembly GCA_031418035.1). GTDB lineage: Bacteria > Actinomycetota > Acidimicrobiia > Acidimicrobiales > JANYDT01 > JANOYY01. The sequence continues at coordinate 6,082 of JANOWU010000254.1, forward strand.
TATATCGTCGAGGCCAGCGTCGATCGCGAGTTGCGCGCCCCGCAGGTTTGGCACCAACGCGGCACGTCGGACGCCTTGCACCACTCCCACACTGCTGACGACACGCGCCGCGTCGGCCATCGCCGGAACGGCCTTGGGTGACACGAACGAGCACATCTCGATCGCCGAAACCCCCGACCGGAGGAGCGACTCGACCAACCGCACTCGGTCCGAAACCAGCAACGGGTCTTCGGCCTGAAGTCCGTCACGCGGGCCGACCTCTCGAATCTCGATACGGGGAGGCAATCCGAAGTTCGGCGTCATCCGGGAATGACTCCATGTCGGCGATCGGAGAAGTGCCGTGATTTCGTACGTGCACGTGCGATTCGTTTGATCAGCTCGCCACGAAGGTCTTCGGGCTCGACGATCGCGTCGACGACGAGTTCGCTGGCCAGCCTCAACAGGTCAACATCTTCCTCGTACTCCGCCCGCCGCGCCGCGACAAACGCCTCGCGTTCCTCGGAGTCTTCGATCTCCGCGATCTTGTTGGCATACACCGCGTTCACTGCAGGCTCGGGCCCCATCACGGCAATCTTCGCCATCGGAAGGGCAAGCGTCGCCTCCGGCTCAAACGCCGGACCGCACATGGCGTAGAGCCCGGCACCGTAGGACTTGCGCACAATCACACAGATCTTCGGCACCGTGGCCTCGCTGACCGCGGTGATCATCTTCGCTCCATGACGAATGATGCCCATCTTCTCGACCGACGTTCCCACCATGAATCCGGGCACGTCGGAAAGGAACACCAACGGAATGTTGAAGGCGTCGCAGAGCCACACGAATCGAGCGGCCTTGTCGGCGGAATCACCGAACAGCACACCGCCCTTTTGCATC
>JANOWU010000255.1:0-4585 GCA_031418035.1 Acidimicrobiia bacterium
GGGCGATCGATCGGGCGGACAGCGTCATCGGTATCCGACGCACTTCGTCGACTCATCGATGAAGTATTGGTGACCGCCGAACACGAACCGCTGTTGCCCGAACTGTTCGACGCTGCAGTCCAGGCATGGCGTTATCGGACCCGATTCATTGCAGTGCTTGGTGATCCAACAACAGCGGCCAACGCAAAGACGTTACGAACACAGCTTAACGATGCCTCCGGCGTCGGATGGGCCTGGGCTGGTCCCGAGGCCGAGCGAGCATGGAAGGTGCCTGGGATCAGACGCGGTGCCGGACGGTCCCAACTGATGGTCCCCGATGCCGACTCGTTCGATCTCGCAACATCGATCCTCAAAACCGATTCCGACGGCACGTTCGACCTCGCGGTTGCGCCAGTGGCATGGCTCGCTTCACACCGTGTCCAGCGGGACGGCAAGGCCGTCGTGCCTGCGATCGTCGTCGCACTCGATCTCGCACTCGACGACGCACGTGGACGAGAGCTACTCAGCGGCTGGAACCCCGAAGGAGTCCAACGTGTCTGGTGAATCGATCACGATCGTTGCAGCCGACGACTCAGATGTCGTTCGATTCGTCGACGCAATCGCCCGGCTTCCAACCGATCTACCCGAGTGGGTCCTTATCGGTGGCGTCGCCGTCGTTCTTCGTGTTGGCGGAACGCATCGAGCGACCGTCGACATCGACACCCTTACGCGCGAGTCGAATCGGCTTGTCGAACTGCTCGTCAACGTAGGTGGAGAACAACGAGCCGCCCACAAACTCATCGTTCCAGTTGCTACGCAACTCGACGTGATGGCGGTCGGATCGGTCCCCGACCCGTCCACAGTGGAGCCCAGCGAGCACGTGTTCGCGTTGGCCCGCGAGTTCGCCTTCGTCACTGCGACGACCGAATCGGTCGACGTACTGCACGAGCGAGGCCGGGCGATAGTGTCAGCATCTCTGCGGGTTGCGACAACGGCTGGGCTGATCGCGTTGAAGAGCGTTTCCCTCAATCGACGCGCCGACAGCAACAACCCCGCCAAGGTCACATCTGACACGATCGACCTGCTGGCGCTCTTCGAAACGATGTCCGCCGAAGACATTGCGACGGACCTCGTCGATGCTCCGTTGACACTTCGCCAATGGATCGCGCAGACATGCAAGCGGGTCTTCGTCGACGACAAGCGTTACACCGAAGCTCGGATTCGTGCGTCTCGACAGGCGATCAATCCCGGAGCGCTGGTGCTCGCCGCACAAGTCGCGGAAGCACTGGCATCAGGCATAGATATCGATTGATGGCGCTGCTGACTCAGGTGATCTGAACGGCGTCCTTCAGACGGGCTGGAACTTTCTCCGGGAACCACACGATGAGGTGACGGTCGAGGGCAACGGTAACCCGAGCGAGGATGTCGATCTGGTTCGCGCCGCCGCCTTCTTCAAGCCGTGAGATGTCGGAATCGGTTACCCCCATCCGCTCCGCCAAACCACGTTGGCTGAGCCCCGAGGCAGTGCGGAGGTCGTAGATCAGCTGACCGAGCGCAAGGTCGCGTTCGATTCCGGCACGCGCCGCAGGCGCCAGTTCAGAGCGCTCCTTCTTGATGTCATCCCAGCGTAAGTGGTTGGCCATGTCGTCCTCCGACGAGCTACGTGTGCGGCGGTGCGAATTCGCGCTGGTCAGCACGTTGACCATCGCCACGAGTCAGCTTCGGCGAGAAGGACTCCGCAGAAGCGGCAGAAGCGATGCGTATTCGACTCGGGAAGCTCGTGCGCGCACCCGTTGCGGAGTAGCGCGTCTCGAACGGCTGTCACTGCGACGCGCAACGCGAGGCCGCGTGAGGAGCGACCTGCGTCGTCGTGGAAATCAGTCGCGTCACCGGAGGCGATGTCGATCGACGGTGCTTCGAGCGGAGAGGCCCATGGATCAGTCAGTGGCTCATCGTCCGTCGCAATCGTGACTCCCCATGACCCATGCCGTTCTCGAAGATAGAACGCGCGTCCGTCGCAGACCCCGGTGATCACCATCGGAGCCGCGGGGACAACGATCTGTGCGCTCACTCCGAGCACGGCCGCCTCGGCCTGCAACTCTGCGTTGACGCGTTCCTCCCACTCTCGCTCGGCTTCCCAGTCGCCGAGGTCGTCGAACAGGGCCTGCCGCAACGCAATGCGCTCTTCACGCGTTTGCTGACACGGACACGTCGCTCCACCGTCGTGGGAATTCGGGGACGGCGGGGTTGGATGGCACGCACACGAGCAGTCGACCGCGGCATCGAGGTCACGGAGCAACGGCCCGGCCGCCAACGTGGCGCGTCTCGCAGGTTTCAGTGCTTCTCGTTCGGCGTGGAACTTCTCACGCTCTGCTTGTGCGTCAGCGGCATGACGCGCCTGGTCCTCGGCCGACGGAGGCACATACCGTCGCTCGATTGGTCGCGTGAGCGGCATGCCCCAATGCTCGCAGGCCGCCACACCTCCTTGCGTTCGATTTTTCGGCTACGTCGACGTAATGGAATTGGTACGCGCCTGTCGGCATGGTCAGGGTTTCGGAGCTCCCAAACAAATAGGTACGGAAGGCCGTGAATGGCGGCTCGCGTCGCGGCAGGAAAGAACAGCGACGTCGGGTTTGCCTTGACCAGTTCGTCGTCCACCGCGATCTCAATGCAGTCGACAACGTCGAGAGCCGCCGCACGAGACGAGCGCAGCCACGTAGAGGTTTGGTGGTGGTAGTTCCGGACGAACGGCATTGGTTTCCGGCCGCAGGCCTCCGTAGAAGGCCTGCCCGCCGGTAAGCCCCCCAACGGGGTGGGGGTCGGAGATCACCACCGTGCCTCCGCGTCTGAGCACACGAGCGAGTTCCAGCACCCCCGGGCAGTGGATCCGCCAAATGACAAAGCGCAAGTGATGCCACTGCGAGATCGACCGAGCCATCATCGATCGGAAGGTCCTCAAAGGTGCCTTCGAGAAACCGCGTGCCATGCACCTTTTCGCGAGCGATTTCGAGCATGGCTGCGGACTGATCGACTCCAATGGTCACGCATCCATTCGCCTGAAGGAACGACGCGTGGCGACCAGTACCGCACCCGGCGTCGATGCCCGGCACATGCTCGGACTTGGCTGTTGGCGCGTTCGGAGGGATTCGAACCCGTTGAGAACGCGGTCAATGTTCTCAACCGCGTTCTCATACGTGCGCTTACTACTGCTGTCTTGCTTGGATGTTTCGAATCGCTTGCGCCCATTCGGCTGCCCATTCTCGGAGCGCTGCGATCTCACTTGGTTCGATCGGAAAGTCACCGTCGCGGAGGTGCTTCGCACGGTCCAACGCGACTGCGAGGTAACCGAGGTCGAAGCCGACGTCGATCTCGTTGGCCATATCCAGGACGGCGGCTCGACCGAACCGGTTCGTCAGCCAGTAGACGTCAGCAAAGTCTCGCGGTGCCGCGCGGTCGAACAGTGCCAGGAGCTTACGGCCGGCGAGTTCCAAAGGGTCGAGAGTCGGACCCACGACACCGTTGACCGTGGCACGTCGAGGCGGCGAGTCGACGGCGATGTCGACGCGCACGGTCTCAGCGTCACAAGTCAGCTCCAAACGATGAAACGTGGGAGTTGAACGAATCGGCTCGACCCCAGCCGTTGCGGCGAGCGACGTCGACGAGCGCATTTACGGCATCGGCGATCCGAGTGGGGTCGTCGGTGAAGAAGTCAGGATCCTCAGTCGGCCGTTCGATCAGGTCGAGCGCGAGCAAGGCGGCTCCGCCAACAAGCACGAAACCCTCGGATTCGCGCAGAGCGAAGAACGCGACGGCCACATCGAGCTGCGCCGGGCTGAGTTCAGACACCGCGTGCGTGGTCGATCAACGGCTGCCATGCAGCGCGGACGTCTTTGCGGATGTAGAGGTCGTCCCACGCGTCGACGAGGAGTGTTCCGTCGACGAACGTCTCGATGTCGCGGGGGAGTCCTTCGGTGAGCACAATTTGGTAGACCAGCTGGCGGTCGTGGCGATCAGCAAGCGCAAACACAGTCCGGCCGCTCCATGCCAAATGGTGGGGCAGCTCGACCGTCGCAAGGGCTTCTGATGCTTCGAGATGCGGAAGGGCTGAGGGACACGAGAAGGTCTTTCGACCCGTACCCAGCGTCGACCACTCGATCGAAGCGGCGAGCTGCAACCGATACCCCGCGGCATCGAGTAGCCGCTCGACCGTTTCGGCTCGTGGATCTTTCGCCCCAGCTTCGTACGCGCAGACCGCCGTGCGCGACGTCCCGGCTCGCTCGGCAAGTTCCTCCTGCGACAGCGACGCGCGCCTTCTCGCCTCGGCGATCAGCAAGGATGCAGCGCTCATAGACGTATCTTATCAGATACTCCCATGCGAATGGTTATTTTCCGGCGGAAGCTGGCGCGACGGACACGTCGGATCCCAACGGAGCGCCGCCACAACACAACGGGAAGTCATTTGTACGGACCAGACCGGCCTACAGGTAACGATTCTCCGGTGAGGGCTCGATTCATCCAGCCGTCCCTCTCCGCTTGACGTCCTCCCAGCTGGTGTGCTCGCACTCGCCCGACTCACGCACCGGATCTTCGATCGCCGCCTTGAGGC
>JANOWU010000256.1:0-2694 GCA_031418035.1 Acidimicrobiia bacterium
GCGGTTGGTGTTTGCGCACGGCAGCGCGCGGGTAACGGGTACGCACATTTCTCCATGCACAATGAGAGAGGCTCCCATGAGTGAGTACACCGCCGAAGTGTCAACCACAGTCTCGGCGTCCAAGAAGCAAGTTTGGGCGGCGTTGATCGATCCGAAGGCCATCGAGAAGTACTTCATGGGTGCAACAGTGAAGACTGACTGGAAGGTGGGCAGTCCAATCACGTGGTCGGGTGATTGGAAAGGCAAATCGTTTCAGGACAAGGGCGAGATCCTCGTGTTCGAACCGAACAAGCAGGTGAGCTTTTCGCATTGGAGCCCACTCGGGGGTGGCGACGATCGGCCCGAGAACTATCACGCCGTGACCATGACACTCCATGCGGCCGGGTCGGGTACGCGAGTTGATCTGACGCAGTCTAACATGATCGGCGAGGTGACTGAAGCAGATCGGACGAATCGGGCCGACTACGAAAAGAACTGGGCGGGCGTACTTCAGGGACTCAAAGGCGTCGTGGAAGACGCGGCATCCGACGTGGGCACGAAGTCCGATGCGCCGACAAGTGCCGGACCGGCGAGCGAAAAGCAAACCGAGCGCGCTACCGCGTCCGCCACAATCGAGGCGTCCCGGGAAGCGGTGTTCTCGGTACTGGCCGACCCGTCGGCCCACGCCGACATCGACGGTACAGGCTGGGTCCGCGAGTCCCTGGGCGGTGGTCGCATAACCGCCGCTGGGCAGGTGTTCCGGATGGCGATGTTCCACGAGAACCACCCGGACAAGGACTACAAGATGGCCAACCGGGTCGAGGTGTTCGACGAGCCACGGGCCATCGCGTGGAAGCCCGGGACGGAGTCGCCCGAGACCGGAGAACTCAGCTTCGGCGGCTGGATCTGGCGCTACGACCTCGAGGCGAACGGACCATCGCAGACGACGGTGACCCTGACGTATGACTGGTCAGCAGTCCCGGCCGGCATCCGCGAGCACATCGGCTTCCCGCCATTCCCGCCAGACCACCTCCAAAACTCGCTGCAACACCTACCCAACCTCGTCGCGGCACGCTCATCCTCTCAAGGAACGAAAGGCGGACTCATGCCATGACCTTGGTAACCGACAACGAACATCACCCCGGATGGCGTGGCTCAGGGGTTGCGAGGGCCTGACGACCACCGCCGGGGTGGCTTCGACCGAGGCGTAGTCGCCATCGTTAGTGAAGGTGTACCGCCGGACGGTTTATCCACTGATGCGGACGACGACGTCGTAGCAACAACATACGACTCAAACTTCGTCGCTGATCACAGTCATGAGCGTTCGCAATGACCCTGCCGCAGCGAATAGGCCGAGGTTTTCTTGTCGTTCTTTCCTAATACTCCGTTGTTCGCGCTGCCGCCGGACTCTTCGTTGTTGACTTCAACGACCCGGCCAGCTAACGAAGAGATTGGGGAGGTCCTTCGCTCGCTGGTGCGCTCGCGGCGCATTGCGTTCTTGGTGGGGTCGGGCTGGTGACGCTGATTGTGCTGTGGTGCCGCCGATCGGCTCGACGAGCCCAGAAGTCAGGAACGTAACCCGTACGTTGCAGCTCGTCCGAGCGCTCAAAGAGCGACGCGATCTGCTGGTTGTTCGCCGAATGGTGATGAGTGCATGAACAACGCCCGCCTCGAAAGTAGCCCGCGCTACGCGTTTAGGGGGCGAGGGCTTCAACGACGGCGATGCTGTTGCCGTCGGGGTCGCGCATCATGAACATCAGTGGAGCCCCGGGAGTCCGCATCGGCTCGGTATCCACGTCCACGCCGATGGCGCTGAGGCGCTTGTGCTCGGCAAGGACGTCGGTGGTCTCGACCCCGATCCCTCCTCCGCCGGCCTGGCCGCCCATCGGAGGGTTGAGCGCTAGACGCGCCGTTGATCCTGGCGGCGCCACTTCGAGCCACCGCATCTCGTTGTTTTCGCCGAAGCGCATGTCGGCCCGCACCTCGTACCCGAGCTTCTCTGTGTAGAACTTCAGGGCAGCGTCCTGGTCGGCGACGCTGAACATGGCGACGCCAATGTTTGTCACACTGGTCTCAGAATTGGTCTCTTTCACGAGCGCGCTGTACCCGCTCGTTTCGCAGATCAAACACGCGGTGAGATTCTTGAGCCATGCGCCCGGGTTGGCGCCGCTCGCCCCGCACACTTTGCTCATCACGCACACGATCACGACCCGCGCTACAACCGGCCTCTTGTGCGGGTGATCTCGGGCCGAGTCGCGCTGCGAGCGTTCGATAGTGGGAGAGGTGCGAGGTTCGCGACGGGTCGGGACTCCCGCGACAACTTTGCCGACGATCGACTCGGCAGCCGCTGATTCAGGCTGTAGGCGGGAGCTGTTCAGGGGGGCTTTGCCGCTCCCAGAGCTGATCGAGGACTCGGTTCTGGCGGATTCAAGGGCGGTCATTGCGTCGAGGACGAGGTCTTCGCGGAAGCGTCGCCCGACGATCTGGACGCCGAAACTACGGAGCTTCGTTGCCGCTCCAGCAGCCGCTCGATGTCGATGCCATCGTCCCCGGTTCGGCAACATTTTCATGGCGACGGGAACCGTGGTTCGGTCCGAAGCGTCAGGGGTAGAGAACCTGTCCATGGCCATGTCATAGTCCTCGGTAGTGGCCAGCTGAAAGTCCTCGCGCTGGGTTTTTGATATCCGCGTGTTGGCCGCCTCGGGCGGTGATCGT
>JANOWU010000257.1:0-12341 GCA_031418035.1 Acidimicrobiia bacterium
CTCGTGGGGGTGACCACGACGGGCTCGGCGACCGGCAGCGGTGTGACAGTAACGGTTTGGGCGTGGGATGTTGGGGCGAAGGTCAACATAATGCTCATGGTTGCGGCGGAGGCAATCGTGTTACGGACAAGACGACGTTTATGGGGTTCTCCAGGGGTAAGGTCCGGGGCACATATGGCCCAGCGAAAGCTGCGGTGCGATTCACTGCAACGGCATTCACTTTGGTCACCGGCCGTGATGGTGAAAACCGCAACCCGTGATGAGGCGATCAGGAGTTGTGTTGAAGTGGTGATGGCGTCGGCTCGTCTTCACACGATTGATCCATGTCACACGACCCCGTGTAAACACCACTCGTCCGTAACGTGAACGCATGGGTCGTTCCGACACTCATATGTGTACGTAGTACATTTCAAAGCCTGCCCGTGGTGGTGCCGGTTTTGAGGATCGACCCCGGGGCTGCGAGACTTCGCGCGTTCGTCACACCGGGCGGCTTCGACCGCATCCAACACTTCAGGAGACGCAAATGAATCGGTTGCAGGGGAAGACCGCATTGATCACCGGGGCGGCATCCGGACTGGGTGTGGCGATGGCCCGACGTTTCGTGGAAGAGGGTGCCACCGTCATTATCAACGACGTGTCCACCACGGCCGCAGAAGCTGCCGCCGCAACACTCGGCGGACACGGTATCGGATTCGACGTCTCCGATTCGGCGGCCGTTGCGGCCGGTTTCAAAGAGATCGCGGCAATGCACCCGCGCCTGGATGTGCTCGTGAACAACGCCGGTATTGGACCGCGGGCGACGGATGAAGAACGCACCGAACGGATGCGTCTGCTCGCGGAGATGGCAGCCCAGATCCAGGCCGGAGGCCCGGTCACGACCTTCCTCGATACAACGGCGAACATGTCCGACGACGATTGGCGCCAGATGATCTCCATACATCTCGACGGGACGTTCTTCTGTACTCGCGAAGCGCTCAAGATCATGAACCCGCAAATGTCGGGCTCCATCATCAACATGGGTTCGATCATGGGCACGGCGGGTGGCGGCGGCGCACCGCACTACTGCGCAGCGAAGGCCGGCATCCTCGGACTCACGCGAGCGCTGGCCCGGGAACTGGTGATGCGAAAGATTCGCGTCAACGCGATCGCTCCGGGGTTCATCGAGACGCCTATGACCGATTCGATCATGGGAATGGCCCGCGACGCCATCATCGGATCCACGCCGATGGGACGATTCGGGGAACCCGATGACATCGCGTGGGCCGCGGTGTATCTGGCCAGCGAGGAGTCCAAGTTCATGACGGGTCAGGTCCTCAGTCCCAACGGCGGCTATCACATGAGTCAGTGACCGGAGCTCCCTTGTCGGATAGGAGCCACGCGATGTGCGCCCGGCGGGAGCGCTCGGTAGTGTCGCGATGTTCGCCGTCGAAGGAGCCAACATGTTCCAGCCGTCACTTGAGTTCGTAGCGATCGGCGACGATGTCGACGCCGCGGTAGAGGCCGCCCAAATCGTAAGCGGACATGCTTTTGTTGATGACCGACCGGATGGGAAGGGCCTCCCCTTTCGGACGCTCGTTCGCGCGGTTACCGACCGACCGGCGCAACTCGAAGCAGCAGGGTCGGTAGGAATGTACGTCGTGTGCGTGCGTCCCCAACGGGTTCGCGCCGCCGCACCGCCAGCAACGGCTGTCATTCAAGTGAACGCGATGGTCGCCAACCCCGAAATCGGTGTGCTGGCCGCCGACGCGCACTGGCGAGACACTCACGCCCCCCTAGCGCTGACCCACCATATTGGTATGACCCAGTACACCCAGTTGAGTGTCGTCCATCGGATCAGCGGACCCGGATACGACGGGTTCGCGCTGTGTGAGTTCGACTCCATCGAGGATTTGCGGGAGAAGTTTTTCGACGGCCCTCAAGGCGAGCGAGTCATCTATGCCGACATCGCGAAGTTCGCTGATCGAGAGCGCTCGCCGCGTCGTCTCCTCGCGCGCCGACTCGTTGTCCCAAACGACCAGCTCAGATAGCCTGAGCGCATGGATCGACGAACGTTTCTTCGAAATGTCGGCGTCGTCTCTGGCGCCGTTACGGCCAATACATTCCTTTCCAGGGTGTGGGCAATGGCAGGTCCGAATCCGGGGGTCGGCCCCTATGGTCCATTGCAGCCGGCGAACTCCGATGGCATCCAACTTCCGGCGGGGTTTTCCAGCAGGCTTCTTGCCGTGAGCGGCCAAACGGTGGCCGGCACCAACCATGTGTGGCACCTGGCTCCCGATGGTGGGGCTTGCTTTTCGACGGTGAGCGGAGGGTGGGTGTACGTGTCGAACGCCGAAGTCGGGAGTGGCGGTGGAGGCGTCGGCGCTCTGAAGTTCGACGCTTCCGGGATACTCGTAAGTGCATATACGATATTGGCAGGAACGTCCAGAAACTGTGCTGGAGGAGTTACCCCGAACGGCCGCTGGCTTTCGTGTGAGGAAAGCGGACCAACCGGAAAAGTGTGGGAGTGTGATCCGCTATCGCCGGGTCAGGGGGTTGTTCGGCCAGCTTTGGGAGCGTTCAACCACGAGGCTGCATACACCGACCCGATCACCGGCTACGTGTACCTGACCGAGGATGACCCGCAAGGACGCCTGTACCGATTCGTGCCCGCCATCACCGGTGACCTTTCAACAGGACAGTTGTCCGCCGCGAAGAACACCGCCGGCGCTCTGTCATGGGTTCCGACAAGTTCGACGCAACCTGACCGGCAGTCCACGACTACGGCCTTCAGCGGTGGCGAGGGCATTTGGATCGACAATGGACTGTTGTACTTCACCACGAAGAACGATCTCAAGGTCTGGCAGGTCATCCTCGCAACGCAGTCAATTTCCGTTTTGTACGACGGTCTCGCAAACCCTTCGGCCCTGAACGCGGTCGACAACGTGACCGTTCATCGTTTGTCGGGTGACATCTACGTGGCTGAGGACGGTGGCAACCTCGAGTTGTGCGTTATCGGAAACAACAACGGCGTCGATGAGGTTGCTCCGTTCCTTCGATTCATAGGACACGACAACTCCGAAATTGCCGGTCCTGCTTTTTCGCCCGATGGAACACGGCTGTTCGTGAGTTCACAACGCGGCACCAACGGCATTCATGGGCGTACATACGAAATAGCGGGGCCCTTCCGAACGTTGTCCCCGTCCGCCCCCGATACGTTTCGACCTGTGGCGGTGCAGCGATTTCTCGACACCCGCGGATCAACCCCGATTGCCGCGGGAACATCGCGGAACTTACAAGTGGCGGGTATCGAAGGAATCCCGAGCAACGCAACGGCGATTTCAATAAATGTCGCCGCGGTGAATACCAGCACCGGCCATCTCCGGGTCTACCCCGCTGGGGCGCCGCTGCCAAATGCATCAGTGCTGAACTTCCAGCAGGGGAAGAACACGGCCAACCACGTCATCGTCAAAGTCGGAGTTGCCGGGCAGATCTCCATCTATGCCGGCTCGACGACCGATGTTCTCGTCGATGTCAATGGCTACTTTTTGGCTGATGGGCGTGGGGCAACCTTCGTCCCGGTGCCGACGCGCACGAGAATCCTGAATGCAACGGTCCCCGGTGCGGTGGCGGGAAATCCCGCCGCATCGAGCGTGACGGTCTCCGCACAGGGGACCGGTGGCATAGGTTCCGACGCCATGACCGCGGTGGTCAACATCGGTGCCCTGAGTCCGTCTGCCACCGGGCACCTGCGCGTGTTTCCTGCCGGTGCGCTGCTTCCGAACGCGTCGACGCACAACTTTGTTGTCGGAGACTCCCGCATGAATGTGGTTCTGGTGAACCCGGGCGTCGGCGGTGCGATCACGATCTACAACGGGTCTTCCGGGCCAGTTACCGCCACCGTCGACACCGTCGGTTTCTTTCACGCGGGACCGGGACTGTCGTTTCAAGCCATCACACCTGTTCGCCCGCTCGATACCCGATCCGTCGGTTCCGGAGATCCCCTCGCCCCGGCGGCCTTCGTCGAAGTGATGATCCGTGGATTCGGGGTCGTCCCGAACTCCACTTCGGTGCAGGCGGTCGCGGTCAACATTGCCGCGGTGAACCCGAGTGCGCCAGGGTCGATCGATGTGGGACCGTCCGGAGCACAACCACTCCTGCCCTGGTTCACACATCCCACCAATGAGAACGTCGCGAACCTCGCAATCGTCCCATTGGGAGCGGACGGTAAAATCCGATTGGTAAACAACAGTGCGGGAACTTCGCACGCCATTGTCGATATCACCGGCTACTTCTTCCAGTAGAAACGACCGTCGTCTTGGGACTCGGTCGACGCGACGATAAGGTGCGTCCTCGCTATGACAAACGCTGGAAATGTCGCGCCTCACGAAGCCCGGGCTGCAATCAACTACACGAACGTCGGAGGCATTGCGATCGCCGCGCCGCTGTATGAGTTTTGTGTCGGCGAGGCACTACCCGGAACGGGAGTGGCCGTCGAGAACTTCTGGGCCGGATTGGCGTCGATCGTTGCCGACCTCGCCCCCCGGCACGCCGAACTCTTGGAGGTTCGCGAAACGCTGCAGTCGTTGATCGATGGCTGGCATCGCGAACGTGCCGGGGAACCGTTCGACGCTGATGCCTATCGGGCCTTCCTCGAAGACATCGGGTATCTGCTTCCCGAGGGGAGTCCCTTCACGATTGACCCGACGAACGTAGACCCCGAGGTTGCGACCATTGCCGGCCCGCAGCTTGTCGTTCCGGTCATGAACGCTCGGTACGCACTGAACGCGGCGAATGCTCGGTGGGGCTCGCTGTACGACGCGGTGTACGGCACAGACGTTCTCGGGGACCGTCCGCCAGATGGCCCGTACGATGTCATCCGCGGTGCGCGTGTTGTCGCATGGGTCCGTGGTCTCCTCGACGAGATCGTTCCGCTGGCCGCGGGGTCGCACCGCAACGCCACTGCGTACCGAGTTGTCAATGGTGTGCTCGTTGTTGAGCTGTCCGAGCAGAGCACAACCGGACTGGCGACGCCGGACGTCTTCATCGGCTACACGGGTGAGGCTGATGCTCCCAGCAGCGTGCTGATGGAACACAACCGACTCGGACTCGAAATCGTGATCGACCGATCCCATTCGGTCGGCAGCACCGATGACGCCGGGGTGGCCGATGTTCTCCTGGAATCAGCGATCACCGCGATCATGGACTTCGAAGATTCGATTGCCGCAGTCGACGTCGACGACAAGGTGCTGGCGTACCGCAACTGGCTCGGGTTGATGCGCGGCACGCTGACCGAATCAGTCACAAAGGGAGATCGCGCATTCATACGTTCACTTACGGGTGATCGTGCCTACCGTCGACCCGATGGCTCCTCGGCACAGCGTGCCGGAAGGGCGCTGCTCTTCGCCCGCAATGTCGGGCACCTCATGACCACGAACATGGTGCTCGATGCATCCGGAAACGAGGTGCCCGAAGGGCTGGTCGACGCCGTCATCACGGCGCTGTGCGCGCTCCACGACCTGACGCGTGTTGATGGATCGAGCGGCACCGGTCTCACGAACTCGCGCGCGGGTTCGATCTATATCGTCAAACCGAAAATGCACGGCCCCGCGGAAGCGGCATTGACGGTCGAGTTGTTTGCTCGGGTCGAGAACCTCCTCGGTCTTGCCGAGAACACGATCAAGGTCGGGATCATGGACGAAGAGCGTCGGACAACGCTGAACCTGTTCGAATGCATCCGCGCCGCGAAGTCGCGAATCGCCTTCATCAACACCGGTTTTCTGGATCGCACCGGCGACGAGATACATACGTCGATGCATGCCGGTCCCATGATTCGCAAGAACGACATGAAGTCGCAGGCATGGATCAAGGCGTACGAGGATCGCAACGTCGACGTCGGCATCCGGTGCGGGTTTGTCGGACGAGCCCAGATCGGTAAGGGCATGTGGGCCGCACCAGATCTGATGGCTTCGATGTTGGAAACGAAGATCGGTCACCCTCGGGCGGGTGCGAGCTGTGCGTGGGTTCCTTCGCCCACCGCAGCGACGCTCCATGCGATCCACTACCACCGGGTCGACGTTGCGGCGAGGCAACGAGCCTTGGCCGACGAGATCGCGGCGTCGGGAGACCGAGGTTCGTTGAACGACATCTTGCGTGTGCCACTTGCCGAATCGGTGTCGTGGACGCCTGCCGAGAAGCAAGCTGAACTCGACAACAACGCACAGGGAATTCTCGGATACGTCGTTCGGTGGGTTGATCAGGGAATCGGCTGTTCCAAGGTCCCCGATATCGACAACGTCGCGCTCATGGAGGACCGAGCGACGTGTCGAATCTCGTCGCAGCACATGGCCAACTGGCTCCTTCACGGCGTGGTCAGTGCTGAGGAGATCGTGGCGACTCTGCAGCGAATGGCGGCGGTCGTCGATCAACAGAACGCCGACGACGAGGCGTACACGCCGATGGCTCCGCTATTCGATGGTGCTGCGTTCAACGCCGCACGCGACCTCGTGTTCTCCGGAACCGAACAGCCATCGGGCTATACCGAACCGATTCTTCACGGACGTCGGCGGCAGAAGAAGGCAGAACTATCGGCGGCCAGTCGGTCGTCGTGAACGGAGACATGTGACTATCAACCTTGATCAGGCTCGAACCATCATCGGGCATGCGTTTTCGCACCGAGCCAGTGCCGGGCTCAAACCGCTGTGCGTCTGCGTGCTCGACGCCGGAGGGCACCTCATCGCCTTCGAACGCCAAGACGGCGTTGCGAACCGCAGATTCGACGTCGCCTACGCAAAGGCCCACGGGGCGATCTCGATCGGCGTGAACTCACGAGCGCTTGGCGACATGGCCATTGAGCGCCCGCACTTCATGTCGGGCGTCACCGCCGCGATCGGTGGCGCGCTCGTGCCGGTTGCCGGCGGTGTCATCGTGATCGACGAGTCGGGGAATCGCATCGGTGCCGTCGGGGTGTCGGGTGATACGTCCGATAACGACGAGGCGGCCGCCGTCGCGGGAATCCGAGCCGCGGGACTGCTCGCGTTCGGTCTCTAGTCTCGGTCCCGCTTCTGAGGCTGCCCCGGCTCCTGCGCCGGCTCCTCCTCAGGCTCCCGCGCGCGCTTGCGCCGGCTCCTCCTCAGGGAGGAGAGAGCGTCGACCGCGGTGTCGATGCCTCGGGCCGGGAGATGCGTCAAGCTGGTCAGGTGAATGTGTCACAAGACGGGGCCACGACGGTCGCCTATACGCCCGGTGGACTGCGAACCGAAGTGAAGCAATCGCCGATCGGAGCCGACGCCGGGCTGATCGATCGACTCGTGCTGGCCGCTCGGCGCCATGAAGCGGCGGCCGACGTCTTCTTGGGCTTGCTCATGCTGTCCATGTCGCTTTACGGAACACGGGTGGTACAGCTCCAGTACTCCGAGACCATGAGGGAAATCGCGCGGATCCGGCCGGGGGCCGAGGAGGCGGCGAAGCTTGGGGGTCCGATCGGGGAGAGCGGACGCCAAACACTCAAGATCATCGAGACCGTTCCGACGAATTTCAATCCTTGGCTTGGGTACCTGCTGGCGGTGGTTTGCTGCGTCCCGCTCATGGTGCGTAGAAGGTTCCCGGGAGCCGCACATCTCATTGTGCTTCCCGGCTTCATGCTCTCGGTTTGGTTCGTTCCCATCAACATCCAGATCACGAGCACCTTGGTTTGGCTCACGACGTATTTCTTTGCAGCGCATTGTCGGTGGACGCCCCGGGCCCGGTGGGCCACGTTGGCGCTCTCGGTGATCGTCGAGGTACTCCTGGTCTCATCGGTTATTCAGAACCACGACACCGATCCGTCGCGTATCAGCGCCCGCGACAAGATCGCCTCCGTGATTCTCAACGGCTTGTTCATTTGCTCGGGCATCGCTCTTGGACTGCTCGTGCGACGGTTTCAAGGTTCGCTGGCAACGCTGCAGAGCCAGACGGATCAGCTCCGCGCACAGCAAATGGAGTTGGAGCGCACCGCAACGTTGAACGAGCGGGTACGCATCGCCCGTGAGGTTCACGATGTCGTGGCCCACCACGTGTCGGTGATCGGCATGCACGCCGGCGCCGCCCGGATGACGTTGGCGAATTCGCCGAGCGCGGTCAGCAACTCTCTCGAAACGATCGAACAGTCGAGTCGCCATGCCGTCACCGACATGCAGCGGCTGCTCACGTTCCTGCGTGCTGACAACACAAGCGGTGCGCCCGAAATCACCGATCCGCAGCCCACACTTTCGGAGCTTTCGAAACTCTTCGACGACCATCGTCTCGCGGGCTTCGAGTTGAACGAGGAGATTCGCGTGGACCTGTTGCGAACGTCGCCGGCTGTCGAGCTTGCGGTGTACCGCATCATTCAAGAGTCACTTACCAATGTGCGCAAACATGGCCGACGAAGCGACTCGACGATCGTGGACGTGTCGTCGGACCCGACCCAACTGCACATTCGAGTCCACAACGGGCTGGAGGGCAACAACGACCCTACTCATATGTCCACATATCAGGAGTTCCGAACCGGTCATGGTCTTCGCGGAATGATGGAACGCGTGGCTCTGCACGGCGGTACGTTCGGTGCGGGTCCAACAACAGACGGTGGGTTTCTGGTGCGAGCAGTACTTCCGATTGTTGGGTAGCTTGATGAGGAACGTTGAACCAATAACGATATTGATCGTTGACGATCAACCCCTCATTCGTAGCGGCCTGCGGATGATCCTCGCGACGAGTACCTCGTTTCGGGTGGTAGGCGAAGGGTCCCATGGGCTCGAGGCTGTCGCGATGGTCGAAATGCTGCGACCTGATGTCGTGATCATGGACATCCAAATGCCGATTCTTGATGGGGTGGAGGCGACGCGTCGAATATGTGCGCTTACGAATCCTCCAAAGATTTTGATGCTTACGACCTTTGAGCGCGATGACTACTTGCACGAGGCGCTTCAGGCCGGCGCCAGCGGATTCCTGTTGAAGACGTCGCCCCCGGAACGGCTTCTCGATGCTGTTTCGGTCGTTGCCAACGGCGACAGTTTGGTTGATCCGGTGATGACTCGGCGGCTGATCGACTCGATCGGAAAACGTGTGCCGCCCAGTGACCAGTCGGCGGTGCACCTGCTGACCGAGCGCGAGAGCGACGTGTTGCTACTCGTGGCGAAGGGCTACTCCAATGCGGAAATCTCGAAAACGCTTTTCATCGGCGAGACAACGGTGAAGACGCACGTCTCGTCGATGCTCATGAAGCTCGGGCTTCGAGATCGCGTCCAGGCGGTTGTCTTCGCCTACGAGAATGGCCTTGCCGTTCCGGGTGGGCAGTAGCACGAACGGAGGGAACCTCAACCGATCTCGCGGGCGTAATCGCCCGTTCGTGGTTGGGTCACTTGGCGCGAAGAATCCACACCGTCGACGGGGTGTCGGCGTCGACGGCGCCGACGATCTCCCAACCTCGCCGCTGGTAATACGCCGGGTTCTTGGGATTCGTCGTTTCCAGGATGGCCGTGCCCGCATTCGCCCGGACGTGGTCCAAACCGGCGTTCATCACCGCGTGACCGGAACCACGACTGGCGCGCATCGGATGAGCGGCGAGTATGCCGAGGTACCAGAAGGGTTGGTCGGGGAGTCCTTGATCGACGGCCGCATCGTACGCGTCGAGTCGCGCCGCTGACTCGACTCCCACCTGCTCTTGCATGTCGCTCGCCAACTCCGAAGCGCGCTTCTTGTGATCATCGGTGAGCATATGATCGGGTGGGGACCACAATGCGGTCGCAGAACCATCGTCGGCAACCCAAACCGTTTGGTGCTCGATGCGCTTGTCAAAGAGATAGCCCACGAACGCGGTCGCCTGTGCGACATAGCGATGGTCTTCGGGAAAGAAGTAGCGAAATGCAGGATCTCGCTCGAAAGCCGCAACGACGGTTTCAATGACAACAGACCGGTCTGCTTCGGTGGCGCGTCGTACGTGCATACGTCCACCCTCCCACACTCAATGGCGGGTGGTCATCGACGTACTCGGCGGGGCCTTAGAATTTCGTTCGTGCCCGATATCACCCCCGAACGGGTCCGTGAAGTTACCGAATTCCTCGAAGCGATCGCCTCCGACCGTTCGGTTGTCGACGCCATGACGCTTGAGGATCAGATGCGGCTATCCAACGCCGCGGGCAATGTGTACATCCCGGACCCGGCCGAACGACGACAGCGTGCCCGGGCGTTGAAGCGGCAGCGCCAGTCCACGAAGACGACGAATCACCAGCAGTTCTTGAACGAGACAGGCATCCGGGCCCTTCGGGCCAAGCCAGTGTTCCTGACGCCGAACGTGTTTCCCAGTATTGGGCCGGGGGAGAATCAATCAGTCGACGATCCGTTCTTCCGCGAGGCCATCGAGCGATCACATTGCTATGTGTGCAAACGAAAGTACACACTTGTCCATCATTTTTACGATCAGATGTGCCCGGAATGCGCGGAGTTCAACTTTGCGAAGCGGTCGGAGACCGCGGACCTGAGCGGACGTGTAGCGCTCCTCACGGGTGGACGCGTGAAGATCGGCTACCAGGCAGGCATCAAGTTGCTTCGGGCGGGCGCGAAGGTGTTCGTCACGACACGGTTTCCGCGTGATTCCGCAGCTCGATACGCGGCCGAACCCGACTTCGAGTCGTGGGGTGATCGCCTGGAGATCTACGGACTCGACCTGCGACACACGCCGAGTGTCGAGAACTTCTGTCATCACCTCCTGAGCCGTACGGTTCGACTCGACTACATCGTCAACAACGCGTGTCAGACGGTGCGGCGTCCGCCCGCGTTCTACGAGCACATGATGGAACTCGAAACCGCCGGGTCCGATCACCTACCCAAGCACGTGCAAGCGCTCGTTGGATCTCTTGAAGGTATGCGCGGTTACGACATGTTGCCTTCAGTCGAGTCGGCCTTGGCGGTGCGAGAAACGTCGGCGCCGACCGGCTCGGCGGAGATGACCCAGATCCGGCTTCTGCCCGAAGACGCCCCGCAACGGCATCTGTTTCCGGACGGGGTTCTCGACCAGGACCTCCAACAGGTAGACCTGCGTGAACGAAACTCCTGGCGACTCACGCTCGCCGAGGTGTCGTCGGTCGAGCTCTTGGAGACGCAACTCGTGAACGCAGTGGCGCCGTTCATCTTCAACGCTCGGCTCAAACCGCTCATGCTTCGAACCCCGAACCGCGACAAGCACATCGTGAACGTTTCGGCCGTGGAGGGTCAGTTCTACCGACGGATGAAGACGACCCGCCATCCGCACACGAACATGGCCAAGGCAGCACTCAACATGATGACGCGTACGTCTGCGGCGGATTATCACGCGGACGGTATTCACATGAACAGCGTCTACACCGGTTGGGTGAGCGACGAAGACGCCGCACACATCGCCGAGCGCAAGGCCATCGAACAGAACTTCCACCCGCCGCTCGACATTGTCGATGGTGCGGCGCGGATCGTCGATCCAATCATCAGCGGCGTGAACACCGGAGAGCATGTGTGGGGCCAGTTCCTGAAGGACTATCAGCCCACCGACTGGTAGCAGGAGGATGTAGATCCTGCTTTTCGACCGTTTCGCAACCACATACTGGGTCGTCAGCGCGGCGCTGCGTCGCAATCCGGATAGGGACGGGGCGCAACCGTTGCACCGGCGCTCGAGGTGGGATCCGGTGACGCGGTGATCGCTGTGCTGGGCAACGTTGTTGTCGTCGTCGTGGTCGTTGGGCGCGGTTGCTCGGGGTTGGGGAACCGCACATGGAAATGGTCGCGATGTCCGCTCATGCGCACAACGATGGGCGTAGGTCCGCGCAATGGTGTCGCCAGCCCGACGAAGATTCGATCGGAACCTGCGAAAGCGAAACGCTCGACCAGTTCGCGCGCTCGCCCGAAGTCGACGTCGCCCGGCGTGTCCGGAGCACGCTCGCCCCGATCCAGACGCGGGTAGTACACGTCGATGTCGAGACCGTTCTGGTGCGACGAGTGCCCGAGACCGCCGTACTCTCGGCCGAACGGTCCGCCGTTCGGAAGCGAGAGATCGCCGATGACGACCCGGGGCCAGTCGGGATGATCCTTACGGAGCGCGTCGAGGACACAGAGGGAGCGCCGAACCGTTTCGGTGGTGCCCCAATGCCGGTAGTCGGGCGCGGGCGTGACCTTCGTGCCGGGATCCCACGTGATGTGGTGCGCACCGTTCGCGGGGAGTAGCACACCCCCGATGAGCGACCCGCGGTGGGGTTTGCCGATCGCTCGCGACACGACGGTCGTTGCTGTCGTTGCTGTAGCAGTCTCGGGGACCGCAGGCACCGTTTCGGAGGTGGACTGCGCCGCAGCCTGGCCGCGTGGCGTCACGATCGACAAGA
>JANOWU010000258.1:0-2303 GCA_031418035.1 Acidimicrobiia bacterium
TAGCGGAGTGGTGGACGAAGACATCGGGAGAACCATCGGGCTGCGAGAGAAACCCGAAGCCCTTCTCTGCATTAAACCATTTGACTGTTCCGGTCGCCATGAGGCGGCCCCTTCCGTGATTGACCTTGCGGTCGACTGCTAGTACCGAAGGAACGCTGCTGCCGGGAACACATCGAAACCTTGCGGTTCCACTGCGATGGCTCTGACTCCCCTCGGGGCCCACGCTAACACTGCTTTGTGACCAGCGCTACGGGAGAACCCGATCGCACCCCTGAGGACGCTTCACCAAGTGCAATGAAGGACGTCTTTCAGCGATGAATCCGCGTTCCTGCCTTCGTCGTTTCGACGGTCCAGCCGTCATTTTGCAGCTGCGCGCGCAGAGCGTCGGCCGTCGGGAAGTCTTTCGCAGCACGGGCCGCGTCGAGTTGCCTGGCCAATTCGTTCGCGTTCTCGGTTGCTTCGTCGTCGCCCGTGGCCGAAGCGCGAGCCAGCACGCCGAGCGCGCCGGCAAGCTCGAAAACATTTGCGGCAAGATGTGCCCCTTCAGCCTCGTTGCCGCTGTCGAAGGCCGTGTTTGCGCGCCGAATCGTGTCGAAGATGAGCGCCATTGCTCCCGGAGTGTCGAGATCGTTGTCCATGCAGCGTGAGAACGACTCCATGATGTCGGCATCAAGCGACGTCAGCGCGGAGTTTCGTCCGACGATGTTCGTAGGTGCACTTCCAATTCGGCGCGCCAACGAATCGAACCGATTGAGGGCCGATTCTGCTTCGCTCAACGTATCTGCGCTCACTTCGATCGGCGAGCGGTAATGCGAACGCAACACCAGGAATCGATATGCGCGCGCATCAACTTTGGTCAGCAAGTCGGTAAGCGACGTGAAGTTGCCGAGCGACTTCGACATCTTCACCCCACCGTCTTCCACGAAGCCGTTGTGGATCCAATGCCGAGCGAACGGCTTGCCCCATGCGACTGCCTGTGCGCGCTCGTTCTCGTGATGCGGGAACGCAAGGTCGAGACCACCGGAGTGAAGATCGAAACCCTCACCCAACAGGTCGAGACTCATCACGACGCACTCCGTATGCCAGCCCGGACGTCCGGCACCCCACGGCGAATCCCAGTTGGGCGTGTCGGCGGGCCCGTCGGCCTTCTTCCACAGCGCGAAGTCGATCGGCGAACGCTTCTCGTCGTTGGTCTCCACGCGTCCGCTCGCCCCCGACTGCAGGCTCTCGATCGTTTGGCGGGCCAGCAGGCCGTAGTCGTCGACAACCTTCGGCATGAAGTACACACCGTCGGAAGTTTCGTACGCGCTGCCGTTGGCGATGAGGTCGACGATCAACGCGACCATCTTGTCGATGTACGCCGTTGCATGCGGCTGATCAACGGGCCGCAACAGTCCCATTGCATCCATGGCCTTCCACCACTCGGCTTCGTAACGTTCGCATATGACCGACGCGTCGACGCCCTCGGCTCGGGCGAGGTTGATGATCTTGTCGTCGACGTCGGTGATGTTTTGGACGTGGTGGACCTTGAGTCCGGTCCACTCCAGGTACCGACGAAGCACGTCGTAGGTCAGCGCGAAGCGGCCGTGACCGAGGTGGGGCAGCCCGTAGACAGTGGGCCCGCAGTTGTACATGGAGAACTCTCCCTCGCGACGCGGGGTGACCTCCAGTAGCTTGCCTTGGGCGGTGTCATAGAGCTTCAGCACGCTTCAACGCTACTCACCACCGACCAGCGACTTGCGCGAATATCGCTGTTCTCGCGTCGTCGGAAGGGGCTCAGCGGCCGTGAACTTGGGGTGCGGGGACACGAAAACGCTTCGTGGCGCAGGTCGCCGGGCCCTATCCTGGTAGCCGCTATGACGACCTCACTTCCAGATAAGCCAACCCTCGACGGTCTTGAGGCGAAGTGGGGTCACGTATGGGAGGAGGAGGGCACTTACCTCTTCGATCGCAGCGCGACACGCGAACAGGTGTACTCGATCGATACTCCTCCGCCGACCGTGAGCGGTTCGTTGCACGTCGGTCACGTCTTCAGCTACACCCACACCGACACGATCGCTCGCTTCCAACGGATGAGCGGCAAGAAGGTCTTCTATCCCATGGGGTGGGACGACAACGGGCTGCCCACAGAGCGCCGCGTCCAGAACTATTTCGGGGTGACCGGCGATGCGTCGCTTCCCTATGACCCGACATGGCAGCCGAAGCACCGCGGCAACGCACCGAAGGACCGTGAGGCGATCAGCCGTCGGAACTTCATCGAGTTGTGTGAGGAACTCACGACCGAAGACGAGAAGGTGTTCGAG
>JANOWU010000259.1:0-24390 GCA_031418035.1 Acidimicrobiia bacterium
GATTGACCCGACGGCCTCGGCATGGGAGGGGGGATGGCTCGCCCAGCCACTTTGGTACCTCCGAGCCTTTCTGTGGCTCCTCCTCGCTGCACCAATTCTTCGACACTTGCTCCGACGGTTCGGCAACCTGCTCTTCGTTCCTCCCGTGCTCGTTGTCTTCATCACCGATCTGCTGATCCGAAATCCCGGCCTGCAGCCACCCGGATTCTCGGCCTGGCGTTGGTACACCGGCGACTTCGCGCTGTATTCGATTTTCTTGATGCTTGGTTTTCGACATCGTGAGGGGGCATTTCGGAACATGGGCACCGCCGCCCGGCTGGAATGGGGCGCCATCGTAGGATTGTCCGCAGTGGCATGGTGTGTGACGCAGCCACTGATTCGAAACGTCGTGAACAATTCATACCCCGCACACTTACTTGTTGGCGGAACATGGCTATTGGCATTCCTTGCGCTCGAGCCGGTGTTGGCAAAGGGTCCCTCCACCCCGATCGTCGGCCCCGTGATTCGGTGGCTAACCCAACGTTCGCTTACGGTTTACCTCTGGCACACCACCACCATCGCAGTTGCGGATTTCCTCCTCGACAAGTTCGCCCCGACCGTGAGTCGCGTGCTCGTAGTGCCGATCATCGTCGTCCTCATTCCGTGCGTGGCTGCTCTGGTCGGATGGGCGGAAGACATTGCAGCAGGCCGGGCGCCACGACTTTGGCCGAGCCCGGTGCCGGTTCGACTGCCGAAGATCACTCTCCACCCGAGATTTGCCGTGGCGCGCCGAAGCGTCACGACGAACCTTCGGACCTCGTCTCGGATAGTTCCTGCTTTCGGAGGTTTCGGGCTCGCCATGGCCTTGATCGCCGTCACTCCAGGAGGTCTCCGCGCCACAAGCGCGTCGGCTTCGTCTTCGGATCGCGGCCGCAAACCACCGGCACCGTCCGCTCGTCCTGACACGGCGGTGTTCGAGGGATCGACACCACGAGCGTCGATCGCAGCAGGGGTACCGACAACGGCCGCGACGGCCTCACCCCCGACGGCTGTCGACCCAGGTGCGGGATCGACGACGCCAGCCGGGCGACCGACAACGAATCCCACTGGACCACCGACATGGACACCCGTCGCGGCGGCCAAAGCCGAAAAGCTTCAGGTCGCATTGGAGACGTGGATAAAAGAAATGCAGGTGACCGGCGCGGCGGTTGCGGTCGGGCTGCCCGATGGCACACTTTGGAACGCAGGCTCCGGCGCCATGAAGGCCGATGAACAATTCGACGCCACGTCCATCACGAAAACGTTCACCTCTGCGCTCATTCTCAAACTGGCCGATGAGGGCAAGATCCAACTCGATGGCCCGCTACCCGCGATCGCCAGCGTGCCCAGCTTCCCCCTCGACGCCGGGATCACCCCGCGTCAACTCCTCCAACACACGAGCGGTCTCACGACCTACCAAGACACCCCGGAGTATCTGGCCAACCCGGGCATGGATCTCACCCCCGCCCAAGCCGTCGCCCTCGCAGCAAAGGAGAAACTCCTGTGGCCCCCGGGCACGAACTCCGGTTACTCCTCCAGCGGCTATCTGACCGCCGGACTCCTCGCCGAACAGGCCGGTGGTGACACCTTTCGGGCGCTGCTCGAAAAGAACTTCTTCGTTCCGCTGGGACTGAAGCGGACGTTTCTCGATGAGACGCCGGTGACGGGTTGGATCGGATTCAGCACCGGGGGAATCAAGACGACGGCGACCGATCTCGTCACGTGGGGCGCCGCCCTTTATCGAGACACGTCTTTGTTCTCGGCAGACGCCGGCACCGCCATGGTCGACGTGAGCAACGACTGGTCCGTCGGACTCGGCTCATGGCCCGTCTGCCCGTGCAGCCTCGACGCGGCGGGAACGAAGGTCTACACGTCGATCGGCCATAACGGCGGCAGCGGCACCATTCAGTACTCCCCTTCCGATGGCGTCGTCATCGCGGCGTTTCTCAACGAGCCGATTTTCAATAGTCGAATCACCCAACAAGATTTGTACGACTTACTCGCTCGCTTGCGTATTGCAACGACCTAATCCGGCATCAAGATACAAGAAAATGAATTTCAGTTAACTGAATACCTCGTCGATATCGACGATATGAATATTTTGGTTGTCCGTCGCGACCGCGACGGTCGAAGGGCTGGATCGCACTCGTCCAGTCCTGCGGAGCCGGGATACTCAAGACCGAGGATGCGAGCGGCGACAAAGGCGTGGGCCGAACATCACCTGCTCTTGCTCGTCGCACTCGTCATCGTGTTGATGTTTCACGGTTCCCTACTCTTCCAGGGGAGCTACCAGCGAACCTATGACGCATGGGTACATATCTTCTTCGGTGACCACTACCGTCGTTGGTGGTGGTCCAGTTGGGACCCGCGCTGGTACACGGGATTCACCACGGTCTCTTATCCACCGGGCACCCATCAATCGATTGCGCTGCTGTCCAAGGTCGTAGGGCTACGAACCGGCTTCGTATGCGTACAGCTTTTCGCGCTCTGCAACCTGACCATTGGTCTCTATCGATGGGCTCGGATCTGGGTGTCCGACCGCGAAGCCGGTTTCGCTGCCATCCTCCTTGCCCTCTCGCCGGCGATCGCGGAAACCGTCCACGTGTTCGGGCAGCTTCCCACGACCTTCTCACTGGGGTTTCTCCTGCAATCAATGCCGTTCGCCCACAAGTGGGTTCGCGATGGCAGCCTGCGCTCGTTGTTTGCCGGCATCGCATGCACGGCCGCGTGCACGGCGGGACATCACGTCACGACACTCTTCGGCTCGATCTTCTTCGTGGGTCCGGTGCTTGTTCACGCAGTGGTCGCTCGGCTGCGCATGCCCCGTGATGATGAGGAACCAAGTCGACGGGTGCGCGTGACCCCGCGCACGCTTGCGCCGCTCGCCTCACGGCGACTTCGGCGAATACTCGGTCCCGGTGTTCGAGCCGGGGTCTACGGAGGGTGCCTCGGTGTCGCGCTCATCATGGTGGTGCTTCCGTACTGGCTCTGGTCGGCAAGCGATCCGATCACGCAGATCCCGATTCCCCATGCCAGCCGCGACAGCTTTCTGGTCAACCAGAACGCTGGTCTGGTCTTCTTTCTCGTGCCTTGGGGTCTGGCTCTTCTCGCGCTTCCTTACGCAGTCATACGAGGTGTCAAGTCGACGGCGTGGCCGCTGGCCCTCTCGCTGGCCGGGCTTTCATTTCTCGGAACCGGCGGCACCACGCCGTATCCCAAGCTGCTCCTCGGGCCGGCTTTCGACATCTTGACGTTGGACCGCTTCACGTTCTGGGCCACAATCGCAATCCTGCCGCTGCTCGGGCGAATGGTCGTCAGCTTGATAAATGGTCACTTGGCCGGAACGTTGCGGCTGATCTTTGGACGCCGAGTCGCCATCGCTCTACGGGCCGTCGTCGCGGTCATCTTCCTCCTCTTCACGCTGTATGCCTCGAACCTGACCCACTACCGGAAGTTTCAACCGGCAACCATCGACGCCGGACCGGTTCGGGCGTTCATGGAGAAGGACGAGCACTGGCGATGGCGCTATCTCATGTTGGGGTTCGGCGACCAGATGGCTTGGGTAAGTTCACAGATGACCGCCGAAACCGTCGACGGGAACTATCACTCCGCGCGCCGCCTTCCTGAACTGACTTCGCGTCCCGTCGAACGACTCGAAGGCGCCAAGTATTCGGGTGTGCCCGGCATCGGGAGCCTCCAGCAGTTCCTGTCCGTCCCGAGCAGATACAGCTTGAAGTTCGTCTTCTCCAACGACCAGTTCTACGACCCGTTACTGCACTTCACCGGTTGGCAGCAGATCGGCACGATGCAAAACGGCATAGCGGTCTGGGAGAAGTCCGACGTCACCCCGCTCAGCGGTGACCTCGCCAATCGACAGATCCCGCTCTGGCAGCGTCAGATGTGGGGTGTACTGCCCATGTCGGCCATCGTTTTCGCGCTCTGTGTCTTGGTGTGGACCTGGGCCGGACAGCGCGTCCCGCGGCTGCTTCGCGCTCTTGTCGGCGTCGGGCGAAGGATCGCATGGTGGTCGCCGCTGGGAACGTGCGCGAAATGGTTCGACCGAGCACTTGCCGAGAAGGCGTCGCATCTCGAGCAGCAGGCTCCCGTCGAGGAACGTCAGAAGCCACGTGCTTCGCGTATCGATCGGATGCTGATGCGATCGGTCCCAAAAGTCGTTCAGCTGTTCGCAACGCTGTTGCTCGTGGCTATGGCGGTTGTGGTCGTGTCGCCGACCCTCAAAAAGGTCGTCATCCCCCCTGATGCGGACGAGCTCGTGGCTGATTACTACGACCACTTAGATTTCCGACGTTTTCCGAACGCATATCAGATGCTCGACCCGAACACTCGTCCAACGTACGAGGAATTCAACATCGATCTTTCCGTCGACGGTGGGCTCGTCGCTTCGTTTTCGAAAATGCGAACCATACAAACAAGGGTCGTTGACCAGGCGGGTGATCGAGCAACCGTGCGCGCCGACATCAACTTCGAAACGTCGGTGAAGAAGTATCTCGTCACGAAGTACATCACGACGGTCAAACGCGGTGGCGATTGGAAGGTTCTCTACTCGCGCCCCGATATTCGTCAGCCCGTCGACCAATACGCCGCGCGAAAGGCGCTCGACTACACGCTCAATATGCAGGCCGCGCTGAGAACCTTCGACGACGGCCCCACCGCCCGACCGGATGTACTCGACCGTCCTCGCCTCTGGATCGGCGACACCAAAACCCTCCGACGGGGAGACCAATGGATGGTCATTGGCCGCGTGATCAACATCGACGTCGACCCCGCCGACGTGACAATCTCCGCGCAGTTCCGGGACAAGAACGGCAAACTCCTCGCTACCTACGACGCCGCGCAGACGACGCTGCACAAGCTTCTCCCCGGCGAGTCCACACCGTTTCGGATCGACTTCGAGAGCATCGCTGGCACCACCGAGGTCAACCGTGAGTTCCTGGGCCCAAAGGCCACAGAGGAGAACACCAAACCGATCGCCGGGATCCCGATCCGACAGACCGGCCCCATCGAGTTCGACCCGACGGTGATCACGCCTCTCGTGTTGCCCGACGGTGTCGACCCCGCGTCGACAGATGTCTACGCACGGGCAGTCGTTCTCGGACGCGAACAACGACGAGGACTACAGGTCAACGAGCTACGGATCGAGAAGGATCCTGACGGGACCGAATTCATCGTGGGAATCCTCCGCAATGACGCCACCGTCGAGGCCTCTGTGCCGATGTTGCTGTTCAGCTACTACAACGCAAACGGTGACCTCGCATGGGTGGAGTCGCACTACCTCGAGCGGAGCCTACGGCCCCAGTGGTCGACGAACATCAAGATCCCTCTCGCCTCATTGAGGGGCATCAAGCGCGTCGAGGTTCCCACCCTCGGCCATGCCGACTACCTCGGCGTCACGCGCGAAATGATCACCGGTCCGGCGCCAATGTTGACGCTCGCCCCCGGAGGAGATTTCTCGACAATCAATGTGCAGGCAACCGCGTACGCTCGCGATGGTGGCGGCCTGTGAGAGCCCTACTCCGTCGAACGTACCGGCGACGAACGTTGCGCCGTGCCCTCGCCCTGAGTCTTGTTATCGCTGCAATCTTTGCTGCGCTACTGATCCGGCTGACCGGTTTCGGCCATGACGATGGCGTTTCGACCGTCGCGTCAGTCCCGTCGGTTCCGAAAACAGATCGAAGCGTACTTACGGTATCGGCACCTCGTTCGATTCAAGCGGGGACCGCAACGAAAGTCTTGGTTCGCAACACTGGAGACGCTGACCAGGTGAACCTCATCGTGTTTGGCTCAGCGGGAACGATCACCAACACCGCCCAACCACGCCGCGGCACCGCCGAGTTTGCCTTGACGTCGGACACCACGCGACTCGCCGGTGCAATCCGGCTGGTGGCGCGCGCCGGCGATCGCATGGGAACCGGCACGATGACTATTCGTCCGGGTCGGATCAGCAACATGATCGATCCGATCGTCGGACCTCGCTCGATCATTGCGGACGGAAGAGACACCACGATGTCAGTGGCTTTTCCCATGGATGTCCTCGGCAACGTCGCCGAAGACGGCACGCCCGTCGATCTGCATCTGGAACATGCCGACGGAACGTCCTCCGGCGGAACTTCGCTCGTGAAGGGTCTCCTGGCCTTTCGAGAGTTCCGGTCCAAACTCAAAGCGGGAAACACTGACGCGAGCGCGCGGGCAAAAGGGGAATCGGGTCGAGCCTTCGCTATTCGTGAAACGCCATCGGTTCCCCTCCCCTTCTCCCTCCGTCAACACGATATCCTTCCCGTGGCCGATGGATTCACACTCGTTCGGATTTCCACAACCGTCGTGAAAGACGTCAACGACAACATCGTCGAAGACGGCACCGCCGTGATCTTCACCTGGGACGGCCCACTCGGTCGCTCGCGTCAGGTGTCGAAGACCCTGTCAGGGATTGCCGAACTCGTCTTCGATGCCCCCAGTTCCCCGAGCACACTCATATTCCAGGCGTGGTCACTCGGAACCACCTCGTCGCCGCTCAAGCTGACCTTTCAGCCAGCAACCACCAACATCCCGATGCGGATTACGCGCAACAACAAATCCCTCACGGTCCACTTCGGGCCGGTTCTCGGCGACAACGATTCATATGTACGCGATGGAACCCGCGGACAGATCACTATTTCCGACGAAACCGGAAAGAAGGTCGTCCGCGATGTGCAGCTGGTGGCGGCAGGAGCAATCCATCGCGAACCGCTGGTCGGCTTCCAGGGCACTATCGAAGTGCGCGTCAGTGTCCTCGGACTCGACCGCGCACTTCGCCTCAAAGCCAACGAGGTAGTCGCCGACACGGGAGGCGTCAGTGAGACCGACCAGATCGTTGCTGCCGCCCGAACCGACATCGTCAGAGAAACGGCAACGGCAGCGGCAACGGCAACGGCAACGGCAACGGACTCGACCATCGCAACCAACATCGACGGTCCCAATTCGGCGAGCGATTCGTGATCAAGCGGCGCTTCAAACAGCTGTTGATTCCCTTCCTCGGCATCTTCTGTGCCGTCGGGGTACTTGCCGTTCTCGTCCTCGCCTCCCGGGTCACGTCCACGTCGTCGAGTGGCGCGCTCGTCGAGGATGTCTTTCGCGAACTCCCCGAGATTGCACCCGACGCCGACCGTCTGACCACCTGGATGCCCGATCAGTGGCAAGGTACACGCCAACTCGACCTCGCCACCCGCCGTCAGGTCGAAGCCTCCTACATCAGAGCGTGGACGGCGATGGGTAGGTTCGCCATGTATCGAGATCGCGATCCCGTCGACGCGTGGTTCGCCGGGCCCGCCAAGGCTGCCGTTATCGCCATTCCCCGCAGCGAGGCTTCCCCGGTGTGGTCATTGGGACACCGCTTGGAGCTGAGGTTCTACTCCAACGATGGCAGTGTCATCGGGTTTCGCGATCACCGCTCCCGATTCGTCCGAGAAATTTCCTCAGCCTCCGGAAACATGATCGTCGAGACCGAGGAGCAATTCGACGTCGTACAGACGCTCGAGAACAGCTACTGGCGGGTACGACATATTCGACGCCTGGACGGCACCGAAGGTCGTTCGACGATCGACACACCTAAAGGGATTGTGCATTACCCGACACCCACGCGAGCCACGAACGCTCCGAAACCGATGCGTGGCATCAACTACGAGCCACGCGATACGCCCTTTGAACTTCAGTGGGCCAAGTTCGATGAACGAGTTGTCGCGAACGACTTCGACACGATCAAGGAACTTGGTCTCGACAGCATCCGAGTCTTCCTGCCGTTCTTCGAGTTTGGCGGCGAGACTCCCGACGAAAGGCAGTTCGTGAAGGTCGAGCGACTCCTCGATCTCGCCGGTGAACGTGACCTCGCGGTGGTCCTTACACTTTTTGACGGACGCGCCGATCACCGACCGGTCCGATGGGCCGCCGACGAAGCGCACCTCCAATCCGTGATCACCCGGTTCAAGGACCATCCCGCATTGGTCATGTGGGACGTGAAGAACGAACCAGACCGAGACGACGGCCTCTACGCAACACGTCTCCAGGTCCGAGCCTGGCTCGCCCACATGGTTTCGTTCATCCGCGATCGTGATCCCAAAACGCCCATCACCATCGGTTGGTCCACCGCCGATGCAGCCGCTGACCAAGGAATGTCTGAACTCGTCGACGTCGCGACATTCCATTGGTACTTGCCGGCGAAGGATCTCCCGACCGCGATTGCGAAGGTACGTGCCGCCTCAGTCGGCCGCCCAGTGATGATCGGTGAGTTCGGATTGCCGACCTGGGACACGGTGTTCCCCGGCGGCCACACCGAACTCGAGCAGGCCGCATACTATGCAGACGTATTAACGATCGCTCGCGAGAACAAGATCGACTCCGTACTGGCCTGGACCCTTCATGACCTCCGCCGTGCCCCACTTGAATCCAAGTTCCCATGGCAACGCGGACCTCAGGCCAATCTCGGTGTCATACGACTCGACGGAACCCATAAACCTGCCGCGGCCCTGCTTCGCGTCGATGCCAACCTCGACGGCGTCGTACGACCGGGATTGCCCCACCGCTTCACCAAGGTGTTCTGGAAAGCGGCCTTCGCAGGGTTGGCCATCTTTGCGCTTTCGTTCGTCGCGTTCCGTAAGGTGTTCGCACGGTGCCTTCGACGCCGACACCAACGACGCAAGGCCCGGGCCTTCGCCAAACGAGAACGGCGCCGCGAACGTGTGCTCGAGAAGCGCAGACGACTGGCCATGAGTCCACGACGAACGCGTTTACAAACGCGGGTCAGCGGGCTCAGACATCGTGCGCGCAGACATCGAGTGCGCGGGCTCAGACCTCCACGCGACGAAGACTGAATTCGGCACGGATACCGCCTCGCTCGCCTGCCGTCGCGACGAACCGCGCACGGTCGTGATCGGCCATTTGCTGGGCAACAGCTAGACCAACGCCACGTCGGCCCAACCCGGCCCATACGAGTGCACTGGGCTCTCCCGAAGCATGAATGCCCACCGGAAGCTCCGGGCCGCTGTCTTCGACGACCACCGAAACCTCTTCCTCGGAAACCGTCATGATGACGTCGAGCGGACCAGTCGATGCAAACTGCACACAGGCGTCGAGCATCGCATCGATCGCCACGACAAGATTCGGCCAATCAAGCAGCACCGGTTCCTCGTTGGCTGACTCGAGGGCTCCCATCAGGAATTGGGAGTGACGCGCCGCCGGTCGTTGCCAGCGTTCGACCAACTCGTCGAGAACGTCCGCGGGGACCCGTGATTCCACGTGCTCTGGGTTTGCGTCTTCCCCGAAGCCCGACAAGGCCAGCAGCGCTTGGAGCGCGCCGTCGAGCTTCACGACACCAGCGCGCGCCTGAGTCACCCGATCGCAGTCCTCCGGCCCGAGGCCATGTTCGTTGAGTAACTCCAGGTGCCCGGAGATCGTGGCCAACGGGGTGGCCAACGCATGACCCAACTGGCGCACGAGTTGTTGGCGGGTGCGACCGGCTTGTTCCAACGCAGCGATCGAACGATCGAGTTCGACCGTTCGTTGAGCGACCTTTTCCTCGAGCGTCTGGTTCGCAAGCCACAGCTCACGCATCCCTCGCTCCGCGATCGACTCAGCCTGCCGGCGAGCCTTCCGTTCGCGTTCCAAGCGAGTCGCCCATTTCGCTTCCTCGTCGCCGGACACGTTTCAGCTGCTGATCGAAAGAAGGCATTGATCGTCGCCGTTCTCGAGACAGAGCAAGTGCTCGACCTCCACTGGAGTCTTGAACCAGTCTCCGGCGCCGCGTGTCAACCCCTCAGCAAGCCGACACAGCCGACGATTCGAGAGGTACTGAAGTTGAAGTCCACCGTTTTCGGTTGGCGTGATCACGAACTCCGGGGCGTCGGCGCGTGGATAGATCTTGCGTACCTCGGGATGGATGATGTCGCCGAGGTGAAGCAGCACGTCTTGCCACGTATGCATACCTTCCATGACATACGAGTGACGGGCCACGAGCACGGCAAACGACAGGGTGCCTCCGACGACCAGCACATCGTTCGTGGGTAGGCCGAGCGTGTCGGCGAGCCCCTGAACAACCGCACCAAGATCTGCATCGGGATAGTCGCCCAGTGACGTGTAGGACCCCGTCAGGCCCGCTCGTTGCAAAACACTGTCCCAGGTGTCCTCGCCGAACCTTTCGACGACCACCTCCTCGAGAACGGTAAACAAGACACCTTTCACTCCGTAGCTCCTTTCCAAGCTGTGAGTTCGTCGACAGAAGCCGCGACCAGTCGTTGCAACTCATCCACATCGACGCATTGGCCCGACTCGATGAGTTGGCATGCATCAGCAAGCGACAGCGCACCGAGCATGCGGGCACTCGACTTCAGGGTGTGCGCAGCGCGGCGGGCTTGCTTCATATCGGCTTCAGGGTCACGGGCGAAGGTCTGCAATGACTCGAGCACCACCTCCATACGCGGCACCAAGTCGACGAGGAACATCTCGACAAGGTCGGTGACCACGGCTCGGTCCCCGAAGTCATCCACAAGACGGCGCAGCACTTCGCGATCAAGCACACCGGGTGCTGCCGACCGAGGAGGCTCCTCGGCCGCGGCCTCGACAACTGGTGCCTCGCTGTCGGTTGGTCGGGTTCGACCCACGGCAAGCGCATCGGCGATCGCTCGTCGGATCTGGTCCAGGGTTGCCGGTTTCGCAATGAACCCGTCCATGCCTGCGTCGACGAACGCC
The DNA here is from genome assembly GCA_031418035.1 of Acidimicrobiia bacterium. Classification (GTDB taxonomy): domain Bacteria; phylum Actinomycetota; class Acidimicrobiia; order Acidimicrobiales; family JANYDT01; genus JANOYY01. The sequence goes on from JANOWU010000259.1 coordinate 10,753, forward strand.
TTGCGGTGGGCGGCCGAGGCACTGGCGGTTACCCCAATGACCGGCAGCGAGGAAAAGCGGGAGTCCAACGTGCGAATACGTTGTGTCGTCTCGATCCCATCGATGCCGGGCAACTGATAGTCCATCAGCACAACGTCGAAGGGAGGACAGTCATGGCTCATGAGCAATGCAAGGGCCGCCTCACCGCTTTCGGCGATCACCGGATTCATTCCCAGTCGCCGAAGCTGGCCCTTGGCCAGCTGCTGGATGTCGGGCGTGTCCTCGACGACGAGAACGGTTGTTCCTGTTGCTTCCTCCGACGTTGGCTCGGACGGTTGGTTTGACGCCATCTCCGTGCTCAACGGAAGAGGAACTTCGATTCGAAAGGTTGTCCCCTTTCCAAGTTCACTTACGATACTCAGCTTGCCACCCATGGCGCTCACGAACCGCTGCACGATGGCGAGGCCCAGACCGGCCCCTTTTCCCGAACCGGCGGTTGACCCCGTCGCAAAAGGCGTCAGTACGTTTCCGATCTCTTCCGCGGGGATTCCGACGCCGGTGTCGATCACGGAGAACACCACGGTCTCTCCTTCAGCGCGCCGGACATCGAGCCGAACTGACCCCTTTTTCGTGAACTTCACGGCATTGCCGACCAGGTTCCTCAGAATCTGCCGCAACCTTGTGGGATCTGCCAGCACCCACTGTGGAACATCTGCGGCGCGAACTGACTCCACGTCGAGAGGGCGCTTGCCGACGGCCGCGCGACCATGTTCGACGACGTCCTCGACGACAAGCCACAAGTCGGTGGATGAGACCGACAACACCACGGCACCAGCGTCGACCCGGGCGGTATCGAGCAGGTCCTGAGTTATACCGGTAAGTGCACTTAGTTGTCTTTGCAGTGTTCTCGCCAACGAGGCAGCGCTTTCGGGCAACTGTCCGGCAACGAGTAACTCGGCAAGACCTTGCAATGCATGCAGAGGATTTCGAAGTTCATGCGCGACGGTGGCCAGAACGTTCGTTTGCGCCTCGACGATCGACTCGGCCAAGTGGCTTCGTTCGGCGAGGGCCGCAACCAGGCGTCGCTCCTCTGTCACATCCTCTGTGGTCAGGAGAATGCCGTTCACGTCCGGATCGTCGAGCAGGTTCATGGCGTACACGAGCAGTTGGTGAAGGGTGCCGTCGGCAGCCCGCACCGTCACCTCGATCTGCTTCGTCGTGCCGGGGGACGCGAACACCTCGACGCTGAATGCCGCGACACGTTTGACGTCGTCGCGTTCGAGGATGTCGAAGATCGTTCGAGACTCCCAGAAACCCAAGGGGTACCCGAGCACCATCCGATAGCGTCCGGTCGTTTCGAGAATACGACCGTCTCTGTCCATGATGGTCACGACGGCTTGGGAAAGCTCGAGGACTCTCCGCACGCGAGCGTCACTCACCGCAGGCCGAGCCTCCACCGGCGTTATGATCCCGAGGAGGGCTTCGCAGAATCCGTCAGAGTTTCGAATGGGCGAGCAGCGAAGCTCTGCCTCGAACGCAGTGCCTTCCGATCGCACGTATTCCTTGACCGTTCGATACTCATCGATCGCGCCGGTTGCGAGTTGACGAACGTACGACGCAGTCCACGTCTGATCTTCGCGGCGCGTGAGCCGACCGATATCAAGACCTTTGAGTTGCTCCGCCGAGTACCCGAACAGGTTCGCGAACGCCGCATTCGATGCAACGTGACGCCCATGGATGTCGACCACGGACATCGGCGTGGCGGATTGCTCGAAAACCAACCGCCAGTCGAACTCGGAAACGCCCACGAACACCAGTATTGTTTACAATACTTAGAAAGACTGGGATGTCATTATTTTGCGTGAAATTCACTACGTAGAGAGAATTATCTCCTGGAGAAATCGCAGAGATGCGACCGTAAACGCTTCCATATTCTCGAGCCGATCATCGGAGTGCGTCAGGATATGACGAGTCGCACTTCGCGGCCCAGCAATCGCCAACCACGCGTGACCGGCGGGATCGCCGTACCGATTCGGCGGCCCTGCCGCGCCAGCCTCGCCGATGGCCCACGTCGTGCGCAACTGGACAAGCGAGGACTCCGCAAGAAATCGCGCAAACTCCTCAGTCGCGCCGCGCATACCCTCGGGTTCTGGTACTGAATTACCCATGAAGGCCCGCTTCGCCCGCTGGGTATAGATCACCGAGCCTCCGAGGTAATAGGCCGATGCGCCGGGTATCGCCAAGATCGACGCGGAGATAAGCCCACCGGCCGACCCCTCGGCGACGCACACGGTCTCTCCGCTGTCGCGCAGCAGGTCGCCGATGGTTTGGCCGAGTTCACGAAGTTCTGGGGTAAACATGCATTGAGCATGACCCGCGTCGCTCATGGGTTGCCAGTCGGCACCAAGGACCGCAGACGCTCAGAGGCTCACCGCTCGGCGTGCATGCACCGATCTGAGCGTCCGTGAGTCGGTCGAAAAATCGGTGAAACTGAATAGTCCAGGATTACTCTGTCCAAAGGAAAGAGGTTCGACGGTGCGTCTATGTGTTGTGGGAACAGGGTACGTCGGCTTGGTGACGGGAGCATGTCTGGCCGACGTCGGCTGCTCGGTGGTCTGTGTCGACGCGAACACCGAGAAGGTCGACCGCCTTCGATCAAACCACGTGCCGTTCTACGAGCCGGGCCTTGCCGAGATTGTCGAGCGCACCGCGTTGCGAGGACGTTTGAGTTTCACCTCCGATCTGAGCGCCGCTCTCGAGGGGGCAGATGCGGTATTTCTCGCCGTTGGCACCCCGCCCCGCGAGGACGGAAGCGCGGATCTCCACCACATTGAAGAAGTGGCTCATGCCATCGGACAGGGCCTTCAGGACTACACCGTTGTCGTGGTGAAGAGCACAGTCCCCGTCGGGACAGCCTCTCGGGTTCGTCAGATCATCGCTGATCAACTCCAACGCCGCAGCGTGGATATTGCTTTCGATGTCGCCTCAAACCCTGAATTCTTGAAGGAAGGAACTGCGGTCGTTGACTTCCGCAAGCCGGAAAGAATCGTCGTAGGTACAGATTCGCAGCGATCCAAAGAGGTGCTCACGCGGATCTACCGACCATTCGTGCTGAACAATCATCCGGTCATCTTCATGGATACGTCGTCGGCGGAGCTGACGAAGTACGCCGCAAACGTCATGTTGGCGACACGGATAAGCATGATGAATCTGCTCGCCGAAGTCTGTGAGGCCTACGACGCCGACATCGGGGCCGTCCGGTTGGGAATGGGATCCGATTCTCGAATTGGACCAAAATTTCTCTACCCCGGAATCGGCTACGGCGGATCATGTTTCCCCAAGGACGTGCGAGCGCTTGCCGCCCTCGGGGAGGCGAAAGGTATCCCGATGGACCTTTTGCGAGCCGTGGAGTTGGTAAACGTGCGTCAGAAGTCGGCCGCCGTGGCGAAACTCCGCGAAGCCATCCCGGATCTGACGGGAACGACAGTCGCTGTTTGGGGAATCGCGTTCAAGCCCAACACCGACGACGTGCGAGAGGCGCCGGCCCTTGACATCATACGAACCCTGCATGGGTACGGCGTACATGTTCGAGCGTTCGATCCTGCAGCGTGCGAACAGGCGCGAATTCACCTCGGAGAGATTTATAAGTTCGCAGATGATCCGTACGACGCGCTGGTCGGAGCCGACGCACTCATCTTGGCAACCGAATGGTCGGAGTTTCGAAATCCCGATCCTGCAGAAATGGGAAAGCGGATGCGAGGCCGGGTCATCATTGACGGGCGAAACGTCCTCGACGCAAAGCTCCTGCGCGAACACGGATTCCAATACTTTGGAATCGGTCTGAAGAAGCCGGTCGAAGACGCCGAATGAGTCGTCGTCATGTTCTCGTCGCAGGCGGAGCAGGCTTTCTTGGTTCGCACCTTTGTCACGCGTTACTCGAACGTGGGGACAGGGTCACAAGTATGGACAACTTCAGCACTGGCTCCCCCGACAGCACTCGGCTGCATGCCGAGAACCCAAACTTTGCGTTCGTCCACCACGACATCACCGAAGTGCTTTCGGGCAGCGCCGAAGTAGTTGCTGCTTCCGACGCCGAACCCTTCACCCATATATGCAATTTGGCATCGCCGGCCAGTCCTTTGGCCTACATGCGACTACCGATCGAAACGCTGCGCGCCGGTTCGATCGGGGTGATGAACCTTCTCGAGTTCTCCCTCTCCTGCCGCGCTCGTTTCCTTCATGCGTCAACGAGCGAGATCTACGGTGACCCTGAAACCCACCCGCAGCGCGAGACCTATTGGGGCCGAGTGAATCCGATAGGTCCGAGGAGCATGTACGACGAATCGAAGCGGTTTGCCGAAGCCTCGTGCACAGCGTATTCGCGCGAACGGGGGGCCGACGTCCGGTTGGCTCGGATATTCAACACCTATGGCCCCCGGCTCACGTGGCAAGACGGGCGGGTGATCAGCAGCTTCATCAGCCAAGCCCTTCGGAACGACCCGTTGACGATTCTCGGCGACGGATCTCAGACCCGCAGCTTCTGTTTCGTCACCGATGAAATCGCCGGCATCGTTGCGCTCCTCGATTCCGACGTGCTCGGACCCGTGAACATCGGAAACCCCGAAGAGTCGACGATCCTCGAACTTGCGCACCTAGTATGTGAACTTACTGGATCCAAATCTGAACTGGTGTTTCGACCTTTTCGCCAAGACGATCCGATGAAACGACAGCCTGATATCTCGCGCGCCTCGTCTCTCCTCGGTTGGAACCCCAAAGTTGATCTTCGAGAGGGATTGACGCACACCATTGAGTGGTTCCGTACTCTTCCCGAGTTCGGCTGAAGCACGACGGCAACTACGGAACCTCATAGGTGGTCAGATCATCGCCGAGGACAACCGTGCCCGAATAGATCGGCGACACGAGATCGCGCCACTGTTCGAGCATGGCGGTCGGCTGCGGCGGTACGTAGTGGGTAAGCACCAGAGCACCGACGTTGGCGCGTGCAGCGGTGTCGGCTGCCTGCTCCACCGAGGAGTGATAGTCAAGGATGTCCTGGATTCGACCGTTCGGGATCTGACTGACGATGTCGGCGCGAATAGCCGTTTGCACGTACGCGTCTGCCCCGGCACAGAGCTCGTCGAGTCCTCCACAGGGGATCGTGTCTCCCGCGATCACTACGCTCTTCCCGCCCTGTTCGATCCGATAGCCAACCGTCGGCTCTACAGGGCGGTGATCGGTCCGACCGACGATCACCGTGCATGCTCCCACCACAAATCGATCACCCGGCTCGCACTCGATCACGTCGACCCTGGGTTCGTAGGTGAGGTCGCCATGATGATCCATACGGTATTTGACGTCATGGGCGAGGGCGGCAAGCGTCGCCTGTACAACGGCCTTCGTGGTCGGCGGACCGTAAACAGTCAACGTCGAAGGCCCGGCACCCATGATCCAGTGTGTCGTGATGATGTCGTTCAGATCAGTGATGTGATCACTGTGGAGATGAGTCAAGAACAGTGCCTGCACCATCGTCACCGGCACCATCGCCGCCGAGAGCCTCATGAGCACGCCTCGACCGCAATCGAAAAGAAGGTTCGTTCCCTCGGCCTGAACCAACGTGCTCGGGCCGGCTCGGTTTGGATCAGGGAGCGGGCTACCGGTGCCCAGCAGCGTTATCTTCATGGGCACAAGGTATCCGTGGCCGGACAATTGACGCAACTTCTGTCAATTGTTTCACGGGCACCTCAACGCCGACGCTTATCTCGGGCCGTGACCGTCAACAGCGGCTTCGTCAGGCACGAATCGACAAGATTGAGGCAACTGCGCGTTGAAGCGTCCGAGCCGCGCGAACCCGCGAGAACGCCTGGTCACGACGCAAGAGATCGATCGACTCGAAGCTCAACAGAACATCGAGCAGTGCGAGGGCCTCACGAGCCTCAGCGGCTGGCAGGCGGCCCAATTCGCTTCGAAACACACGCTTCAGCTCCAAGCGCATCTGCGCCCGGTTCCCCGTGAGCTCATCGAGCAGAATCGGTTGGGTCACGGAGAGCACTCGGCAGAGTTGAGCGGTCGGCCACGCTGCGCCGTAAAGATCCAAACGCTTCTCGACGATATGCTCAGCGCGCGTATCAAATGGTAACGCGGCATCGATTTCCCGCTCGGCAAGCGCCCGTACGCGTTCATGCTGACGTTCTATCGACGCTCGAGCCATCGAATCTCGATCGGTGAAGTAGCGAAACACCGAACGGTGTGACACCCCACTGCGCTGGCTGACCTCGGCGACGCTCGGAAACAGGTTCCCCTCGTGCACCAGGTCGAGGTACGCGTCGGTTACCGCGATTCGATTTGTTTCCCGTCGGACATTTCGGCCGTCCACTCCTTCAGGTGCCAACGCCACAAACGGCATGTGGTCCGTCGAGGCTGTCGATTTGGCCTGTGTCCGATGGTCGATCACCGTTTCACTCTAGGCGCTCCGACACATGCTGTCGGTGGCGCCGGCCCGAGCGAACGCCACCGAACAACAATTGGCAGTCGCTGTGCCAACCACCTAGTCTTCGCGAAGGTCAGTTCACAAATCGACACTTCGAGGGCCATCGTGCGTACAGAGAATTTTCAGGGAACCATCGGGCGGACGCTCGCAGATTCGACTCCCTGGTTCGAGGAACTTCCCCACCCTGGTGCCACCGCTCCGAACGTCGTCGTCGTACTCCTCGACGACGTCGGCTTCGCACAATTCGGTTGCTATGGATCCGATATCGATACGCCCCACATCGACGCACTTGCTGCCGGGGGACTGCAATTCACCAACTTTCACGTAACTCCGCTGTGCTCGCCAACACGCGCGGCACTACTCACGGGTCGTTCACAACACATGGCGGGAATGCGAAGCGTCTCGAACTTTCGCTCGGGCTTCCCGAGCCTTCTGGGACACGTATCGACGAAGACCGCAACGATGGCCGAAGTTCTTCGCGACCGCGGCTACGCAACGTTTGCGGTGGGAAAGTGGCATCTGGCCCCGATGGAGGAATGTTCAGCAGCCGGTCCCCACGACCAATGGCCGTTGGGCCGCGGGTTCGATCGCTTCTATGGCTTCCTGGACGGCGAAACAGACCAGTTTCATCCGGAGTTGGTCTGCGACAACCACCCGATCGAGCCACCCAGTCTGCCAGCGGAGGGCTACCACGTCTCCGAAGACATCGTCGATCAGATGCTTCGAATGATCGCAGACTCCAAAGGCGTCCGGCCCGATCGTCCTGTCTTTTCCTACGTCGCCTTCGGTGCATGCCATGCGCCTCATCAGGCTCCCGCCTCGTACATGGAAAAGTATCGCGGCCGCTACGACGAAGGTTGGGACGTCGTGCGCCAACGCTGGTTCGAAACGCAACGTGCCACCGGGGTGATCGCCCCAGACGCATCACTGGCCCCCCGCAACCCCGGGGTGGATGCGTGGGACACGCTTCCCGAAAACCAGAAGCGGCTCGCCTGTCGGCTCCAGGAGGCCTTCGCGGCATTCCTCGACCACACCGACGATCAGATCGGCCGCCTCGCCGACGGTTTACGAAAGATGAACGAACTCGACAACACCATCTTCGTGGTGCTGACCGACAACGGCGCGAGCCAAGAAGGCGGCCCATTCGGCGTCATGCACGAGATGAAGTTCTTCAACCTCATTCTCGAAACGCCCGACGAGGCGATCGATCGCATCGACGACATCGGCGGTCCCCACAGCCACACGAACTACCCGTGGGGATGGGCACAGTGCGGCAACTCGCCGTTCAAGTGGTACAAGCAGAACACTCACGAGGGAGGAGTTCATGTCCCCATGATCCTTCACTGGCCCGCCGGCATCGATGAAACTCAGGCCGGAACCAAACGCAACCAATTCGTGTTTGCTTCTGATATCGCCGCAACGGTGTACGAGTTCCTCGGTATCGAGGCTCCAACGACCTACCGGGGCGTCCCCCAGAAGCCAGTGACCGGTAAGTCATTCGCACACGTACTTACCGACCCACACGCTGCAGCCAGCAACACCTTGCAGTACTTCGAGAACGGCGGGAGCCGAGCTCTCGTCTGTGATGGTTGGAAGGCGGTGTGCAAACACGAGCCGAAAGCCGATTTCGACACCGAACCGTGGGAACTCTACAACCTGAGCACGGACATGTCCGAGTGCAATAACCTCGCTTCCGAGATGCCGGATAAGCTACGTGAGCTTATTGATCTGTGGTGGCAGGAAGCCGAGCGTCATGAGGTGTTACCCCTCGACGATCGCGGCATAGAGCTATTCGGAGTTCGCCATCGACCGAACTCCCCGCATCCAGAGAATCGTCGATACGTCTACCGTCCGCCGATGTCGCCCATGCCCGGCCAGGCCTCCGCGGTCGTCGGCGGTCGCAACTTCGACCTCACCGCGAAGGTGACGCGCTCACTGGGTGAGGACGGTGTGTTGTACGCGACCGGCACCGAGAACTCCGGGTTCTCGTTCTTTGTCCAAAACGATCGCTTGGTGTTCGACTACAACGCCTTCAACGATCACACCGTGGTGGAATCATCCTTCGAGATTCCAGCGGGAACCAGCGAGCTTGTCGTCCGAGTCCGACGCCATGAGGGACGGCTCGGATCGGCGAGCATCGCCATCAACGGCGAGGAGGCCGGTGCATCCGAGTTGCCACTATTGATGCGCATGATGTCCTCGGTCGGCCCGAGCGTGGGATATGACCATGGCTCACCAGTCTCGAACCGATACCGGGCACCATTCGCCTTCACCGGCACACTCCACGAAGTCGTCATCCAGGCAAGCCCCGAGCGCTACGGCGATAGTGAGGCGGCCGGATACGCAGCCGAGATGGCGCGCCAATGAGGCGAAGCGTCGACCCGACATCACCCTGCGATCAGCGCCGTGCATTCCTCTTCCAGCAAAGGATTCAATGAAGACTCTCCGCACCCCAGACGACCGCTTCGTCGATCTCCCCGACTTTGCGTTCGCCCCCCACTACGCTGAGATTTCCGACCTCGACGGAGGGACCCTACGTGTCCACTATCTCGACGAAGGTCCGGCCGGTGCCGCACCGATACTGCTGATGCACGGCGAGCCCTCGTGGAGCTTTCTCTACCGCAAGATGATCCCTCTTCTCGTCGCCGCCGGACACCGGGTAGTTGCGCCCGACCTCGTCGGATTTGGTCGCAGCGACAAACCCACGCAAACCACCGACTACAGCTATCAGCGTCATGTCGATTGGATGTCGGAATTGATCTTCGATCGTCTCGATCTCACCGACGCCACGTTCTTCGGACAGGACTGGGGCGGGCTCGTCGGTCTTCGTCTTGTCGCGGCGCAGCCCACGCGATTTGCTCGCGTCGTGATCGCCAACACCGGGTTGCCCGACGGCACCGGCCGACCTTCCGACGTGTTCATGGCGTGGCAAAAGTTTTCCCAGGAGTCACCCGTGTTCCCGATCGGGAACATCGTCAAGGGCGGTTGTGCCACCGAACTTGCCCCAGAGGTTGTGGCGGCATACAACGCGCCGTTCCCCGATGACTCGTTCAAGGCTGGTGCGCGTATCTTCCCGTCGTTCGTGCCGACATCGAAGGACGACCCATCCGTGCCCGCCAACAAAGCTGCGTGGAATGTTCTGTCCACATATGAAAAACCGTTCCTCTGCGCGTTCAGCGACAAAGACATGGTGACCAAGGGCGGTTTCAAACCGTTCCTCGAACGGATCCCCGGAGCGAACGGCCAACAACATGTCACCATCGAGGGAGGCGGTCACTTTCTCCAAGAGGACCGCGGGCCCGAGCTTGCCAACGTCATCATCGACTTCATCGACGCGAACCCAACGAAATGAGCAACGACATGAGCAGCGAACAAAATAACGATCAGGCGTCTCGTGGGCCTCGATACGGCAAGCTCGACCGTGAATACGGCATGAAGTTGGCCACGACGCCACCAGAAGCCGACGGTCCCGTATGGATGGTCAACCTCATGAAGTACCGAACAAAAGCGGAATATGCCGATGGACGCGACGCGCAGATCAGTGGCCGCGAAGCCGACGATATCTACTCACCCATCGAACAACTTCGTGGCCTCGGTGCCGAAATCGTGTTCGTCGCCGATGTCGAAATGCAGCTTGCCGGGGAACCAAAGTGGGATCGGGTCGCGATCGTGAAATATCCGACGAGGCGATCATTCATCGAGCTGCAGTCCGCACCCGGGTTTTCCGAGAAGCACGCCCACAAGGAAGCAGGCATGGAACAGACATTCGTCATCGGATGTCAGCCCATGATCTTTCCGACGTCGGATGTTGCGTTACCGGAGTGGTCGACGGTCCCCCATCCGCCGACGGCGCAAGACCCGCCAGTGGTCGTGATGCATGTTCTGAAATTCAAGGACCCGTCATCGGTGGATCACATGACCGCGTATCAGGAAGTAGCCGGCTCCGTCGCGGTTCCCCACGGGGTTCGGATCCATGAATGGTTCCAGGTCGAGGGCACCATCATGGGCGATGGGCGCGCATGGGATCAGGTTCGCTTCAACGGCTTCCCGAGCCGCGCCGCCTTTCAGGCGGTCCTCACGGACCCGACGCGACTCGCTGCGCAGACCGAGCACCGCCAAGTTGCGCTGACCGACACGTTCGCCATTATCCTACGTCCACGTATCAATCGCCTGGGCGAATAGCGATAGCCGGCGAGCGGAGTGCGTGTGGTGCCCGCGGCAACCACACGCACGCCACGCCATGGTCAGCTCTTCGGGTTGTACCCGAGAATTGCCTTCGCTTCGAGGAACTCCAGCAGACCGTGCTTGCCGAACTCACGGCCGTTGCCCGACTGCTTGTACCCACCGAACAGCGCGTTCGAGTCCGTCGACGCGCCGTTGAGGTGGACGTTGCCGGCCCGGAGTTTGCGGGCGACGCCGCGAGCGCGTTCGGTGTCGGTGGAGGACACGTATGCGGCGAGCCCATAGACCGTGTCGTTCGCAATAGCGACAGCATCGTCTTCGTTGTCGTATCCGAGAATGGACAGAACCGGACCGAAGATTTCTTCGCGCGCAATCGTCATGTCGTTCGTGACATTCGCGAACACGGTTGGCTGTACGTAGTAACCCGAGGTGAGCCCTTCGGGACGCCCGACGCCGCCGGCGACGAGCGTCGCCCCCTCGTCGATACCTTTTTGGATGAGGCCCTGCACCTTGTCGAACTGCGCCTTGGATGAGACCGGTCCGATCACGGTGCCTTCAGCGAGTGGGTCGCCGACGGTGATCTTTGCGGCCGCCGCGGCTGCAGCTTCGATCGCCTCGGCCATGCGCCCTGCCGGCACCAACATACGGGTTCCTGCGTTGCACGATTGCCCAGAATTCACGCACATGCGCGAGACGTCGCGTGCCACGGTTGCCGCAACGTCGGCGTCGTCGAGAATGATATTGGCAGACTTGCCACCGAGTTCTTGATGCACACGCTTCACGGTAGGTGCGGCGTTCTTCGCGACCTCGACCCCCGCGCGTGTCGAACCAGTGAAGGAAACCATGTCGACGTCGGGATGCGACGAGAGGGCGACGCCCACGGTCGGGCCGTCACCGTTCACCAGATTGAACACACCCTTGGGGACCCCTGCCTCGTGCATGACTTCGGCGAACAGGATTGCGTTGAGGGGAGCCATTTCCGATGGCTTCAGCACCATCGTGCACCCGGCGGCGATCGCCGGCGCAACCTTCGCCACGATCTGGTTGAGCGGCCAGTTCCACGGGGTGATGAATGCGCAGACGCCAATCGGTTCGTACTCGATGCGGCTGGTGCCGACGTCTTCGGCCCATTCGAATTCCGACAGAGCCTTTGTGGTGGCCATGAAGTGGCCGAGACCCGACGGAGCCTGAGCTCGCCCGGCGAGCACCGACGGCGCCCCCATCTCCGACGTGACGGCCGCAGCGATGTCGGGCATGCGGGTCTTGTACACCTCCATGATCCGATTCAAGAGGGCGAGGCGTTCCTCGACACTCGTCTGCGAGAAGGACGGGAACGCCGCCTTCGCCGCAGCCACGGCCGCGTTGACGTCGGCGGCGGCGCCCATCGCAATAGTGCCGACCGGTTGTTCCGTTGCGGGATTGATGACGTCGCGTCGGGCATCGGTGCTCGGAGCAACCCAGGCTCCGTCGATGTAGAACTTCTGTGCGTTTTCCATAGGTTCGAACCATACCGGAAACACCGTTCAAAGCGCCTTTCGCAGCGTCAGCGGTACTCGCTCACCTTGTAATACTGATCCACGGTATGTCCCTCGCTCACGAGTCGGACGTTGTCTGCACCCACCACCTCGGCGAAGCGCCGCTCGTGTTCTTCGAGCCATACCGGATCGATGGCGTGCCACTCCTCGACGCTGGTCCAGTAGAGGACAACGGTCACCTTGAAGATCCCGCCACGCTTGGCGACCCAGGTCTCCTTCCCGACGAATGACGGAAATCGATCGGCCAACCCTTTCGTCCAAAACTCGAACTCCGCGGCCTTCCATGTTTCGAAGGCGTCGGCTCGTACCTCGAACACGAGGTGTTCGACGGCGAGCGGAGCATCGAGTTCGTGCAGCGTCTTTTCGTTTTGCCAAGCCATGCCGTCGAGCCTCTCACGTCGGAGTCGTCGTGTCGCGAGTGAGGTCAGGCGAGGTCAGGTGAGGTCAGGTGAGGTCAGGCGAGGTCAGGCGAGGTCACCGCCGGAAACGATCGATGGTTTCGACGGCTCGTCGGACCATCGTCGAGAGATCGTCTCCGTCGACGAGGCACAACCCGATCGTGGTCGGCACGTGTTGTGCAGCAAGGTCAACAAGCAGTTCAGCCACGTGCCCGGGACTGCCGGCCAGCGCTGCGGCGTCGGGCGAATCAGCAGGGTCTGCGTCGCGAAATCGCGCGGAAGGAAAGAGGGCGAGATCGACCGGACGAACCGAGTGCGCCCACCGAATCGTTTCGGAAATTCGATCGAGCGCAATACCGGAGAGAAACACCCCGTCGGCGTCCCTCGACGCAAGCCTGTTGATCTGTTCGCCGCGCGACGCCACGAATATCGGAACCTGACGCGCTGGCATCGCGTGAGTGGGTGGGGCGTAGCCCTCGGCCGCTTCACGAGCGATGACCGCGCGCGCCACACGGATCGCGTCGCGCATCATTCGAACGGGGCGCTCGACGTCTATCCCCAACGGGTCGAGTGTGAGCGCGCCTCCCACCCCGAGCCCGAGTAAGGCGCGCCCGTCGCTCAGCTCGTCGAGGGTGGCGATCGACGAACCCAGCGCGCCGGGATGACGGAGGGCCGGCGTCGTGATGCCGATGCCCAATCTGATTCGTGTCGTTCGCTGCGAGGCTGCACTCAACAACACCAGTGGCTCGCGCATGACGCCTTCGTCAGCGATCCACACCTCATCGAATCCGCCCTCCTCCGCTGCCACGACCGCGTCGACAAGTTCGCGAGCCGAACCGCTCGGGAACAGCCACAGCCCGGTTCGCAGGCGTCGTGGCGGTGGATTCGGAGCCGGACTCTCGACCATCGCAAAACCCTAGTGGTGTCGGTCCACCTCTCCTGGTCGCGATGGCATCGCAGCTCCGCATGGGCCCGCCCACAGCTCCCCCTAGGACCCACAGCTATCCCAGAACCCACTCGACGGCGAGTTGCAGGGTGAACGGCAAGTTGTTGGTGG
>JANOWU010000260.1:0-35253 GCA_031418035.1 Acidimicrobiia bacterium
CGAACTCATGCCCCGCACCATCGCCACCGCCCTCGTCGACCGCCTCCTCCACCACGCCCACGTCATCGTCACCACCGGCGACTCCGTCCGCCTCGCCCAAGCCACCACCGGCAAAGGAGTCAAGCCCCTCGGCCACTAACAACCACCCCCGCCGGGGAAAACCATGCCACCCGCGGGGAAAACTCATGACCATCCACGGGGAAACCTGCTGGCCGCCAGCGGGGAAGAATGGCCGTTGACACCATGTCAGGCATTGAAGTCTGTCGAGCGTTTCGGTGGGTCCACTTTTCGCCGCGAATTAATCCGATGTCCACGACTAGCGATGCACGCATGGTTCACATCGCCGTGGCGTTGGTCACGGTTCGCAGGGTGACGCGCTTCTGTAACACGCGTTTGTGGACACTAACCCTGTCCGTCGTTCGGCGGATAGAGAACTCTCTTCAAGACAGGGGATGGCCATGCGCGTTGACAGAATGCACAAGACGGCAAGGACGGCAGTAGGGATCGTCATCGTCGGTGCGATGGCGTTGGTGGGGTCACCGTTCATCGAAGTTCCGGGCGCCCACGCCGCCACCACCTTCGTCGTCAACTCAACGGGGGACCAGCTTGACCTCGCTCTCGACGGCGTGTGCAACGTCGACGGCGCAGGAACATGCACACTGCGCGCCGCAATCACCGAGGCCAACAACCTTCCCGGACTCGACACCATCAATTTCAACATCGCTGGGACCCCGACGATCGCCTTGAGCTTCCAACTGCCCGACATCACCGGTCAGGTGGTCATCGATGGCCTAACGCAACCTGGAGCGAGTTGCAGCGGCTTCCCGGCCTCGTTGCAGGTAGAGATCGACGGCAGCGCAATCCCGGCGAACCAGAACCGCGTGCTGCGCCTCGCCCCAGGGACAGACGGTTCGACCCTTCGAGGCCTCGCCTTCAGCAAGTTCCCCGCCGGTGGGGTCCAGATCGACGTGCAGTCGAGCTTCGCCTTGATGGAGTGCAACCGATTCGGGATCGACCGCACCGGAACCGTCGCCAACACCACCACCGTCGGAACCATGCTCGCGATCAACAACGGCACAACAAACAGCATCATCGGAGGGAACGGACGCGGCAACATGTTCGGAGGAGCGGCAGGCACGCACCTCTTCCTAGGTGGCGGTAATCACCTCGTGCTCGGGAACACTTTCGATATCGATGTAAATGGTGCGAACCTTCCAGTCATTAATCCCGCCCCAACCATCATCAATCGGCAGCAATCGATTTTGGTCGCCGGAAGCAACAACATCATTGGTGGGACCAGTCCTGGGGCTGGCAACCGAATTCGGAAAAGGCTCTGGACGGGAATCCACGTCGCACCCGGAGTCCTACCCGGAAACATTGGAAATCGGATCCGCGGCAACACCATCCTCGACGAACCCGCTGTCGGGCCGAACGCTGCATCTGCTCCGTTCTTTTTGCCGATCGATCTTGGACCATTCCCAACCCCACCATTTCCACCCACGCAGCCAACAGTCAACTTCAACCATCAAGGTGTCGTCACCGGGCCGAACCGCTATCAGAACTACCCGGTCCTGACTCTGGCCTCAGTCGTTGGATCAACGACGCGCGTGCAAGGCACGCTTGATGGTGTCCCAGGGCGCGCCTATGGCATCGACGTGTTCGCCACCCCCGTTTGTCATCCATCGGGCTTTGGCGGTGGTGCCGTCTACCTCGGGGAGGTGTCAGCTACCGCGAACGCATCCGGGATTGCCTCCTTCGATGCCACATTGTCCGGCGGACTCGGCGAGCCAGCCGGTATCTCGACCACAGCGACAGATCTCACGACAGGTGACACATCGGAGTTCTCGTATTGCCGGGCCGCTTCCACCACGAACCTGACGTGGGCCACGGCCGCGCCTATCGCTGGCAGCGCGAGTCAATACTTCACTGACCGCGGGCAGGAGAAATGGTTCAAGTTCGCGGTGAACCCCGGTGACAAGGTGACCTTGACTTTGGCCGGTCTTGCTGGAAGCGCGGTCACCTTGCACCGCGATCCAAATCCGTTCTACAACGGCTTGACCAATCCCACGAGTGCCGCAGTACTAAGCGCGCAGGCGGCCGACTCCGGATTCCTGCCGAGCGGATTTCTTCCAAGCGGTTTCCTACCCAGCGGCTTTTTGCCAAGTGGATTCCTACCAAGCGGGTTCTTACCTTCAGGCTTTTTACCAAGCGGCTTCTTGCCAAGTGGTTTTCTGCCTTCAGGCTTCTTGCCGAGCGGATTTCTACCGAGCGGATTTCTGCCGTCGGGATTTCTGCCGAGCGGTTTCCTACCAAGTGGTTCCTTGCCATCTGGATTTCTGCCAACCGGGTTCCTTCCGTCCGGCTTCCTTCCGAGCGGTTCGCTTCCCTCTGGCTTCCTTCCGAGTGGCTTCCTCCCGTCCGGGTTTCTGCCAAGCGGTTTCCTACCGAGCGGATCGACCGACGCATACGGCAGCGCCTCGCGACGATCTCTTCTCGCCGCAGCCGTCGATCCATATGCGCCTATACAAACCATCGAACGCAACACCTACGACCTCCAAGAGAACCTCTACGTTCGAGTTGTCGGCCCCTACAACCTGACGACGCCGTTCCAGCTCAGCGTGAACGTCAACGGCGGAGTGTGCAGCACGCTGCAACCCATCCCGGCGAATCTCGCAGTCAATGCGAACGCGACGAACACCAACCGCCAAAGCGTCATCGTGACCGACTCGTCGCGGATCCCCGGAACACCAGCACAACGGACAACGGCGCTTGCCAAGCTTCAGACCCTTTCTGCACGCGCTGACGTACAAGGTGTCGTCGTCGATCTCGCCGGAACGACGTATCCACGAGTCGACTTTGCCCGCTCGCAAGCCGATGCGTTCCCGGGATGCCCGAGCGCAAAGAACCTTCTCGCAACCGAGATTAAGGCGGTCATCGACGCCCACAAGACCGCCAATGCAGGCTCGGTGGAATACGTGGTGTTGGCCGGCGGTGCCGACGTCATTCCGTTCCACCAGGTGCAAGACGTCGCCGGGTTGGCCAGCGAGGCTGACTATGTTCCGCCAGTTGCGCCCTCGACACCTTCGGAAGCTGGCTTGCGTCTCGGGCTTGTCGCAGGGCAGGACTTCTACGGATCCGATGTGCAGCTGCCCTTGAACGGTCGCACGATTGCGGTGCCGTCGACTGCTGTCGGACGCCTGGTCGATACAGCGGCCGATGTCACAGCCGCAGTCGATGCCTACATAGCAACGAATGGCGTTGTCGTACCCGACTCATCGCTTGTGACTGGCTATGACTTCGTTGGCGACGCCGCGCTGGAGATCGCGACGGATGTCGCAATCGGCACTGCGGCGACACCGGAAACACTCATCCAAGCGCCTGGCGAACAACCGACAGCGCCATCAGCATGGACAGCGACACAACTGAAGACGAAACTGCTCGCAGGCAATCACGACCTCGTGTTGCTCACCGGACACTTCGCTGCGGGCAACCTCCTGGCTGCTGACTACAAGACTGAACTCTCTGCAGAAGAGGTCGCAAACTCAACGGTGAACCTCGCAAACACCGTCGTCCTCGCTCTTGGCTGCCATAGCGGTTACACCATCACGTCACCTGATCTATTGGAGGGTGCGTCGCCAGACCCCGACTGGGCTAAAGCATTCCTGCGAAAAGGAGCCGCTGGCTACATCGCTGCGACCGGCTACGCCTATGGAGATACCGAGCTCGTGGAGTACGGCGAGC
Organism: Acidimicrobiia bacterium; assembly: GCA_031418035.1. Classification (GTDB taxonomy): domain Bacteria; phylum Actinomycetota; class Acidimicrobiia; order Acidimicrobiales; family JANYDT01; genus JANOYY01. The sequence goes on from JANOWU010000260.1 coordinate 3,742, forward strand.
GACTCTCCGTGAACTTTGTGCAACAGATGCGAACCGGTCCGGGACCAATCTCACTTGGCCGCGCGCTTGTTGCCGCAAAGCGTCAGTACCTTTCGACGACCGCGCAGATGACGGGCCTTGATGAAAAGACCCTCGTAGCGATGACCCTCTACGGTCTTCCGATGATGAAGGTCAACATGCCAGGCCCACGGCGACCGGCGCCGATTTCCCCATCAATCGTTCCGTCCGCCGGTGATGTCGTAGCGGGTCCGGGTGCGAACTTCGGACTCAGCAGCACAACGCGAACAATCACACCAACAATCGCGGCAAACACCAAGGTGCTGCCGAACATCAACGGTGGACCAAACGTCACCACGACGTATTTCTCCGGCCGTGACGGTGTGGTCGCGAACCCGTTTGAACCGATCCTGCCAAAGGAGATCAACCAAGTAAGTCTTCCTGGCAAGGTGTTGCGCGGAGTAGCTCTTCGCGGCGGTGCTTACACGGACCGCGGCGGAATTACGCCGCTCACTGCGTCACCGAACACGGAAGCGTCCGGTCCGCATCGGTCGTTCAACTCTGAGACGTTCTATCCAACCCAAACATGGTCGCCGAACTTCTACGACGCCATCACGGGCGGGGCAACCAAACTGGTGTCGTTCCCCGCACAGTTCAAATCAACTGCGCCGGGGGCAACCGACGGAACGCTGCGCACTTTCGACAGGCTCGATATGGCCTTCTTCTACATGCCAGATACGTGGACCGCGCCAGCGTCGTCGGCCGTCACCAAAGCCGCAGCGGTCAGCCCCGGACCGGAAATCTTCGGCGCATCCGCATCGGCCAATGGTTCCATCGTGACGTTCAAGGTCAACGTGCAAAACGACGGATCGGCAGGTGTGCAACAGGTGTGGGTTCTTTACACCGGGCTCCCAGGAAGTCCGTTCCATGGGACGTGGGCGCCGATCGATCTCACCCCTGATGCCTCTGCTGATCCCGACCCGACGGTCTGGACTGGAACACTTGACATCGGCAGCGCAAACCCTGGCGATGTTCGCTTCATGGCGCACGCAGTGAACGGCGCAGGTCTCACGTCGATCGCGACCAAGTTGGGCCAGTACTACATGGTGGCCGGAACGATCGCTTCGCCCCCACCTCCCGCGATCACGACCATCTCGTTTACATCGGCGCCAAGTTCGGTGGCATACCAACGCCCAGTCACCTTCTCAGCGCAACTCTCTCCAGCACTGACGGGTCGTGTCGTGATCTTCGACGTTGCCGGACAACAAGTGCAAGCCGTCACCAACGCTTCGGGCACCGCATCGGCGACACTCACGCCGGTGCTCTCCCCAGGGTCGTACTCGGTGAGGGCAACGTTTCGAGGCGAGGAGCAGTACACAACCTCAAGCGCGCTTAGTTCCTTCTCCGTGACAAAGGAGTCGACGGTGGTTGCGTTGACACCACCCACCTCAACATTCGAAGCTGGCACTGTTAACACCGTGGTGGCAACGTTGCGTGACTCGACCGGTCGCAACCTCGGAGGAAAGTCCATCGTTTTCGTGCTCACGCCAACGAGTGGTGCTCCGATCGTTCGTTCGACCATTGCCGACTATTGGGGCTCGGCCCCTCTCGGCCCAATCACCGTTCCGGCCGGAACCTACAGCGTCGTAGCTCACTTCGGTGGCACAACTGCAAGCTCTCCCGTCGACGAGAACTACCTCGGCGCGCAAAGCACTGCAGTCTCCGTGACGGTGAACGCGGTCGCACCGCCGACCATCGTTGCGACGGCCAAGAACACTGATACGTCCACATATGTTACCGACACGTGGACGAGCCAGAACGTCGTGGTGAACTTCGTTTGCAATGACACCGTTGGTGTCACCAGCTGTAGTCCGGCTCAGACGGTGACCGCCGAGGGAGTGACACCGAGCGTCGTCGGAACAGTCGTCAACACGCGCGGAACAAGTGCGACGACGACGTTTGGTCCCGTGAAGATCGATCGCACCGGACCTGTCATCTCCGTGACCAGCCCAACTTCGGGCGCAACGTTCACCGTCGGCAACGTCGTCAACGCGGCCTATTCGTGCACCGATGCTGGGGTAGGACTCGGAACCTGTGTTGGGCCAGTCCCGAATGGACAGGTGCTTGACACAACGACGCCAGGACTCAAGTCCTTCACCGTCAACGCCACTGATGCGCTGGGAAACAGCACACCACAAACGGTCACGTACACGGTGGCCTCCGGGGCCGTCGGTCCGGTGGTTTCAGCGAACATGGGAATCGTCGGTCTCGAAGATGTTGGGTTCCCAACCAACGCTGTTGTTGTCAGCGGAACGTTCACGAGCAACGGTGGGTCGGGACCGTTTACCGCGGCCGTCCGATGGAGGGCAGATGCGAGTTTCAGTCCGCTGGTGTTGAACAACAACCCAGGGTTCATTGCGGCAAACCTGTACAGCTCGGCTGGAACCCGTGTCGTCACCTTCCGTATCTGCAACGCCGCAGGATTGTGTGGCACTGACGAAATCACGGTTCGGACAAACGTGAACCCAAATGTCACGCCCGTACGTGAGTGTGTTATCGACCGTGGCGCATCGGCAAACCCGCGATACCAAGCGCGCTTTGGATATGACAACGCTGCCGCTTACGCAGTGGTGTTGGCAACGATTCCGTTCACCGACAATACCTTCACGTCGTTGCCGGCACTTCGGGGTCAGCCTCAGGTGTTCCTCGCAGGTGCCCGAAGCAATGTGTTCACAACCGGGTTCAACAGCGGGTCGATCTCATGGCGACTCAACGGCAAGACCGTGACCGCCAACTCGTCGTCACCGGGGTGTTGATCTGAGCGAGTCCCCGCTTGCCTACATCCCGACAGATCGACGCCACGCCCTCGTGGCTGGCTTCGATCTGCCCACGCGGACACACGGCACTGCATTGTTCGCAGATATCTCCGGGTTCACGCCTCTGACCGAAGCATTGGTCAATGCACTCGGTCCACAACGAGGAGCAGAAGAACTCCCCATACAGCTCAATAGGATTTACGACGCACTCATCGCAGAGGTAGATGCCCAGCGAGGCAGCGTGCTGACTTTCAGCGGCGACGCCATCATGTGCTGGTTCGACGACAGCGGTGACGGAGGTTGGAGACAATCGTCGCCGGACTCTTCTGGACCAGCGGTGTTACCCACTGGACTGCCGACAGCGGTTCACCGCGCAGCAACCTGCGCGCTTGGCATCCAGGTCGCCATGACGCAGTTTGCTTCACTTGACATTCCCGGTGTCGGCGTGGTGTCACTCGCGGTCAAGGTCGCTGTCGCAGCCGGGCCTGTAGTTCGATACCTCGTGGGTGACGCGGCCATTCAAACCGTTGATGTCTTGGCCGGCGAGACCCTTCAGCGACTCGCGCGGGCAGAGCATCACGCCGAGCGCGGTGATGTGCTGCTGGACGAGTCGGCTGTTGCTGTGCTCACTGCTTCACAACATCTCATTGGGGACCTTGAATGGAGAAGCGACGACGAAACCGGAGAGCGATTTGCAGTCGTGCGCTCGCTGACCGCCGTCGTCTCGCCCGATCCATGGCCCGTTCTGGACGATGCCGCGTTGACCGAAGAAGAAATTCGGCCATGGCTGCTTCCGCCCGTAGCTTCTCGACTTTTTCGCAGTTTGGGCGAGTTCTTGACCGAACTGCGTCCGGCGGTTTCCATGTTCATCCGATTCGGAGGCATTGACTACGACGGCGACCCTGCGGCGGAAACAGATCTCAACGGATTCATCGGAGCGGTACAAGAAATCCTGAATCGATACGAGAGCTATGCCCTGCAGGTAACGATCGGCGACAAGGGCAGCTATCTCAACACCGCGTTCGGTGCACCGATCGCTCACGGCGACGACGTCGTTCGGGCGGTCGCAGCCGCTCTTGAACTTCGAGAACTTCGATGGCCGGGTGTCGGCGAACTACAGATCGGGATTGCGCAGGGCCGACTCCGAACGGGTGCATATGGAGGCGTGACTCGGCGGACCTACGGCGTCCTCGGCGACGAGGTAAACCTTGCGGCGCGCCTGATGACGACTGCGGCGCCAGGCGAAGTGGTCGTCGATCACGCGATCCGCAAGGCGGCAACGGATGCCTTCGTGTGGGAAACGATGGCGCCGCTGCATGTGAAGGGAAAAGCCAATACGATTCGAGCGTCGCGCCTCGTCGGGCTTGCCGATCGTGACTCTCTTGGTCTTCGCCAAGTCGAGTACTCCCTCCCTATGGTGGGTCGTGATCGTGAACTTGCGCAGATCGTTTCCATCCTGACCAGTGCGGCGCGTGGTCGAGGCCAAATCGTTGGGATCTCCGGTGACGCCGGCATGGGGAAGTCGCGACTGGTCGCCGAAGTTATTCGCGAGGCATACGGCTCCGGGATGGCCGTCTTCGGTGGGCAGTGCCAGTCCTACGGCATGAACGCGAGTTACCTCGTCTGGCAGGACTTTATCCGCGGTGTGCTGCGAGTGGACCCGAGGCAATCCGGTGAGGAGCAGATTCGAGACGTTGCCATCACACTGGCGGCGATCGACCCGCTCCTTGCGGCACGAACACCGTTGCTTAGACCGGTCATAGGTCTCGACATTGACGACAACGACCTGACGGCGTCATTCGACTCGACGCTTCGCAAGGCGTCCCTCGAGTCCCTGCTTGTGGACTGTGTCCGAGCCCGAGCAACCGAGCAACCAATCCTTCTCGTTATTGAGGACGCCCACTGGATTGATCCGCTGTCGAGTGACTTGCTCGACGCAATCGCGCAGGCGTCGAGTGACGTGGCGGTGGCCGTGCTCATCGTGTACCGCACCACGGAAAATGCGGACCTCACACGATTACGACTTCGTTCCCTGCGGACGTTTACAGAAGTTCCGCTCTCGGAGCTCTCTCCCGATGGCCTTGCTGATCTTGCCCGAGCCAAACTCGAACAGCTCTATCCGATCGGGAGCGACGACTCCCCGGGCCAGCCTTCGGCCGAATCGTTCGCAAGGCTGGTTGAAGAGTTGCGTCTTCGCACGCAGGGCAACCCGTTCTACGTCGAGGAACTGTTGCATTTTTTTTCTGACCACGGTATCGACCCGAGGGGCCTCGCGACGCTTGATCGTCTTGATCTCCCCGACAGCCTCTTCAGTTTGATCCTTGGCCGTATCGATCACCTGACAGAAGATCAAAAGACCGCAGTGAAGGTTGCGAGTGTGATCGGCCGTATCTTTCGCGTCGCCATGTTGACGGGCGTATACCCACCGTTTGCCGAAAGTGATGGTCTGCGCGCTGATCTTGACTTGCTGTTCGAAATGGACCTGACCCTGCTCGATTCCCCAGAGCCGGAATTGTCATACTTGTTCAAACATGTGCTGACACAAGAGGTTGCCTACGAGACGCTGTCGTTTGCCACACGCGCAATGTTGCACGAACAGATCGGGCTCTACATCGAGGCCGCGCAGGGCAATGAAATCGAGACACAGCTCGACCTTCTGGCCCATCACTATGACCTCAGCGAAAACGTAGGTAAGCGCCGCGAGTTCCTGTTGCGAGCGGCGGAGGCTGCCAGAACGGCGGGAGCAAACCTCTCGGCAATCAACTACTTCCGTAGAGTGTTGCCATTAGTTGCCGGCGACGATCGAATCCGCGTTTTGTTGCAACTTGGGCAAGTCCAAGAACTCGTGGGCGAATGGTCTGAAGCGGATGCATCAAATCGTGAGGCCCTCTCCGTCGCGACCTCCATCGGCGCGGATGTGAGACGCGCTCGAGCGGAGTTTGCTCTTGGCGTACTCGAACGCAAGCGAGGTTCGTATGAAGATGCGGTGGCCTGGTTGGCGAGAAGCGGCGATCGTTATGCGGTGCTCGGTGACGTTGCCGGTCGAAGCCGCACGACCGCCGAGCTCGCCGAGGTCCAACGACTTCGGGGGCACTACAGCGAAGCGGCAGAGCTTTTCTCTCAAAGCAGCGAGCTCGCAACGATGATCACTGACGAAACCGAGCGGAAGGGCGTTCTCGCACATGCACTGAAGGGAGCAGCAGCCGTTGCTGCAGGGAGGGGCGACTATGCGACCGCCAAGCGCTACAACCACGAAAGTGTGGACCTTCGTCGCGAATTGTCGGACAAACACGGTGTTGCAGTCCTGTTGAACAATCAGGGGATTATTGCGCGTTTCGAACAAGATCTAGCTGAAGCGCATCGATTCAACGACGAAAGCGTTGCGTTGTTTCGCGAGGTGGGTGACCGGTGGGCGTTGGGTCAGCTCCTGAACAATCAAGCCTGTGTCGCTGCGGATCGGAACAGTTTCAGCGAAGCCGAATCACTGCTCGGTGAGAGCCTGTTCATCCGTCGTCAACTTGGTGATCGCACCGGGTTAGCACTCTCGTTGAACACCCTCGCCGACGTGCTTATCGATCAGGGCCGCTTTGAGGAAGCCGTAGTTGCTCTCGATGAGAGCTTGACGATCAGCCGAGAGCTTGGCGATTTGACGGCAATCGCGTACCTCGTTGACGACTTCGCGGCGATTGCCTCCTTCAAAGGGCAGCATGCCGATGCGCTCCGACTCGCCGGATTCTCGGTCGGCCTGCGCGCGCAGAACGGCGCCAAGCTTCCGCCGGCGGAAGCGCACCGTGTTGAACAACTGTTGGAGTCAGCCCGAGCAACGGTCGAAGATCTCGAATCATCGGTGCATTGGGTCACCGGTCGACAACTCGGCGAGTCACTCCGCATTGAGGAGCTGTTCAGCGAACGGTGAGGGTGACGACCGGCAGTTTTGCGCATGGGGCCGGCAGATCCCCCGTATGGGGCAGTATCCCCGTCGGCTTACGTTCATCGTGGCTTGGCCGGGTATCTACCCGGACACAATGACCGGCTTCGGCTGTTGAACGTGTGCTTCCCGCCCTTTGGGAGTTCCCACGGTCGGCTGGCCGTCGAGATGACGGAAGGTTTGCCCATGGAGTTCAAAGTTTTTCCACCCTTGACCCAGACCTCAGTGGACTGTTTCTTGGTGAAGTAGTTGTCGGGGCTGTGCAACGTCCAGTCCATCGTTGGGTGGTGAGTCGAAAACGCCATAATGCCTTGTGGAGCAAGAACTCTTCGGATCTCGCGTAGCAGTGGGGTCCAGTGCTCGAGGTAGTGCATCACCAGGCCCGTCGACGTCCGGCGACTATTCGACGCGGGCTGTGCCGCGGTTGGACTCGACGGCGATCCGACGTTGCCCCTCCGGGCCAGTCGCGCCTACGGGTCGTCGTTACTGCTCGCCCGTGAATGGGGTCTCGACGACCTGGCCACACGGTTGTCGGCAGCGATCGAAGCATCCTATGAGCCGACATGGGACGGTGCCCGCGGTGAGTTCACGTGGGGCATGGGGCTCAACGAACCACATCCGCGTGGTCAGTTCAACGCGTTCCTCGCTGCCGCCGAAGCCGGCGGACGCGGGATGTGGGAACGGCTTTCGGCTGCGCCCCTCGCAATGTGTCCACAGATCGTCGGCGTCGACTTTCCGAGTGTCGCACTCACGCGGGCTGAATGGATCGGTGGTGCGCCCCACTTGCGACTGGCCCCGCTGGTCGAGAACCCGCGAGTGCGCACACACTTCCAACTTGTCGGTGCCGAGCCCACACAGTGGGACCTCACGGCACCCGACGGCGCCACGTTGGAGCCGACGTCATCGGTCCTAAACATACGTGTGCCTATGGTCCACGGAGACATCGAAATTACACCGAGAAATTACTGATCCGAAAAGCAAAGGGCGCTTTACGTTGTCAGGAATTCTTTGACCCTTGCGATCGCCACGCACCACTTTGGGGTCGTTGTTACTCGGCCTATCCGTCGATGCGGCCAGTCAGGGTCTCCAAGATGTCGGAGGGAACGAAGTTGTTCTCCGTCGTCGTCTCGGCCTCGACAAGCTCGACGATACGTTGCACGACCTCGGTTGGATCCATCTGATCGGTGGTCGCGATGCCTCGCATCATCTCGAAGAGTTCCGTTGCGCCAGCGCTGACCGAGTTGGCGCCGAACCACTCCCACATGGAGTCGGCCATCCGATCGTTGAAACCGGTGTTGTAGGGGCCCGGGTTGAGCAACGTCACGTCGACGCCGACGCCGGCGAGTTCAGCCCGCATCGCCTTACCCATCGCCTCGAGCGCGAACTTCGTCATCGAGTACGGGCCGAACGCGGGTGCCGCGAGCACACCGCCGATCGACGACATGATGATCACGCGTCCGCTCTTGCGGGCCACCATTTGCGGAACAACTTTTTGGGTGATGGCGACGGTGCCGAACACGTTCACTTCGAAGATCTTGCGGAGCCGGTCCATCGGCACGTCGGCCATCGGTCCCGTCTGTCCGAACCCGGCGTTGTTGAAAAGAACGTCGATCGTCCAAGCACTTGCCTTGTCCACGTCGTCGGTGGTGATGTCGAGCTTCTGGACCTGCAGTTGCGGTGCCTCGGTGGCCAACGCGGCAGCCTGTTGCGCCGTTTCGGTCGTGGCGATCACGTGATGGCCACGCGCCGCCAAGGCAAGCGCCGCTCCCTTTCCGAATCCTGATCCGGCACCGGTGATCAACACGGACTTCCTCATGGAACGTTCCTCCCTAGACGTTTGCCAACTGGCAGACGCAACAATTTCAACACGTATGTTGACAGTTTGCAACCACACCGATCCGAGTACTGAGCGGCGGTTCATTCGTGAGCCCCGGTGCCGAGTCGCGCGGCCTATGTTCGAACACGCAGAGTGATCGTAGGGTACGTCGGTCGTATCTTGGAGGTATCGAAATGTTCCGTAGAAAAACCACAGCCCGTCTCGCCGGACTCACGGCGGCAGTCTTGTTTCCCACCGTTGCCGCCGTATCGAACGTTGCGATCCCCGGCATCAGCTGGGCGGCCTGCAGCGGTACCGGGACGGCGATCGATTCGGCGACCCTCACGGTGCCAGCGACGGCTGTCGCCGTTGGTGCGCCAGCAGCCTGGGCCGCCGGTTTCCAGGGCCAGGGCATCGACGTCGCAGTGATCGACACCGGCGTCAATGCGGTGCCCGGCCTTGCCTCTGCAGGGAAGGTGGTCGACGCGGTCGATCTCTCCTTCGACGCTCCCTCGACAAGCACTCGGTACCGCGACGTGCACGGACACGGAACCAACATGGCCGGCATTATCGCCGGCGATGGGACCGGTGGTGCGATGACGGTCGGTGTCGCCCCGAAAGCTCGAATCATCAACGTCAAGGTCGGCGCCGGTGATGGCACGGTGGATGCGTCGCAAGTCATCGCCGCGCTCGACTGGGTCGTGCAGAACAAGACCGCGAACGGCCGCAACATCCGCGTCGTCAATCTTGCCTACAGCACCGACGCCGTGACCGATTACCGCACCGACCCGCTGTCGTTGTCGGTCGAAAACGCATGGAAAGCCGGAATCGTCGTCGTGGTCGCAGGAGGCAACGAAGGACGCAGCGCTCCTGGACTCGGCAACCCCGCCCGCAATCCCTTCGTCATCGCCGTCGGCGGTTCGACCTTGGATCCCAAAACCTTCAAGTTCAAGGTCGAGAAGTGGTCGAGTATCGGCGACGGGATACGAAACCCCGATGTCGTCGCGCCGGGTGATCAAGTCGCGGGCCTTCGCGTCCCCGGCTCGTTCCTCGACACGGCGCACTCCGCGGCACGTGTCTTCGACACGCTCACGTGTACAAGCATGTTTCGCGGCTCGGGAACGTCACAAGCTGCGGCCGTTACCGCGGGAGCGGCCGCCCTTCTGGTCCAGCAACGTCCGACAGCAACACCGGACCAGATCAAAGCGCTGCTGACCTCAACGGCGCGCGCCCTTGGCATGCCGCCTTCCCAACAGGGCAACGGAATGATCGACGTCGCCCGCGCCCTCGGCGCATCGACCCCGGCCACCGTTCAGTCGTTCCCCACGTCCAGCGGAACCGGCACCCTCGAGAACGCACGCGGAACCTTCCATGTCGGCACCTCTGCGTCAGACGTACTGTCGGGTGAGTACCAGGCGTTCAAGAGCGCCTTTTCCGCCAAGACGTGGGCCCTCGCATCATCCACGAAGAGCGCCTGGACCAACCAGACCTTCGATGCGGCCGGCCGTCTCGCGACCGGCACGTGGTCAGGTTCATCCTGGTCAGGCTCAAGCTGGTCCGGCTCCTCATGGTCCGGCTCATCATGGTCCGGATCCTCGTGGTCAGGCTCAAGCTGGTCCGGCTCAAGCTGGTCCGGATCCTCGTGGTCAGGCTCAAGCTGGTCCGGCTCAAGCTGGTCCGGTTCCTCGTGGTCAGGCTCAAGCTGGTCCGGCTCATCATGGTCGGGCTCATCATGGTCAGGCTCAAGCTGGTCCGGCTCCTCGTGGTCAGGTGTTGGCTGGCGCTAAATGTCGATGCCTCATGGCACGACAAGGCCTGATGGCACGACAAGGCCTGATCGCCCCCCGGTCTCACGTGCGGCGAAGCGCGGCCTGCGAGGAGATCTCGTCGACCGTGGCCGGTCGAGCGAACAGGTAGCCCTGCCCAAGTGCACAGCCCAACTCCTGGGCGAGTTGTGCAGTCGAGGAATCTTCAATGCCCTTGGCAACAACGGCAAACCCGACATCTCGGCCCAATTCGACGACCGAACGAACGAAGGGGCTGGCCGCTCGTCGATGACCCAAATCACGTACCAAACTCTGAGAGAGCTTCACCTCCACCGGGTTCGCCCGTTCGAGCAGCGACAGGTTCAGCCCGTCGATTCGGAGGTCGTCGACGATCAAGCCGATCCCTGCTTGGCGCAGGGCGTCGGTGCGGGCAATCACGGATTCGGCTGATCGGCTGAAGGCGGGCTCGGCAATCTCGACACGGAGTCGACCCGGACCGAAATCGGGTTGACCGGCGAGCGTCGTCAGGTCTTCGACAAGCGTCTCATCAAGGATCTGTCCCGCCCCTAAGTTGATTGACCATGTCCTGGCGTCGGGGACTCGTGTCAGAGCCGAGGCCGAGGCGCTCAACTGTTCGCACACAAATCGTCTGACTGCTCGTTGGACGTCGGCACCGAGGCCTGTGGGCATGAATTTGTCGGGCAGCAGCACCCCAAGTTCGGGATGACTCCACCGCAGAAGACACTCGTAGCCCACCACTGCGAGGGTGCTGAGCCTGTGGACCGATTGATACACGAGTTGCAGCTCGCCGCGGCTAAGTGCGCCATGGAGTTCGATTTCCAACTCGTAGGCCCGGCGCACGGCGTCGTCCATCGTCGGGTCGAGCACCTCGACATGTCCCTTCCCCCGCTTCTTGGCACGAAACATTGCTGCGTCGGCCCGCTCGAGAATCGCCTCGTAGGTGTCGTCGGGTGAAGAAATAGCAATTCCGACACTCGCACCCGGGTTGACGATCTGATTGTCGTCGATGACCACCGGCTGTCGAATTATTGAGAGGAGACGGTTCGCCGCCTCTACCGCCTCGTCTCGACTGGCGACCGGATTCACGAACACGACGAATTCGTCGCCCCCAAAACGCGAAGCCAGGTCGTGGGGTCGGATCGAACCGAGAAGCCGTTGGCCAACTGTCTTTAGTACCTGATCGCCCGCAGCATGTCCGTAGACATCGTTTATGGGTTTGAAATCGTCGAGGTCGATGAATACCACGGCGTTCGTTCGGTTGCCATGAACCCGAGAAATCACCTCGCGAACACGGCGTGCAAACGAGGCACGATTCAGCAATCCGGTGAGCGGGTCGTGTTGGAGTTCAAAGACAAGCTTCGTTTCCAGCTGCCGGAATTCCGCGACGGACTGCTCGAGGCGGGCGTTCTCCATGGCTGATGCGAGCTGGGTCGCCAACATTTCGGCGAGTCGAAGATCCTCGGTTCCAAACGAGACGACTTCGGTCGACGGTTGCGCGACTACCAAGACGCCGCTGATGTCTCCGCGAACGCGCACCGGCGCAACGAGTACGTCTTCACCGATTTCGCGGGCCGCGATTTCCTTCGAGAGTGCATCAGCACTCGTGGAAGCGTTCGTGATCAGGAGGGCCGAAGACGGACACACGCCAGCCAGCGCCGGGTCTTCGACGACGACAGATGACGGAGGCTGACCCCTGCGGAACGAAACTCGACGCCATGACGAATCGTCAGTACTCAGATAATCGAACTGGATGAGCTCGACTCGAAATTCGGCCCGCGCCGCCTCAAGCACCGCCCATAGCGTCTGCTCGGCAAGGTCTTCCCCCAGGAGCCGTGCCGACGCGCCACGAAGGAACTCCAGTTCCTCGCTCCGCCGTTGGGCCCGAACGAACGTTTGATTCGTAACGTACAGGCCGACAATAGGCACGGCGAACAAGAGCGCAGTTGCCGGCGAAAGTTCGAGCAGGGTCGCGGCGGCAATTCCGACGCTTGCCATGACGACCGACGTCAGGAGTGACACCCTGATGGTGTTGAGAACGTCGCGAAAGACCGGTGAGTCTTCGGCGAGATAGATCACCACGAACACCAAGACAGCACCGACCACGGTGAACGAGCCAGCCGCTGCGAAAGCGGCGGGCCAGTCGCCCGGGCTCGGCATCGAGTCACGATTCGAGTTCGATGTCAGAGCCCGGAACACCGCAAATGCCAACTGGTTCTCCAGGGCAAACATGGCGAGGTTGAACAATAACTTTGTCGAGCGTTGGTGACGATGGACCACGAGCACGACCCCGCAGCCGACTACCTGGGCCGTGAAGGCGACCGTGGGTGTGGCATGGAAGAGCGCGATCACGAACGTGGCTTCGATCACCGACATGGTGTGCGCGCTTCGCCCCACCTGGAAGTGCACGACCATCAATTCGCTTACTGCGAACAGAACGGCGAGAGCGAGCACGCCCCACCACGGACTGAAGAAGCCTTCAGCAGTGCCACCAGCGTTCACCTTGGCCAACAGGAACAGTGCAACGGCGGCAGAAACCAGGGTGAACGCACGTATCCGAAGAGTTGCCCGTTGGCCGCGCCCGACGCGCCCTGTGCTTGGGGTTTCTCGATCGTCGCCCATTCGCCCTACTTCGACACTTCACCGGCGGACCTTTATGACCATCCGCTCCCAAACGAGCACGAAGAGAGCGCCGCTCTAAGATCCGCCGATGACCAACGCCTCGTTCACAACCGTCCGCAACGGCGACATCGACCTGCGCGTCGCCACCCTTGGTTCCGGTCCGCTTATCCTGTGCATCCACGGCTGGCCGGAGCTTTGGATCTCGTGGCGCCACCAGATGGAGCACTTCGCCCGCCTCGGCTTCACGGTCGCCGCGATGGACGTCCGCGGCTATGGCGGTAGCTCTAAGCCGACCGACATCGCCGCGTACCGCCTGAGTGAACTCTGCGGCGACGCGGCGGCCGTCATCGACGCGTTGGGCGACGGCCAGGCGATCGTGTTCGGCCACGACTGGGGCGCCACGATCGCGTGGAACACGGCACGCCTGCATGCTGCCAAGGTTCGAGCCGTGGCCGGATTGAGCGTGCCCTACTTGCCCGTCGGGCCGATCCCGTCAACAGATCTCTGGACGCAGCTCTACGCGGATCGCTTCTTCTACCAGACCTACTTTCAGACGCCGGGCGTCGCCGAAGCCGAGTTCGGCGCCAACACGGCCAAGAGCCTCCGGATGATCTTCTACAGCATTAGCGGAAACGGCGCGGGGCTGTTCCTCCATGAAAAGCCTGCCGATGCGCGCTTCCTCGACGGGCTCATCGACCCTGACCCGTTCCCCTCGTGGATGAGTGCGGAGGAGCTGGCGACCTACACCGAGGCGATCGAAGCGGGAGGCTGGCACGGCCCACTCAATCGCTACCGCGCCCAGGTACTCGATGCGGCCGAACTGGGCGAGCGTCCAGATCCGATACTGACCCAGCCTGCGACATTCATTGCCGGCGAACTCGATGCCGTGCGCAACTTCGTGCCGGGGCTCGACCTGTTCTCCTTCGCTCCCGAATCGTGCGCCGACTTCCGGGGATCGACGATCGTCCCCGGCGCGGGGCACTGGGTGCAACAAGAGGCGCCCGCTGCAGTCAATGCTGCGCTGCAGGCATTCGTCGAGTCGGTTGGGTAGGCAGAGAGGACAACTTCACTCAGGAATTCACTCAACGTTTACTGAGGCAATGGCGATCGAGCTAGTAGGGTACCGGCGATGAAAGACCTCCAGGAACGTGCCGCCCGCCACGCGGCGCTCGGCGATCCGGTTCGACTCGCCATCGTCGACGAACTCAGCCAATCGGACCGTGCCCCGACCGAACTCCGCCAGCTCCTCGGAATCGAGTCGAACCTCCTCGCCCATCACCTCGACGTGCTCGAACGGGTCGGACTCGTCAATCGAACCCGATCAAGCGGCGACGGACGCCGGCGCTACGTCCGCCTTCTCCGTACCGAACTTCCGGGGCTCATCCCCGGACGTCCACTCCAACCGGGACGCGCCCTGTTCGTATGCACACGTAACTCAGCGCGCAGCCAGCTTGCCGCCGCGCTCTGGCGCTCGAAGGTCGGCACGCCCGCCGCATCAGCGGGCACACATCCCGCCGATCACGTCCACCCCGGAGCAGTGGCTGCGGCCAAACGATTCGGCCTCGACCTAACCGACGCAATACCGCGCGACCTCGCTGCAATCCGCAGGCTGCCGCCGATCGTCGTCACGGTGTGCGATCAAGCCCACGAAGAACTCGACCCCGACAACACCTGGCTGCACTGGTCCGTTCCCGACCCCGCCACACGAGGGACCCGAGCGGCGTTCGACGCGGCGGTCGCCGATCTGACCGCCCGCATCGATGCCTTCACTCCAAACCGACCTCAAGAAGGATCTGTGAACGCATGACGATCCGACTTGGCATCAACGGATTCGGCCGCATGGGCCGCCTCGCCGTGCGAGGACTGCAGCATCAAACGGGACTCGAGCTGGTCCACATCAACGAGATCACGGGCGGCCCCGACACCGCCGCGCATCTGCTCGAGTTCGACACGGTTCACGGCCGCTACCCCGGCACGGTTGCGCGCAACGGCGCCGACATCGTCATCGACGACCGAACGGTGTCGTTCTCTGCTCATCCCGCCCCCGGAGAAGTGCCGTGGGACGACCACGGCGTAGAGCTGGTCATCGAAGCGACAGGACGGTTCAAGACCACCGAGACGCTCGAGCCGTACTTCACCCGCGGTGTACGCAAGGTCGTCGTGGCCGCACCAGTGAAGAGTGCCGGAGTGCTCAACGTTGTGATCGGCTGCAACGCCGACCTCTACGACGCCGACCTACATCACATCGTCACCGCCGCGTCATGTACGACCAACTGCCTTGCCCCCGTGGTCAAGGTGCTTCATGAGCGCATCGGCATCGAGCGCGGCGTGATCACGACCATTCACGACGTCACCAACACGCAGGTCATCGTCGACGCTCCCCACACCGATCTGCGCCGCGCCCGGTCTGCCCTGAACTCGCTGATCCCAACGTCAACGGGCTCGGCCACCGCCATCACACTCATCTACCCGGAACTCACAGGGAAGCTCAACGGCATGGCGGTCCGCGTCCCGTTGCTCAACGCGTCGCTGACCGACGCCGTGTTCACCATGACGCGCGACGTCACCGTCGAAGAAGTGAACGCGTTGTTCGCCGAAGCGGCAGCCGGTCCGCTGAAGGGCATCCTCGGTTACGAGGAACGACCTCTGGTGTCGGCCGACTACACCAACGACACCCGTTCCGGCATCATCGACGCACCATCCACGATGGTCGTCGACGGACGAATGCTGAAGGTCCTCGCCTGGTACGACAACGAGTACGGGTACGCCTTTCGCCTCGCCGAACTCGCCGCCAAGGTGGCCGGCTCGCTCCTTCCGATGTCGTGAAGCTTCGCAACTACGCGCTCGTCACCGCCGGGTACTGGGCGTTCACACTCACCGACGGCGCGCTGCGCATGCTCGTGCTGCTGCACTTCAACGAGCTCGGCTACTCGGCGGTCTCCATCGCGTTCCTGTTCCTTGCGTACGAATTCATGGGGATTCTCACCAACCTCCTCGGTGGGTGGGTTGGGTCTCGACGCGGGCTGAACCGAACGCTCGTTGCCGGCCTTGGCCTGCAGGTGGTTGCGCTAAGCGCGCTTACCTTCGAGCGAGCGGACTGGCAACGTTGGGTTTCGGTCGCCTTTGTGATGGCAGCGCAGGCCTTGTCAGGCGTGGCGAAAGATCTCACCAAGATGAGCTCCAAGAGCGCCGTCAAGACCGTTGCGGGCGACGGCTCGCTGTTTCGGCTCGTGGCAATCCTCACGGGATCGAAGAACGCACTCAAAGGTGTGGGCTTCTTCCTGGGCGCATCGCTGCTCGCATGGATCGGCTACGACCGAGCACTCTGGTCCATGGCCGCCGCCCTTTTGGTGGTCATCGTCGGATTGCTCGTGTTGCTCGACGAAGACATCGGAAAGTCGAAGAAGAAAAAGCCCCTTCGGTCGATCCTGTCGAAATCGACTGCCATCAACCGGCTCTCCGCCGCACGCTTCTTCCTCTTCGGCGCCCGCGACATCTGGTTCGTTGTCGCACTCCCCGTCTTCCTCTCCGACGAGTTGGGGTGGTCCCACTACGGCGTCGGCGCCTTCCTCGCGCTGTGGGTCATCGGGTACGGCGTCATTCAGTCCGTGGCACCGAAGCTCCTCGCCCGAGGCGGCACGCACGTGGACGAAATCAGAGCGACGCAGCGTTGGGGCCTCATTCTCGCTGCCGTGTCGACGGCGATCGCCGTTGCTGTTGCTTTCGACCTCTCGAAGACCGCAGCGATCGTTGGAGGGCTCGTCGTGTTCGGTGCGGCTTTCGCGATGAACTCCTCACTGCACTCCTACCTGGTGCTGGCGTACTCCGACGGTGACGACGTCGCCACCGACGTTGGCTTTTACTACTCGGCCAACGCCGCGGGCCGCCTTGTTGGGACGCTCCTGTCC
This sequence comes from Acidimicrobiia bacterium, assembly GCA_031418035.1. Lineage (GTDB taxonomy): Bacteria > Actinomycetota > Acidimicrobiia > Acidimicrobiales > JANYDT01 > JANOYY01. The sequence continues at coordinate 20,613 of JANOWU010000260.1, forward strand.
GGCGTCCTCTACCTCTTGGCCGGACTCCCCTGCGCGCTGTGGGGATCGGCCGCGTTCGTCGCCACAGCCTGGGCGCTCAGCCTCCGCTTTCCGCCGTTGCCGGACAACGTGAACGTATCGCTCGCATCCATCGACGCCAGCGACTGACGGCCGCTGGCGGGGCTAGCGACGGACCCTAGGCAGCGAAGCCGTGTTCGGCGATGTGGTCGAACAAGAAGTTAGCGACCTCGCAGCCGCACCCGTGATCGCATCCCGTGCCGACGTCAGTCTCATGGTCACGGTCGCCCATGACGGTGCGCGTCGACAGGCGGGCTTCTTGGTGGGCGATCGGCACCGGAAACCAGCGGCCCTCGAACACGGACCCAAGGACCCGGGTACGGCCGAGGTCGCGGGGATCGACGTCGTAGGGGTCATCGCCGAGCACGGTGAAGTTCGCGATCTTGCCGACCTCGATGGAACCGAGGTCATGTTCACGACGCCATGAATGAGCAGAGCAGACCGTGACGGCCATAAGGGCCTCGTGCACGGAGATTCGTTGCTCGGGGCCCGCGACTCGACCGGAATGAGTGATGCGGTTCACGGCGTAGCTGGCCATCATCAGCGGGTCCGACGGACACATTGGAAGATCGGAGTGGAACGACAGGGGGATTCTATGCGCGCGTACTGATGCCGAACGCACCATGGCGTCGGCTCGATCTGCACCGAGCCCATACTCGCTGTATTTGTCGGCGAATCCGACGGGGTAATACGCGTTGGCCGACACGATCGCGCCAAGGCGAGCAATGCGGGCAATCTGGTCTTCAGTAGAGTTGGCGAAGTGCACGATCGTGGTCCGATGATCGATCCGTGGATGGCGAATCATGGCGTCGTCGATAATGTCGAGCAGCACATCGAGGCCGAGATCCCCGTTCACGTGAATGTGGATCTGCCATCCTGCGTCCCAGTACGCATCGAAGTACCGACGTAAATCTGCAGAGTTCATGATCCACTCGCCGTGATGGCCGGGGTTGGGGTTTCCATCGGCGTCGAGGTACGGGTCGCGCATCTGCATGAGCTGCGAGATGATCGCGCCATCGGCAAACAGTTTGACCTGCCCCTGAACCATGCATACCTTGCCGGACGGGGCGCGAGCAACCTGCTTCTCGGCGTCGACCACCACCTCAGCAGGGTCGATACCTTGCACACACTGGATGCGACCGTCGACCAAGAACGTGGTGGTGAAGGGGACGTCGTCGGCTCCGAGGATCTCCTGGTACAGATGCCACGGCTCGACCTTCCATGCGATGCCCGGCTCGTTGATGGCCGTGACTCCGTTCATGTGGAGGTACTCGACCAACTGCGCGAGCCCTCGACGAAATCGTGCCTCGGTGAGAAAGCGTGGCATCAGGAGCGGCGAGAGGAGCATCATCCATCCGTTCTCCCAGAAGTGCCCACGCAACACGTCGACCTGGCTACTCGCTGGACCACGGTCCGACATGCTCTCGACGGTGATGCCCAACTCGTTGATCGCTGCGGTGTTCAGGAACCACTCATGACAAGACCGCTGCCAGATCGCGGTCGGACGCTCGCCCGTGATCGCGTCGATGCGTGATCGGTTCATCTCACCGTGCCAGAGCCGGTGATACCCCCACGAGAACAGCCACTCCCCGCTGGGGACTCGACGGTGCGCGTCGCGAAGCCGTTCGTCGTACTGGGCGGAATCGGTCGCCGCAAAGTACGTGCGCGTAGGAAGAACCCAGTCCTCAGGTGCGATCACCTCCGACGTCAGCGTGCTTGCGCCGAGGAGTGGATGGAGATGCTGATCGATCAACCCTGCGATCAGCACGGCATCATCGAAACGTCCATCGACGGTGAAGGGTTGGTCGCCGAGTTCGTCACGAACGTCGTCGAGCGATCCGACCGCCACGACGCGCCCATCGTGAACCGCTACCGCTTGCGCACTCGGACGGTTCGGGTCCATCGTGATGATCCGCTTCGTCGTGTACACGGTGGCGTTCTCGTTCCCAGGTTGCATCTGTTGCACGTTCCTTCTTTCGATCGCGATGAGCTTGCCAGGAAACGATTCCTTTTGTAATCTATAACCATATGGTTATAGATCGCGGACTCAGCGCACCGGCCGTCGATGAAGTGTTTCATGCCTTGGCCGACGCGACTCGTCGCGACATGCTGCGCACGCTGATGACCAAGGAGCACTCGGTCTCCGCGCTCGCCCGCCGCTACCCGATGAGCTTCGCGGCAGTGCACAAACACGTCGGCGTGCTCGAGCGGGCGCGGCTCGTCACGAAGGAGCGCTGTGGCCGCGAGTCGCTCCTACGGGCGAGCGCTGTTGGACTTCGCGACGCGCGGTCGGCACTCGATGTGCTCGAACAGGTCTGGCGCGAACGCGTCGCACAGATGGATCAGATTCTCGCCGAGAACCCTCACGAATAAAGGAAACCGATATGCCAATCACTCGTGTCAACAAAGACCTCGATGCTCACACCATGACGGTGTTCGCAGAGTTCGCTGCACCGATCAGTCGCGTGTGGGCGCTCTACGCCGACCCGCGTCAACTCGAACGCACCTGGGGACCACCTATGTGGCCGGCCACGGTGGTAGAGCACGACCTCCGCTCGGGCGGACGGGTCACGTACTTCATGACCGGCCCAGAGGGTGAGAAGTCTTCCGGTTACTGGAACGTCTTGGAGGTGAACGCGCCAACGAGGTTCGTCATCGATGACGGCTTTGCCGACGACTCGGGTCAGCCGAATCTGGACATGCCCGTGACGCGAATCGTGTTCGTGTTTTCCGAGCAACCGAACGGCGGAACCGAAATGACGGTCACCTCCACATTCGCGTCGACCGACGCCATGCAACAACTGCTCGAAATGGGCATGGAAGAAGGCATGCGCGAGGCGATGGGACAGATCGACCCTGTCCTTGCAGAGGCTGCCTGATCACTTGCAGTCCGACACCATCCGACAAAGCGAAAAAACGGGCGCTGTTGTGTCGTGAAGAAACCGGTCTCCCAGCCGTATAACCTCGCGAGCAACAAGATCGAAAGGATTCCTCCATGCCTACGATGACTTCCTATCGCCCCGGAGTTCCCAGCTGGGTCGACGTGAGTTCACCCAACATCGACGACACCATTCGTTTCTATCGGGCCATGTTCGATTGGGACGTGTCGCCCGACATGGGTCCCGACGCCGGCGGGTACCGACTGTTCCTGCTTCAGGGTCAGCCAGTCGCCGGTGTCGGTCCGCTCATGGAGGGCCACCCTTCGTGGAGCACCTACATCAACGTTGCCGATCTCGACGCGGTCCTCGCGAAGGTTGCGGGGCTCGGCGGGACGGTAGCCGTTCCGGCGATGGATCTACCCAACGAAAGCGGCCGTATGGCCTTTGTGGTTGACCCTACGGGCGGCTTCGTCGGGCTCCACCAAGCGGGTGCGAACCACTTCGGTGCAGCCATCGTGAACGAACCGGGCGCTGTCACGTGGAACGAACTCAACGTCCGCGATGTCCAGGCGGCGAAGTCGTTCTACGATGGGCTTCTCGGCTGGCAGATCACGGCGATGGATCCGGGCGAGATGGAAGGGTACCAACTCGCCAACGTGTCCGAACGAGCCGTCGCTGGCGTGATGGCGATGGGTGCCGACTTCCCGCCAGAGGTTCCCACCCACTGGGCGACGTACTTCGCCGTCGCCGACATCAACGACACCGTTGCTCGCTGCACCGACTCTGGTGGGACGGTGATCATGGCTCCGTTCGATACACCAGTTGGGCAAATGGCCGTCCTCCAGGACCCGGCCGGTGCGGCGTTCAGCGTCGGTCAATTCGTCGCCATCGATGACCCGAACGAGTGGCCGAGCTGAACACGAGGCGAGCCTGCGTGCCCATCGAACGCGTGCCCATCGAACGCGCGCCGACCCGGCTCAGCGCCACCATTGATGTCGACCCCCTCGTGTGGCCCGTCGTGGTGCGATGACGTTCTCGTATCGCCATCTCGGGAACTCTGGGGTGCTCGTGTCGCCTCTGGCGATGGGCACCGACAACTTTGCAAACCCTACGCCCGCAGACGAGTCGCAGCGTATGGTGCTCGCCGCGCTCGACGCGGGCATCAACCTGATCGACACGGCAAACTCCTACGGGGCCGGTGAGTCCGAGCGCATCATCGGGAAGGCGCTCGCCGACGCCGGACGTCGCGACGAGGCGGTCATTGCTACCAAGGTCCACTACCCCACCGGACCGGGTGTGAACGATCGTGGCAACTCGCGTCGACACATCATGCGCGCATGCGAAGACTCGCTCCGACGACTCCAAACTGATCGCATTGATCTGTACCAGTTGCACCGACCCGATTTTGACACGCCACTCGACGAAACACTACGCGCGCTTAGTGATCTCGTCAGCTCGGGAAAGGTCTGCTACATCGGTACGTCGACGTCGCCGGCGTGGCGAGTCGTGGAGCACGTACTTCGAGCCGAATTGCATGGCTTCGTCGCGCCGGTCACCGACCAACCGCCGTACAACATCCTCGATCGGCGTATCGAAAACGAACTCGTCCCGGCCGCGCAAACCTACGGGCTCGGACTTCTTCCCTGGTCGCCCCTGGCGATGGGCGTACTTGGCGGTCGCTATCTCGACGACGACATCCGTGTCGATGGTTCCCGAGCCGCCGTTCGCGGTGGCATTTATGCCGAACGTGTCTCCCAGCGTGCCGTCATTGCCGGGAACCGTTTCGTGCGCGCCGCACGCGAAGCCGGTTACGACGCTGCGCAGTTGGCGATCGCCTGGGTCAAGGATCAACCCGGCGTCGTCGCACCACTGATCGGGCCGAAAAGCGTTGCCCAACTCGAACACTTCCTCCCGGTGCTCGAAATGACGTTTCCGCCGGAGTTGCACGCGATGGTCGATGAGGTCTGTCCGCCTGGCTCAGCGGTGGCGAACTTCCACAACTCTGCGCCGTGGATGAAGATGAACGTCGAGCCCGAGACACAACGATGAGACCAGCCCTCGAGCTCATCGCAGAGGGAAGGGCGGCTGCGCCGTCGTCGTTGCCGGTGTCGGCGTTCCTGCGGTTACATGGAGCTGCGTCGGAGGTCGAGTACAAGCGACGATGCCGCGACGAGCGACGTGTGATGTACCACATGCACGTTGGTCTTTCGACGTGGGAAGCCACCGAAGACGCCCTCCGCACCGTTCATCGTGCACTCGCCGCCGAAGGTCATCACGTCGATCGTTTCGGGTTGGCCTTCGATAGGGCGATGGGCGTACCAGAAGCACAACGACATCTCACGATGAAAGAGACCGGCCCTCGCATCGACGCTGACCAGTGGGACCGTCTTGCGCAGGCCGTGCCGATCCAGCCCCACACGGGGGACTACATGATCGGCCTCCCGGCCGGGTTCGACAACGCGCGCCGGGCGTTGGCGGCAGGCATCACCACGATCGGCAACGTCAGCCAGTATTCGGCCTACGACATCGTGGGTGGGTCCGATGATGACGAGTTGACGGAGAGCACGGTGAAGGCGTTGGCGACGTTGGCCGGTGCACGCCATCTCGGCGCGTTGGCCCATTCCAACCTGGAGGACGGAACAGGCACGCAAGCGTCGCACTACGGTGCCTATGTCGGGTGGGCGGCGCTCGAGTTGTACGTGGTCGAACAACTCATCGGCGCCCGACTCGGGCAGTGCTTCGGGAACACCATCCGCAATCCCGAACATCGCGCCATCGTGCACTTCGCTCTCGATGATCTGCGCGCTGGTGATTCCATCGGTTCGATGGTGTACGGAAACACCGTCGACCAGATCCCCGGCAATCGGGCGCGCAATCTCGCCACGACCACCGCGCAGCTGATGTGCGACATTGCGTTGCAGTTGCGCCGACCGACCGGTCACGCCGTCAACCCCGTTCCACTTACCGAAGCCGAACGCATTCCGAAACCCGAAGAGATCGTCGAAGTGCATCTCCTCGCCCGTGAGCTCGAACGCGAGGTTCGCAAGGCACCCGATCTCTACGACTGGCGTCGACTGGAAACGCTCGGTGCAGCCGTTGCGAGCTACGCCCGAAGCTTTTGCGACCGTGCGCTCGCGGTATTCGCCGAGGACGGTGTCATCGTCAGCGACGCGGGACAGGTGCTGTTGGCCATGCGTCGCGCCAACATGGGAGAACTCGAAGCGCGGATCGCTCTCGATGCACCCGATGAGGTCGCGGTGCTCCAACCGTGGAAGGCATCAGAACTCCGTCGAGTCTCCTCACAGATCGCCGGCAAACGTCGCCTCGACGGCCGAACTATCGTGTTGGCGGTCTTGGAGGTGCACGATCTCGTCCGTGACGCACTGGCGAACGCACTCCCTGACCTCGGGGCCAACGTGGTGGTTCTCCCCGCGTCGGCCTCGATCGACGGAATCGCTCGGGCCGCCGCAGAGTCCGACGCCGACGCCATTGTTCTCGGTACGTACAACGGCAACGCGATCGACCTCGGGGAGCGTTTGACAGAGGCGATGAGCCGTTTCGGATGGGCGGGGAAAGTGTTCATGGGCGGCATCTTGAACCAAGACACCGGTGACGGCATCCCCGTCGACGCGCGACTGCACCTCAGCGCTCTGGGCATCAACTGCGTCGAGCGAATCGAACAGCTCGGCGACATGCTCGCCGGCCCAGAATCGCAGGCCCGTTAACGGCGTTCTGAGTCGAGGTCGACCAACAACCGACCCATGTCACGAACGGCGGTGATGGTCCCGCGAACTGTGCCGGTGACCTTCGAGCGTCCCCCTTTGCGCGGCTGATACGCAACCCCAACCTCCGCGATTCGCCAGTTCGCTCGTGCGGCTTTGAGGACCATCTCCAGCGGCCAGCCCGATCGCCGGTCTCGCATGTCGAGCGCCAGGAGCTCCTCGCGTCGCATGGCGCGAAGCGGGCCGAGGTCGCTGAACGCAACGCCGCTTCGTCGCTGCATCTCACGGGCAAGGAACCGGTTGGCGACCTTCTGGTGCATCTTCATCGCGCCCGGTACCGGACGTCGGGCGCCGATCATCAGGTCGACCGTCCCGGCGAGAACCGGGTCGACGACGACGGGAATACTCACCGGGTCGATCGAGCCGTCCCCATCGATGAAGCACACGATCGGTCGACTCGCCGCCATCAGCCCGGCAAAACACGCCGAACCGAATCCCGGAACGCTCTCGTGTACCACCGTTGCACCAAGCGACGCGGCGAGCTCACCCGATCCGTCCGTTGAACCGTTGTCGACGACGATCACCCTCACACCCTGCGGAAGGCGTTCCAATAACCACGGCAACGCGTCGCGTTCGTTACGAACCGGAACAATGACATCAACGTCGCCCATGATCGTTCAGCCTACGACGCCGTTGCACCTGCGATGGTGGTGGCTGAGTTGGTTGTGGCTGAGGGTTGCGTGAGACGATGCGGATCGTGCTGGAGTTGGGCCAGTAGGATCGCTGAGGAAGGCGAATGATGAGTGTGCGACGCGTATTGGTCACCGGTGGTGCCGGGTTCATAGGTTCACATATTGTCGATGCGCTGCGGGCGGAGAAGGTCGACGTCGTTGTCCTCGACAACCTCGACCCTGCGGCGCATTCCGTGCGGCCGGACTACCTTCGCGACGACGTGGAGTACCAGTGGGGTGATTGCCGAAACGTCGACGACTGGACCGCAGCGATGGCGGGCGTCGACGCGGTCTCACATCAAGCGGGCAAGGTCGGGTTGGGTGTGGATTTCGGAGACGTTGGTGAGTACGTCGATCACAACGACATCGGCCTTGCCGCCGGACTCTTGGCCCTGCATCGTTTGGGTTTCACCGGACCGTTCGTGTTGGCGTCGAGCATGGTGGTCTACGGCGAAGGACGCTACGCATGCGCCGACCACGGTGTCGTGGCGGCCCCACCGCGTTCGCCGGCCCGCCTCGAAGCCGGCCTGTTCGAACCCCAGTGTCCGCATTGCGGAGCAGACCTCACCGCGAAGCCGATTCCTGAGGACGCTCGCTGCGATCCACGCAACGTCTACGCCGCCACGAAGTTGCATCAAGAACATCTCCTTTCCGCGTTCGCCCGCGAGAAGGACGTTCGCCCCGTCATGCTTCGCTACCACAATGTCTACGGCTCGCGGATGCCCCGCGACACGCCCTACGCGGGAGTGGCCAGTATCTTCCGCAGTGCATACGAGGCCGGCAAAGCACCGAGGGTGACCGAGGACGGTGATCAGCGTCGTGACTTCGTGCATGTTCGCGATATCGCCCGGGCCAACGTCGCCGCGCTGTTGTCCGATGATGCGCGCGGTGCGTTCAACGTGGCAAGCGGGACACCGCGATCGGTTGGCGACATGGCCCGGTCATTGGGCCGGGCGTTCGGGTACTCCGAGGGCGACGAGTGTTGGCCGGTGGTGACGGGCCACTATCGACTTGGCGATGTGCGACACGTGTTTGCTTCGTCGCATCGGATGAACCACGAACTCGAGATCAGCCCGGAACACTCCTTCGATGACGGGATGGCTGATTTTGCACGCGCTCCCCTGCGCCAGTCGGTGAAGCCGGCCTGAGCCTCAGCCGCTTTGCGTCCACCACTGATCGGTTGCGACCAGACGCCCGACACGACTGTCCGGAAGAGTGTTTCCGATCTCCACTGCATCGTCGAAGGTGTCGATGTCGCGCAGCACGCCAAGTGTGGCTACCTTTTGGCCGAGGCTGGCCGCCTGCGCCAGCTGCGCGTCGAACGTGTGCGCCGTGCTCATCGGCACGTCGTCGAACAGTTTGTGCACGTATCGATTTGTGCCGATGCCCCAGTAGCCACCGTCGGCCGCCGGCCCAAGCACGACGTCGGCGTCGTCGAGTGCGGCCTCTGCGGCCAATAGGTGTTCCAGCGTGATTTGCGGTGTGTCCATGCCAACGAGGAACACTCGTTGCGCGGCGATCGGATCAGCGAACGCAAGTCTGAACGTGTGGTCGAGACGTTGCGCCAACCCGCCGTCGCACTGTTCGACGACTGGCCAGCACTGCAACGTAAACGTGGTTCCGCATCGGTCCAACGACAGCAGTCTCGGGCCACCCCGCGCCTCGATCACATCAGCGGTGTCGCGAAGCGACGCGTCTGCAACCGCAGCGGCTGCAGTGTGGGTGCACGGCGGGCACAGGCGGGTCTTCGCCAAACCCGGCACTGGTGCCTTCGCCAGCATGACCACAGTGGTGATGGGCAAAGCGACGGTCACCGACCGCCTCGGACAACAACGGTTGACGACGACGCCAGAGGACTAGACGATGGTGCGGATGAGGCGGCTCGGACCGAGCCGCAGTTGGTCACGCTCATCTGATGCTGAGTTGCGCATCGGCGCCGTCGGGCCGCCCGGTGGCGAGCCGCGCCATGGCCTGAGCGGGGACACTAAGCGGACTTATTGTTCTGGTGACCAGCAGGTCCGTGTCGAGGCGACCGTTCACGATGGTCGGACCGAACGGGCTCCAGAACGCGCCGTCGGACGTCAGGCAGAGTTCGGCGGGAAGGTTCGACTGGTTCGCCGACACACCGTTCGCGTCGAGATGGGCCCGCCCGCGCGAAATGATCGGTCGAACGATGTGATCCTCATCGGGCACTCCCCACGACCGATGCAACGCACACAGACGTTCGTGGTCATCAATGCTCAGCGCGCCTTCTTCGGTGGTTGTGGCCAGGCGCACCCGCACACCTCGGGCCACCAGAGCGGGGACCGCTTCGGCCACTGTTGCCCAATTGTCCTCGCCCCGTTTCGTGTCGTTCGGTCCCGAATCCGGCGCGTCGAGCGAAACCTGGATCTGGATGTCACGACCCGCGAACGCAGCCACGCGTTCGAGCCGGGAACCGGTGAACAGCGTCGCATTGGACAACACGATGACTGGCAAGACGTCGGCGATCCGCTCGATCAGATCAGGCATCGAGGCCACCATGAACGGCTCGCCGCCCGTGATACCGATGCTGGTGAAACCAAGCTTCTTGGCCTGGTGAACCAGATCAATGACAGTCTCGGGCTCGAGCATGCGGCGAGGAACCGATGGCCCCGACGCCGTGAGGCAGTAGGAGCACTCGAGGTTGCAGTGGTAGTTCGTATAGAACCACAGACGCCCGCCCATGGTGCCGGCTTCGATCGCTTCGGCTACCGGCCCCGAAGGGAGTTCCGAGGTACTCACGCCAACACCATTCCTTCCGCCTCGAGACGGGCGACGGTAGCTTCGCCCACGGGAAGTCGTAGGGCAGTCGCATAGCGGTTCAACAACAGGGTGCAACCGACCAACAGCGTAAGTTCCACGATTTCATGAGCAGCAAACGATGCGCGCATATCATTGGTCAACTTGTCGGGGATGGTTTGGTTTCCGGCCACGGCGTCGGTCCACGCGATAAGCAGTCGGTCGCGGAGCGAATCGAAGGTTTCGTCGACCGACGCCTCGTTGCGCAACGCATGAACTTCGCGATGCGTAAGTCCCGAGTCGAGCGCCACCGGCGTGTGACTGGCCACGCAGTATCGACATCCCAACAGCACCGAGGTTCGCAGGATGACGATCTCTTTCGTCCGGAACGCGATTGACGATGGTCCAAGCGTTGCGCCGATGAACGGTAGTGCCACCTCCAGCAGTTCGGGGACGTGCGCGAGCGAGGCCACGATCGGACCGGGGTCACCGCCCCCGTAGAAACCACGAGCCAACAGTGGGGCGTCGTGGGCGCCGAGCAATTCGACCACGGGGGTATCCGCCGACCGCAGCTCCGGGGTCGTTGCGGTCGGTGTTGTTATGGTCGATGTCGTCGTTGCCGATGTCGTTGGGGTCGATGTCGTTGGGGTCGATGTCGTTGTTGTTGTCGTCATGCCTGCGCCTCTTGGTTTTCCACGCGGTTTTCCCCCACGCGGCTTTCTACCTCTCGTGCGAGTACACCAAAGCCAACGGCCAGCAACAGCCACCACGCCAGCGTCCCCCCGGTACCCCCGAGAATGCCTCCGGTTTCCGCACCGTTTTCCGACCGCCACTGCACCACAACTTGCAGGCACGCAGCGAACGCCAACCCGGCTGCGATCCACACGGGAATCGCGCGCCTCAGCTTCCATCCGACCAGCGCAATTGCGCCCATCGCGATGCACAGCAGGGCCGCAAGAAGATTGAACCGGAGGAACTTAAGCTCGTAGGACTCCTGACCGACGAGGCTACCTGACTTGTTCGTGAAGGGGCTGTTCGCCGCAGCAATAACACCGGCGACACCTACCGCAACGGCGGCACCGCCCAGCACCAGCAGACTGCGCAGGACGGAACGGCCCTGCCCATGTCGGCCGTCGAGCCCGCCAAACCTTCCGGCATCCGTTGCGAAAAGCATCAGGTGCAGACATACCATCAGCACATACGACCAGGGCCACTCATTGGGGGTCTGCGCAACGCTCAGGCCGATCGCCATCGACTGACCCGCGGCAAGAAGAGCGACCGGTCGTGTGCGCCAGCCCAGGATCAGCAGCGCAGCGAGCGAAACCTCCAACAGCAGCGTCATCCACCCGAACACCGTCATGTTCGGCGAAACGATCTTTCGAAGCACCCACGCGAAAGGCGGAAACGTTGGATTGTCGATCCCGTACTTCACGTACTTGTACAGACCGCTCCCGTTCGTCTTCCCGAACACCGGTGGACGCTTCCAGTGGACGTTGGCCAGCCAGAGAAGGCCTGCGGCAATGCGCGATCCTCCGAAGATGACGCGATAGATGCGGTCGTTCAAAGTCATGGTCATGACGGGTGCCTCATGGTTTGCTCCTTCACGGTGATTCGTCTCCGTGTGTGAGTGGGTCTGGACCGATTGTGAGTCGGCCGGCGTGGTTGGATGATTTCGACGTTGGAGCAGAAGCGGTTGCAGTCACCATATGCGCCAGCGAGCGGATGTTGTACCTTTCGCCGCTCCGGAATCGCTGCGCGCGGGCAAAGAACTGGCGCCGCACATCCTCCTCGATTGGTTGGCGTTCGTCGGAACTGAGGAACCGACCGTCAACGCGTCGCAGGGGTAGCGAACCCCACAGCCAGCGCCAGAGTTCCTCGGCATCGCAGCTGCGTAGAGAGGTGAGGGCCCGGATCTCGGCGACGTCCCACCCGCAGGCCTGTACGGTGCGACGCAACTCCTCGACGTCCCCAAAGCGGTGATGCACGTAGTGCTGCGGCGGTGCAAGATCGGCCACGACATCAGCGGCCGCTTGCCAAAACGTGTCGAACCCTTCGACCGTGCCTGCTGCGCCGAGAACCGTGAGACGTAGTTGGCCGCCGACACGGGCGACCGAATGCAGCAGTCACAGTTCGCCGAGCGGATCATCCACGAACGACAGGACCAGTTGACTGGTAATCAGATCGAACCGTTCCCCTGGATGCTCAGTCACGTAATCGACGAGAAATCCTTCAAAGGTCTCGGCCGATCCGGACTCGTCGGGAACGACCTGTCGGAGCCGACGCGCCATCGTCTCGTTCGGTTCCACGGCAACAACGGACGCATCGAGCCCGGCGCGTCGCAGTTGCACGATGACCTCGCCGGTCCCCGAGCCGTGATCGAGGACACGCTGCGTGCTGCAGAAATCGACACTGGCCACGAGCTCTTCGGTGAATGGTCGGATGAACGGCAAAACGTCCGCCTCGTACGCATTCAGCACCTCACCCATGACCCCACCGTACTCAAAATGGTGCGTCCGCCTTGGGAGGGCGTTCTCAGGATTCGGTCAGTCCGCAGCATGGTGAGCCCGGGTGACTTTGTACGCCACGCGGTTCGTGGTCAGTTTGTCGCTCCCGAAGCGACAAAGTGACCAAGAACGACAGACCACTCGGCTCGCAATTCGCATTGCTCGCGCTCGCATGCTCGCCGCTATCGTGCACGAGCCGACGGTCGCGCCCGCACCGATTTCTCACCAGCAATTCCACAAGGACGCAGGTACCCGCCACTATGCACATGACCCCAGCACAGCACCGGGAGATGGCTGAAGCGCTTTTCGAGGCCGAGGAGACACGGGTCTGGACTCAGCCGTTGACCCTGCGCTACGAAGACGCCGATATCGAAGACGCCTATGCGGTCGGGCAACTGGTCACCGACATAAAGGTCGCGCATGGTCGCATCGTCAAGGGACACAAGGTCGGCCTGACATCTCGCGCTATGCGTGAGGCCACCGGTGCGACGGAGCCGGACTATGGCACCCTGTTCGACAACTGGTTCCTCGACGAGGGTTCGAAGGTCTCGATGCGCCGGATGAATCGACCGCTGGTCGAAGTCGAGTTGGTCTTCGTGTTGAAGGAGGATCTCGGCGGGCCGTCGGTGAACGCAGTCGATGTGATCCGGGCGACCGACTTCGTGACGCCCGCCATCGAAGTGGTCGATTCGCGCTTTCGCGAGCGGGGGAAGCCAGGCGTGATCGACAGCATTTGCGATGCGGCGTCGTGTGGCTTCGTCATGATCGGCGGACGACGGGTTTCGTTGAACGATGTCGACGTGCGCCACATCGGCGGCGCTCTGTACAAGAACGGCGAGGTGGTTGAGTCGGGTACCGCGGCCGCCGTGATGGGAAACCCGATCAATTCCGTGGCGTGGCTGGCGCGAAAACTTCACGAGTTCGGTGTGGAGATGAAAGCCGGCCACAGCATCCTGTCAGGATCGTTTATCCGCATCCATCCCATGAACATCGGCGAGACCTTCGTCGCCGACTTCGGCGCGCTTGGTCAGATCAGCTTCGGTGTCGTCGAGTAGCTCGCGTGGCTCAAAGCGCTGCCGCTTTAGCTGATGAGGCGTAGAGCGTACGAACACGGGGATGGACCGACGTCGGGTGGGTCGTCGCGTATCCTTTCGTGATGTTAAGTCGACGTTCCTTTCTCGGGCTTGCCGCTGTCGCAGCAGGTTCGGCGAACGGATGGCCCGTCGGTAGTCAGGCTGCCACCACCACGTCTCGACCAAAATCAAAGCTGTCACCGTGGGCGATGCCAGCCGAGGACAGCCTCCATGACCAGACGTGGATGTGTTGGCCTTCGTCGAAGGCGGTATGGGGTTCCGATCTCGCGGCTGCGCAAAACGCCATCCTCGAGATTGCGTTGACGATCGCCGAGTTCGAACCCGTGTCGATGTTGGCCCGCCCGACGGAGGTTCGTTCGGTGCGCCGTCTACTCAAAGGCGTGACGGTGATCGAGGCCCCGGTCGACGATCTTTGGGCCCGCGACACACTTCCCAATTTTCTCCTTCGCCGCCGGGCTGACGGCAGATTGGGGTTGAGCGCGAGCCACGCGCGGTTCAACGGTTGGGGTGGCAAGCAGATCTCCTCAGGCGACACACAACTCGCTGGCCTGGTCGCCAAACGCCTCGGAATCACGCTCACCGACTCCGGCCTCACCGGAGAAGGTGGCGGGATCGAGATCGACGGTGTGGGCACGGTGCTTGCGGCCGCGTCGTGTTGGGTGAACCCCAACCGAAACCCGGGCCGAACTCGAACGCAGATCGAATCTGCGATGCTGTCGATGCTTGGGGCAAAACGGATGATCTGGGTCGATGGACTCGCTGGTCACGACATCACCGATGGACACATCGACACCCTCGCCCGGTTCGTGAACCCGACCACCATCCTCGTCGACAAACCCGCGTTCAACGACCCGGCAGATCCGTGGGTCAAGGTTGCGGCCCGGACCCGTCAAC
>JANOWU010000261.1:0-3800 GCA_031418035.1 Acidimicrobiia bacterium
GGTCAAAGGCCGCGAACATCTGGTCAGCAGCGCTATCGACTCCGTGTGGAGTGCGGCATGTTGTACGAGTGCGATGAGCGGATCGGCCATACCCCACTGTGCAGCGGGACCTCGTTCGCGGCCAGGGTCGAAGGGCCAAGATCTTCGAGGACCATCGACCGCTTTTGAGGACGGTCGACCTTCCCGATGCCTCTCGAGACGTCGTGGTGACTTTCGACCCTATCGGCGACCGTTGCAAACATGACAGCATTTCGCGTCTCGACACGGAAGGAACATCGTGATGAAACAGTTCGAATACACCGTTGGCATTGAGTGGACCGGAAACGGTGGCGCAGGCACATCCACACCGAAGTACGGGCGAGACGCCGAGATCTCGACAGCCAATAAGCCGACAGTTATCGGTTCGGCACCACTTGAGTTCGGCGGTGATGGGCGCAACTGGGCGCCGGAGGATTTCTTCATCGCAGCCGTGAGCCAATGTCATATGCTCACCTATCTCTTCCTGTGTTCGCGCGCAGGCATCGTGGTTGAGTCCTACGTCGATAAGGCTGTCGGCACCCTTGAGGTCGAGGGTGCCTCGGGCGGCAGATTCGCGGTCGTCGAGCTGCATCCGGAAGTTGCCATTTCCGCAGGCGACCCCGCCATCGCCCAGGAACTCCACGCCGCCGCATCGAAAGCCTGTTACATCGGGAGCTCTGTAAGTTGTCCGGTGCGCGTCGCCGGCATGGTCACGCGAACCCGAACCGGCGCAGCCGACTGACTCAATACAGAGGAGTAGCGCTTCAGATCGATGCCTCGGTGAGTCTGTTATCGCCGTACTCATATGCCCACGAACTATTGGTGTCGCACACGGAGCCAAGTGAAACCGAATCCACGCAGCCCGCACGACCGAGCCACACGATGGCGGGGTCGGGTCCATCAATTGGGCTTTGCGGTTGCTTTACCGGCCGGAGTCGCCTTGGTCCTCTCGGCATCAAGCGCAAAAGCAGCGATTGCGGCCGCCGTGTACTCGCTGGGTTTGATCGGCTCCTACGGCGCCAGCGCTCTATACAACCGTTGCTTGTCGACACCGCGCCTGCGGCCATGGATGCGATGGCTCGATCATTCGATGATCTATGTGCTTATTGCTGGTTCGTACACACCGCTATGCGTACTCGTTGCACCGAGGCCATGGGGCGCGCTCGCGCTCGGTCTGATTTGGATCGCCGCAATCGCTGGCGTGATCGTGAAATCGACGGCGCTACGACGAGTGCATCGGCTCGGCATGGCATGGTATCTACTCATGGGTTGGGCCGCGGTTCTGATTCTCCCCTTCCTACTGCCACGAATGTCCCCCGCCGCGAGTTGGCTGCTGGCCTCAGGTGGAGTTCTTTACACCGCGGGAGCCCTCGTTGTGTACCTTCAGTGGCCGAACCCAAGCGACGAATTCTTCGGATATCACGAGGTTTGGCACACCTTTGTTGCCGCAGCAAGCGTGTGCCACTTCGCGATGCAATGGCTGGTCGTTTCCGCAAGGTAGCCGATCAATCAGATCAGTACCTGCTCGAAGTACCGGGGGACGACTGCGTTCCATGATTCGGCGGCGAGTCGATCGCGAAGCGCTTTGCTGGCCAAAGGTTCGCCGTGCACCACGAACGCTGTTGTCGGGGCTGGTGCCGTCTGCGCCCATTGGATCAAGCTTTTCGACATCACGTCTTCGGTACACGAACCACAGCGACGGAAACCGATGAATGCTGCACACAGTGCATGGCCGTAGATCCCAGCAACGCAGACAGAAATCCTCCTCGACCTCGCGAGCCGACCACAAGAAGATCCGCACCAACCGATTCGGCAAGCAGCTCGGGCGCCGTGGACCCGCACCGCAGCTTCGGCACCACCCGTACCGCGGGCGACGTACCAAGCACACGTATGATTTCGTCGTCGATCAACTTCCTCTCACGTGCTTCTGTGCGTTCGAGAAGGTTCGGTAGTGGGTGTGCACCACCCATAGGATCGAGATACATCGGAAAGCTCCAAACTCCGACCACATGGAGTTCAGCCCCCCGAGCTTCAGCCTCTGTAGCCGCCCAGCGCAGTGCTTCTCGCGACGCCTCCGAGCCATCTATTCCAACAACAATACGGTGTTCCGCTTTGGTTGCCATTTGATGCTCCAGTTTGTGTCATGACTCGTTGGGTGTCGCTGGCGGGCACTGATGACCGATGCTGCAGTTATCGCATGAACCGCTGCGTCGTAGCCACCAACCAAAGCCCCGGAATGAACTGACCTTGGTCCCGGCTCCGCAACGGGCCGCCCCACGGGGCGTGAGTGACGCCGGGCGTCGATACGTTGCTTGTCCTCAACCGTTGAAGTCGGTGATGACCGCACGACCGACGTATTTGCCGGCTTCGAGGTCGTCGAACACGTCGCTGATTTGTGAGAGAGCAGCAGTGCGGCCGATGTGGCTCTTGACGCGCCCCTCGGCTGCCATGTCGACGAGTTCGCGCATGTCCTGGACCGTTCCTACGGCGGAGTAGATAAGCGTCGGGTCGCGCTGAAAGAACTCCCAAGGGTTGAGTTGCAGGTTGCCTTCGCTACTCGCGGGAATGCCAACGGCCACGAACAGGCCCCCGCGTCGCAGCATCTTCAGCCCTAAATCAAACCCGGAGAGTTTCGCGGAGAACACGAGGCTGGCGTCGACGCCACCGAAGGACTGCGCGACCGACGCCGCTTCGTCAGCACCAACGACAGTGTGCGCGCCTAGTGACTCGATGAAGGACAGACGGTCCGCTCCGATATCGACCCCGACAACCTTGTAGCCGAAGGCGCTTGCGATCTGGACCGCGTAGTGACCGAGGCCGCCCGCAGCCCCAATCACTGCAACCTTGCGACCCGGAAGGATGTGGTGTTTGAGAAGCTTCTTGACCGCGCCGTACGCCGTGAGACCACCGCATGCGAGCGCCGCTTCCTCATCACCCACATTGTCGGGCAGCTTCACCAGCGACTTGGCGTAGACGCAGAACTCCTGCGAGAACGTCCCCATAATGCCTTTCGTCTGGGCGCAGTGACGCGGATCGCCGCGCATGCAGTACTCGCACGCGCCGCACCAGTAACCGCCGCCTGTCCCGCCGAGGCCGAGGATGACGCGGTCACCAACGGACACATACCGTTCCGCGCCCGGGCCGAGCGCTTCAACGATGCCGATACCTTCGTGGCCGAGGGGCATGCTGTTCGGGAGCCCGGCCCAGTCACCACGCGCAAGGTGCAGATCGGAGTGACACACACCGGCGGAGCGCATACGTATCAGTGCCTCCTCGTATTTCGGCGTCGGTGTCGGAAGTTCCTGAATCTCGATGACGCCTTTGGCGAGTCGGGCTGCTCTCATGTCGTGGCTCCTTGTTCAGTTGGTGCTTGATTCTCGCTCAGGTCCTCGATGCCGCAACCTCGCGGTCGAGGAGAACTTTCTCGTTGATCGATTGTTGCACTCCCAACTCTTGAGCGAAGCATAACGACGGCGCTTCGATCAGCGAGTAAGGATGCGCCTCAGCGAGCGACGCAGCACTGGACCGAGTGGCCAGGGCACCACCAAAGCGAAAGCGATGAAGAGCAGCGCGAGTGGAGAGGTGAAAGGTACAACGCCGATCGTTGTTCGTTTCTCCCACGCAATCGTTGCAGTTGTGCGTAGCTTTGGGCATTCGGTACTTGCGAGTTCCGATGGTGCCTTCAACGAAGGTCCCCGAGCAGACACACGTTCTTGGAGAACCGCCGGGTCACAAGTCGCAAGCAAGAAGTATTGCAATCCCATCGATAGCTGCAGCGAATA
>JANOWU010000262.1:0-17561 GCA_031418035.1 Acidimicrobiia bacterium
GACGCGTTGGTTGACATCGCACACGAGTCGCTGGCCAACGAAGGCCGCGTGAACGTCGGCGGCGAACGTCCTCACGTCACCGTCACGGTCGACGCCAAGTCAGGGATCGCGCACACATCGCAAATGGTCAGGTTGTCGTCATTCACCCGCGACATGTTGCTCTGTGACTGCGTGACCACGAGCGTGTGGCTGAGCGCCGATGGCACACCATTCGACGTGGGTACACCCACATCAGAAGTGCCGGCACGCAACCGTCGTGCCATCATGGCGAGAGACCAGTCATGCCGGTTCCCGGGATGTGACCGCCCCGCTCGGTGGACTGATGTTCACCACATCAAAGAACGCGCCAACAAAGGCACGCACGAACTCGCGAACCTCTGCGCGCTTTGCAAATTCCACCACCGCTACGTACACAAACATCGCCTCAAGATCCTGTGGGACCGTGACCATGCGAGCCTGATCTTCGAGTGGCCCAACGGTCGCACGGCGAACAGCCCACCGCCACCACAAATCCTGTTCGCACGGTAAGTCGATCAGTTCCCTAGGGTCCTCCCGGTGCAGTCTGTCGCGCCCCAACACAGGCAATCCTAAGTTTATCCAGTCGAAAGTTCGACGACGCCAGCGACGGACTACTGGGTCCGGATGATGATGAATGCTGCACGGACCAAACTGGTGGGGCAGGTGGAGGATTCACACCAGCTCCACCGAACTGTCGATCGGAGCTCCACCGACCAACATTCGACCGTCAGCGGAAAGCGCGACTGATCGGCCGAAGAACGCTCGCTTGTTCGGCGGGCCGACGCTCGGAAGCCCACGGGATGAGTTGCTATGCGCGCAGAGCATCTTGATTCACTTCAAGGAACTTTTGGCGACGTTGAGCATTATGCATGGGGCAGCCGGGTCCTACCGGTCGAATGCTGAGCCGACTTCTTCGACTGGCTCGGCTCCACCGCTGCTCAACCCGAAAGGTTTCACCACTGCGGCCAGAATTTCCGTTAGGTGGTCAATGATCAGAAAGTGCCCTTCTCCTGCACATGCGTGAAAGACGGCTCCCGGGATTCGATTGGCCTGGTCGAGCCCATGCTGAATGGGAACATTTTCGTCGAGCTCGCCGTGCCAAACATCTACTGGCACAGCTATGTCTTCCAATCGAAACCCCCATGGCCGCGCGTAGATCGCGTAATCGTCAGCCATCGCTCCAGGCGTCGATTTCGACGTCGCCCGGCCATCTTCAACGAGGTCGTTGAACACGTCTGGTCGACGCATGACCGTTGCGTCGCACGGTGGCACGATCTTCGTTGCCATACGTACAGAGGCTTCCGGCCACCGCCGCATGGCAAGGCAGGTGATCGCGCACAACGGAAGCGAAAGGTTTACCGGCAGCGCCGCAAGTCCTGTTGCCAGGCGGTTGAGCTTCGGGAGAGCGTCGACTGTTTCGCTGCGGGGTCCAACGCCGCTGACAATGGCCGCTCGTCGTAGCCGATGTGCCAGCAAGGCCGCGCATGCACCAGCGTAAGGACCTCCGCCCGACCAGCCGAGAACAGAGAACTGGTCCATCTGCCGATCATCGGCGATCCTGCATATGACCGATGGCCAATCCTTCAGGAGGTGTCCCCGCTGTCGGCTGCTGCTGCCGTACCCAGGGCGATCGGGCGCAATGATGCGCACGTTCGTTGCATAGGCAGCCTTTTGAAACGCACGCGTTGTCATAGCCCGACTGGATCCGGGGAGGCCGTGAAAGGCCATAACCGGGAAACCGTCGAGCGGCCCGCATTCAGTGAACCCAATGACCCGGTCATGAGTGATGGAAATCTGGCGATGGGACGACACGATCGGATCGTTCTTCACGACGTCGACGTTGGTCTCAAGTTGGAACAGAGTCAACTTGTTTGCGCTGTGTACGGGTCGCGGTTGCGAAACAAGTTGAATCGCATGAGGAACCCGACCAGCGTGATCAAACAGCGGTGTCGGGCAGGCCGAATTCGGCGAAGTGCTCGATCCCGATGAACGACGTGATGTTGGAGATGTGTCCATCCCGGAAGGCGAGCACGTTGATAGACCAGCCGACAAATGCGTCGGAAGGTTCGTTCCGCAACCAGCACGCAACCGCCGGTTGGCCGTTCGCGCTCATGTGTGCGGTTCGCCAACTTCCGCATGCATCGAGCGGCACTCTGCCAGCGAAGTCGGAGACTGCATCAAGACCCTGATACCAACCGCGAAGCGGCGGCATCGACCACGTGACATCTGCGGAGAGGAGCGAGACGAGCAGGTCCACGTCGCCGCGTTCGAGCGCTCCTGCGAACCCGGTGACCAACTCGTGGAGACGATCGTCACCGATCATGTGACGTGCCTCTCGCTGTGTTGTCGATGGCACCTTGTCGACAAGCGCGGCACGAGCGCGTTGGAGCGCGCTGTTCACCGATGCGACTGTGGTGTCCAACATCTCCGCGATCTCAGTGGCAGAAAATCCGAGTACTTCGAACAGCAACAGTGCTGCGCGCTGATTCCCTGTGAGCTGCTGGACCGCCGAAACGAACGCCAACTCGACGGCCTCGCGCTGGTCGTAACGAACTTCAGGTGTCGTTGGACCGAGGGCGAGCGACCGATCCGGATACGGCTCCAGCCACGCGACATCGAGGGCCGCAACGTCGCTCATCACCGCCCGCTCGCTCGACGGGCCGAGGTCCATCGGTAGCGCTCGCTTCCCCCGACGGCCAGCGTGGTCAAGACAAACCCGAGTGACGATCGTGTACAGCCATGACCGCAGCGAACTGCGACCCTCGAACCCGGCAAGTCCGCTCCAGACCCGCAGGAGCCCATCTTGGAGCGCGTCGTCGGCGTCGTGCGTGGAACCGAGCATTCGATAGCAGTGAGCGTGGAGCTCGCGCTGCACCGGGGCGACGAGCCGCTCGAACGCCAACTCATCGCCGGCGCGGGCACGGATCAGGTCATCGGCAGTTACGGAATCCATCATTTCGCTCACCACGATGAGTATTGCCTCTGACGGGAGTCTGTATTGGTGCCGCGATCGTTCGGCGATCCCACTATCGAGAGGCGAGCAAAAGACATGAACACAGTTCTCAACCAGAAGGCCGAGCTCCACCACTACCTGCGCGGAGCCCGTCAAGCAGTCCGGTGGAAGCTCGACGGACTCAGCGAATACGCGGCGCGCTCACCCCGAACGCCGACCGGTACCAACCTGTTGGGGCTGGTCAAACATCTCAGCGGCGTCGAGATGCTCTACTTCGGGTGGGTGTTCGATCGGCCATTCGCAACACCACCCGACTGGTTCGGAGAGGGTATGGCGACCAACGCCGACATGTGGGCCACGGCCGACGAATCGGTCGCCGACATCGTTGGCCTCTACGACCGAGCCTGCGCCCATGCGGATGGAACCATCGACGAACTCGCCATCGACTCGATCGGTTTCGTCCCCTGGTTGGGAGGCGAAACCACCCTGCACCGAATTCTCGTGCACGTACTTGCCGAGACCGAACGCCATGCCGGCCACCTCGATATCGTCCGCGAGCTCACCGACGGAGCGGTCGGAAGGTTGCCCGGCAACAACCAGATGGCCGCCGGTGCCCCGGAATCAACCGAGCGGCCGACTCAATGGTGGGCCGAGTACCGAGACCGCATCGAACAAGCTGCACGACTGGCCGACACATCACGACCATCGACCAAGGAACACCGATGATCACAGCGTCGGCCAATGAGAAAGGGGAACCAATGACAACTGCTTCAACCAAGCGTCCGTCTGGACCGACACCGATCGCCTTCACCTTTACCGCACCGATCGAGAAGGACGGCGCGTTCGCGACCTACCTGACCGCACCCGGCTCGGCCGAACTGCTCGGCACTCGCGCGGCCGTCAAAGTCAGCGGAACAATCGACGGCCACCCGTTCTCGGCCACGCTCATGCCATCGGGCACCGGACCGCACTGGCTCCCCATTCGAGCTGCGCTCTGCAAACTCATCGGCAAGAGCAGAGCTGGCGAGTCCGTCACCATCTCGCTCGAACAGCGTGACGTAAGGTCCTGACATGGCCGATGAGTTCTTCCAACAGAACCTGGCTCATGCGCCTTCCGCAGGTCGACCTGACGGGCGCGCGGTTCGAACAGGTCCGTTTCGGTGGCGCCACGTTTCATGACGTCGACCTGAGTGGTGTGCGGTTCCGCGCCGCGTGGGTGCGCGACGCGGTGATCGCGGGTGAACTCGAGAGCCTGCGTATCCATGACATCGACGTCATTCCACTGGTCGAGGCCGAACTGGACCGGCGTCATCCCAACCTGGGTGCCGACGCGGGCCAACTCGGTGAATTCGGGCCCAAAAACGGTCCGAAAACGACGAGTTGGAGTTGCAGACCCCCCGAGTTGGAGTGCAGCCACCCAGCCGGCTCGGCCAGCCAAGTACACCTCGCCCGGTCGGGCACGGCCAACGGCCCAAAGGGCCCGGACGCAAGCAACTCCAACTGGGGTCCCTACGCAGGCCAACTCGGGTGCCGACGCGGGCCAACTCGTTGAATTTGGGCCTAAATGCGGTCCGAAAGGGACGAGTTGGAGTTAAATACCCCCCGAGTTGGAGTTGGAGTTGGAGTGCCGCTGCAACCCGCTGCTGCCGCTGGAACTCACCGGAACTCACCAGAACTCGCGAGTGCGGGGTGTTCTCAAGCCGACCGGCCTACCGTCCAGTAGAAAGGATCGTATGTATCCGGTAATGCTCGATGTCCGCGGACGTGACGTGCTCGTCGTCGGTGCAGGACCGGTCGCCACACAGAAGGCTCGTGGCCTGATCGACGAGGGCGCCCACGTTACGGTCGTCGCCCCCGAAGTCTCCGACACCATGCTCGCGCTGGCACCACAGGCAATTCATACGCGCGCATATGAGACGACGGATCTCGACGGGCGCTGGCTGGTGTTCGCGGCAACCGGCGACCCCGAGCTTCAACAGCGAATCCATGACGAAGCAACACAACGACGCCTATGGGTCAACTGCGCCGACGAACCGAGCCGATGCTCGTTCATTCTCACGGCCGTGCACCGTACCGGGCCGATCACGCTGAGCGTGTCAACAGGCGGTACGAGCCCTGCACTCGCCGGATGGCTCCGCACCCGTCTCGCCAAGGCAATTCCCGCCAACATCGAAGCTGTCGTTACAGAACTTCAAGTACGACGCCGAGCGCTGCAAGACGCCGGCACCTCGACCGAAGCTGTGGACTGGAATCCGATTATCGACGAGTTGTTCGAGGGCGACGGACGACGCGGGCCGCAACAGGGGTAGCGGTAGGGGCAGGCGCCGGGGTGGCGGTCGGGGCAGCCTCGACCCGGACGTCTTCGAAGCGCTGCGTTATATACAGCAGACCATCGGAGGACTTCACAACGCCCACGGCCATCGCGTCCCACCGGGGATCGAGAAGATTGTCCAAGTGCCCTGGACTGGTTGAGAACGCAACTTGAATATCGTCGATCGACGGGCCTCGTCCGACGTTCTCGCCGACCCTCGCCCAGTTCCCCTGGATCTCGTCCCCAAGGTTCTCGTTGTGAAAGATTGCCCCGCGAAGCGCCATGTTGATCGACCAGCGTTCGGCCCCCTCCTGCAGGGAAGCATCAACCTGGAGCACGTTGAGTCCGCGGGCGACTCGCAGCTCGTTCACCAACCGGACCATGCGATTGACGAGTGCTTCGGGCTGCGCGGCCGGCGCAGCAACGGGAAAGGCCACAAACAAGGACAAGCCCACGACGCCGATGGCAACCAGTCGCTTTTTGTTCCCATGCATAGTTCTACGAACGTCTCGAAACACGGTGAACACCCCAAGTTGCGTTTATCTTGCACCCTGACCGGGTACGTCGGCGAGTACGACTGCTGGTGACTTCAAACGACGAGCGCACACTCTAGGTGAAGAATGGGGCGCGTGCATCACGGCTGTCTCCGTTCGGGGACCGATGCGGCTACCGTCGAAGTAATGGCAGATGGACCCCTCATAGTGCAGTCCGATCGGACCCTCCTCCTCGAGGTCGGACACGAACAGGCACAAGCCTGTCGGATGGCGATCGCACCGTTTGCGGAGCTCGAAAAGGCGCCCGAGCACGTGCACACCTACCGCATCACCCCGCTCGCGCTCTGGAACGCCCGGGCGGCGGGCCTGGATCCGGAGCAGTGCGTCGATGCGCTCCTCACGTACTCCCGCTACGACATCGCCAAGTCGGTGCTCATCGACGTCGTAGACACCATGGCGCGCTACGGGCGCCTGATCATCGAAAACGATCCACTCTACGGATTCGTGCTTCGCTCGCTCGACGACGCCGTGATGGCTGAAGTATCTCGAAGCAAACATGTCGGACCGCTGCTCGGCGAAGTCGTCGGCCCGGGACTCGTCAAGATTCAACCGGCCCAACGCGGTCACATCAAGCAAGAACTCATCAAGATCGGATGGCCGGCCGACGACCAGGCCGGTTACGTGGACGGAACCGCGTTCGCGATGGAGTTGCGCGAGAACGAAACATTTCATATGCGCGCCTATCAACACGATGCCGTCGATGGATTCTGGGCCGGCGGTAGCGGCGTCATCGTCTTGCCGTGCGGAGCCGGAAAGACCATCGTCGGTATGGCCGCCATCGCCAAGGCACAGGCAACCACGCTGATTCTCGTGACCAACACCGTGTCGGCGCGTCAGTGGCGACGCGAGATCCTCGACAAGACCTCGGTCAAGGAACACGAGATCGGCGAATACTCGGGCGAACGCAAAGAGATCCGACCAATCACCATCGCCACGTACCAGGTTCTCATCTCCAAGACCAAGGGCGTCCATCGCCACCTCGAAGTCTTCGATGCCCAAGACTGGGGTCTCATCGTCTACGACGAAGTTCACCTCCTCCCCGCACCGGTCTTTCGTGCGACTGCCGATATCCAGAGCCGACGTCGCCTCGGGCTCACGGCAACACTGTTGCGCGAGGACGGACGAGAACGCGACGTGTTCTCACTCATCGGCCCCAAACGATTCGACGTGCCGTGGCGCGACATCGAAGCGCAAGGTTGGATCGCGCCGGCGAACTGTGTCGAAGTGCGCGTGACACTGCGCGAAGACGAGCGAATGCGCTACGCAACCAGTGAACCCGACGTGAGCTATCGCGTGGGGTCGACGGCGCAATCGAAGAACGAGGTCGTGGAGCGGATCATCCAACGCCACCCCGACGAGATGATTCTCGTGATCGGGCAGTACATCGACCAACTCGAACTCTTGGCTGAGCGCTTCGGATGCCCGCTGATCACCGGAAAGACCCCCAACCGCGAGCGAGAGAAGCTCTACGAACAGTTTCGCACCGGGGAGATCAAACTGCTCGTTGTGTCGAAGGTCGCGAACTTCTCGATCGATCTACCCGATGCCAGCGTTGCCATCCAGGTCTCGGGAACCTTCGGTTCACGGCAGGAGGAGGCACAGCGTCTCGGCCGCATTCTTCGACCGAAGTCCGACAGTCGTCCGGCCACCTTCTACTCCGTGGTGAGTCGCGACACGAACGATCAGTCGTTTGCCGCGAACCGTCAGCGCTTCCTGGCTGAACAGGGCTATGCGTACACAATTGTCGACGCCGAAGAGTTTCTCGGTCGCACGAAGAACGACTGATCCGTTCGATTCACCGTGTTAGGTCGAAAGTCCATTCTTTCGTAGCAAAATCAACATACGAACTACAGTCCGTTCGTTGAGAGATCGTTGAAAGATCAGCCGTGAACGCAATGACCGAGAGTCGACCAGCACTCGTTACCCCACAAGAGACGCGACGCATCCTTGTCGTCGCGCTCGGGTTCACGGCGTTGCTCGGAGCTTCACCGGCCCACGCGCAAACCTCGACGACCACGACTGCCCCCACCACGCAGGCGGCATCCAACTTCGCGGTGCCACAGCCTCCAACAACCACGACGGTATCGACATCGACGCCCGGACCCACCACCACCTCGACGCCGGGTGGATCGACAACGACCACGATTCCTGCAGTCACCGTCACCGTGAGCCATGAGATCGCGACGGGATTCACCAACGCGAATCAGCCGCTCGGTCAACAGCGCACGCTCATCAACGTGGTGAACCAGGGAACATCCACGTTGTTCAACCAAGAGATGGTCGTCCGCATGGGGGCAAAACCGGACACGATCTACTTCGTTCGAGACGCCAGCGGTTCAGTAGGGGTTATCGACGGGCCGAGCGGCATCTGGTTTCACACCATCGCCCAGATCAACCCAAACTCGTCGGCCGTGTTCACGGTGACGTGGAACAAGGCGTGTCCCGGTCGCTGGCCCCTCGGCGCACGAGTCGGTGACACCCTGAGTTGGCAGGTGTACCAGTGGATTTCACCGAACATCGGCCCAAACTGTCCCCCCGACGACACCGCCAAACCCGAACCGCAGGTTCTTCCCTGGCCGGCCAGCTTCCCGACACCGGCCGTCATCTCACCGAGCATCCCGTCCACGACCGTCGCACCAACCAGCGGGTCGACAACAAGCGGGTCGACAACAAGCGGATCGACAACAAGCGGGTCGACAACAACCACCAGGCCGAGCGTAACGGTGGCACCTGCCGCGATAACGGTGCCTTCCACCTTCGCTACTCGTCCGCCCACCACCATGTTGTTCTGCCGAACGGTCGACAACAAGCGCACCTGCAGTCCGGCGAACACCCGCCCGACAAAAACGACGAAGCCCAAACCGAAGCCGCGCACCGCGCCACGCTCCTCATTGCGAACAACGCCGACCACGAGCAAACTCAAGTCCTGACCCGAGTAGCCTGACGAACATGTCGGCTGCTATGGACACCTACCTTCGTGAACATGCGCTCCGGGCCAAAGGATTCATGCCCGAAGACGAAGGCGATGCCCTCTTTGCCGCGGCTGCGTCGGTTGCGGGAGACGGTCCGCTTCTCGAGGTCGGCTCGTACTGCGGCAAGTCGTCGGTCTACCTGGGTGCCGCTGCCCGTGCGACCGGCTCGATCGTCTTCTGCGTCGACCATCACCATGGGTCCGAGGAGAACCAGGTCGGATGGGAACACCACGACGAGTCGGTGGTCGATCCCCGCACCGGGAGAATGGACACACTCCCCATCTTTCGTTCCACTATCGAAGACGCAGGTCTCGAGGACGTCGTCGTCGCCGTCGTGGGGACCTCCGAAACCGTTGCCCGTTGGTGGACGACACCGTTGGCCTTCCTGTTCATCGACGGTGGTCACGGGGTGAAGCCGGCCCGCCATGACTACGAGCACTGGACCCCGTTCGTTCGACAGGGTGGGCTCTTGGCGATTCACGACGTCTACCTCGATCCGAGAAAAGGCGGCCAAACCCCGTATGAGGAGATCTACCGACCGGCACTCGCCGGCGGGCGATTTGCCGAGGTGCGCGACCTCAGCTGCGAGAGTCTTCGGGTGCTCCGTCGCGTGTAGCCACGCCCACTAGTGCTCGATTTCGTAAGTTCATGTGACAGCCAAGACCCATCGAGGCCCGAGCGCCAGCGAGGTCCGAAGCGGGTCGTTGTCACAGGAACTTACGCGAGGGTGTACTAGGCCACGCGAAACGACGTCGACGTGACCGGGTCACCGCGCAACACGGCGTCGGCCAGCACAACGGCAGCGGCGGAGTAGCTGGTGCGCTCGTTCTCCGGAAACCACGTCTGGGACGGAACGTGCAGACCGGTCCAGTACGACCCGTCTTCGGTGCGAAGTTCGCGCGTGCACATCAACAGATCAGCTGCCTGTTCAGCCATTCCCGCGATCGCACAGGCGATAGCGGCCTCGGCGGTTTCGCCCGTCGTCACCCAGGGATGGTCATCGACGCAGCGAACGCCCTCGGCCATGACGAAACGAGCCCAGCCGCTACGGAGGCGTTCTACGGCTGTCTCGCCGAGGTGAATGCCTCCCAGCACGGGGTAATACCAGTCCATCGCCCATCGATCCTTCTCCGCGAAGAACTCACGCTGGTGATGGCGTAGGGCATGCCCGAGCCGAGATCGAGCCTCGAGCAACCATTCAACGTTGCGTCCGAGATAGCTCCCAATTTCGATCGCCGCGCCGAGTGAATGGTGAATCGACGACGAACCGGTGACCAACGCGTAGTGGAACATCGTGCCATCAGGTTCTCGAGCCCAGAAGATCTCACCAGTCGGCTGTTGCAGCTCCAGGACAAAAGTAAGCGCACGTG
Organism: Acidimicrobiia bacterium; assembly: GCA_031418035.1. Lineage (GTDB taxonomy): Bacteria > Actinomycetota > Acidimicrobiia > Acidimicrobiales > JANYDT01 > JANOYY01. Next base: position 10,179 of record JANOWU010000262.1, read on the forward strand.
TGATCATGTCCCACTGCTGAGCCAGCCATTCGTCGTCGGACGTCGCCAACCAATGATGCTGCACCCCAACCGCGACATACGCGATCGTGTTCGCGTCGAACTTCTCGTCCTCGACGCCCGATGCCAGGTAGTACTGGTGCCACGAGCCGTCGGGTCGCTGATTGGACTTCATCCACGCGTACGCCCGACGTGCCGCGTCGAATCGAGCGTCGACGTCGAGGGCCATCGCACTCTCGACGTGATTCCACGGATCAGAGTGCCCGCCCGGTGTCCACAGGATCAACCCGCTGTCGACCTGTAGAGACTCGATCGAATCGACGCTCTTGCGTCGTTCGCTTTCGGACAGAAGTGCTCCAGCCTTCACGAATTCGTCATGGCTTCCGGGCGTAGACGACGAGACTCTTGCCGATAACCGGCGCAAGCAACTTCTCCGGAATCTGCGTGGCGGCAGGCCGCTTCATCAAATCCCAAACCAGCAGGTCGTGATACTTCTTGACCACTGTGTTCGGCTCAGCGTTCACACCGAACGCACACTTCAACCACCAGTACGGCGAATGAAGCCCATGGGCGCGATGAGACCCTGTCACATCGACACCCGCATCCTTGAGTCGCGCCTCGATGGCACTCTTGCGGTAGATGCGCACGTGCCCGCCCACCGAAGCGGGTGCGTGGTAATCACTGTCCAATGCCCAGTTCACCTTCTCCGGACCCCAGCTCGGAACCGTAACGGCCATCGTTCCGCCACTACGAAGTACACGTACGAGTTCACGGGCCGCGATGCGGTCATCGTTGATGTGCTCCATTACCTCGGAACAAATGATACGGTCGAACGTGCCGTCGGGAAACGGCAGGCGAAGGGCGTCGCCATTGACGCACGACGACGACCCGGTTGCGGGAAGGTCCTCGGACTCCTCCATTGCAAACAGGGTGGCCCCCGCTTTGCGAATATCGACCATGTCTCGATCGAAGGCCACGACGTGAGCGCCACGGCGTCGAGCCTCGAAGGCATGACGCCCGGCCCCGGCGCCCATATCGAGAAGGCGGTCGCCGGCAACGACTCCAAGCTGGTCATACCGAACCGTAAGCATACTTATCTCCCCGAATTGTGGGCTTTGCGGGCATTGTCTTCCAGCAGCGCCCGGTACTGCTCGACACAACCCTCGGCGGCGATACGCCACGTGAACCCGTTGAGCACACGGGCGCGTCCGGCCGCTCCGAGCCGAGCACGGAGCTCAGGAGAGCGAAGAACTTCCAGAATCGCTGCGGCGAGCGCGTCGGAATTCCCTGGCTCAACGGTCAGAGCCGCAACACCATTCGGGCCGACCACTTCGGGCAACGCTCCACCCGTCGTCGTGATCAACGGCGTCCCGCACGCCATCGACTCGATAGCCGGAATCGAGAAGCCTTCGTACAGCGACGGGACCACCACCATCTCCGCTTCGTTGTACAGCTCGACGATACGGTCATCAGACACGCCGGATTCGAAGGTGACGACATCGTTGAGACCCAACTTGTCGAGGAGCTGGGGAAGCACTGACCCTTCACGCTTCTTGCCGACGATGACGACGTCGATCGGATGCTCCGCACGAACCTTCGCCAACGCCTCCAACAGCGGTCGAAGCCCCTTGAGTGGAACGTCGGCCGACGCAGTCGTCATGATTCGATGCGGTTTCCGTGTGACGTGGGGCAGTGGCTTGAACCGCTCATGGTCGACCCCGACCGGAACGATGTGCAGCTGTTCGGCCCGGACATTCATCTGCGCCACGATGTCGCGCTTCGATGACTCCGACACGGTGACGATCCGTGGAATCTCACGTGCCACTTTCATCTGCATACCTAGGAATCCGTACCAGCGCCACAGCGACCAGCGTCGCTTTACATACGCAATCGTCTTCTTGTTCGGAAACACCTTGGGGAGGTCGGCGATCTCGAGATCACGATCGACGGTGATCGGGTGATGCAGTGTCGCGACGACCGGGAGGCCGTCGTCTTGCACGCCCTTGATCCCGTAGCCGAAACACTGATTGTCGTGCACGATGTCGTAGTCGCTCTGATGCGCCTTCAGATACCGACGCACCCGCAACGAGTACGTCCACGGTTCCGGAAATCCGCTGGTGCACATGTGCGCGAACTCGAAGATGTCGGTCCCGAATTCGATCATGCCGAGCTGACGTGCCCGCTTGAAGCGCTCTACGACCTCGCTCCATCGCGGGATGTGCCACGGATCCTCGGGCCGGAACAGGTCGAGGCTCTCGATCTTGATCAGACGCACGCCATCGTCGAGCACCGGGTACGGCGGACCCGAAAGAACGTCGACGTAGTGACCCATCTCGCGCAGTTCGCGTGCGACGTATCGGGTGTACACACCCTGACCACCCGAGTGGGGGTTCCCCCGATAGACCAGCCACGCAATTCGCAGGAATCCCCCCGGATCGACGGAGACGGGTGACGGAGCGGGATTCATAGCCGCCCAACGCTAGCGGGCCGAACGGCGATCCTGAGCAGATGCTCGGATCTGGCCCAAGTACCCGGCGACGATCGCCCCGATCGTCAGGACCAGAATGGGCAGGTCACTGAACCGCACGTAGGGCGTCCACCCTGAACGCAACGCTATGTCGGCGATATGGGTCTGCCGTTTCTCGATGGTCGATCGCCAACGCAACTCCCCGGTTGGCGTCGCCACGACCGACAATCCGGTCGGTCCCGCCTGCACGGTCCAGCGGCCGGTCTCGATGGCGCGCAGTCGAGCGGCGGCAACCTGCTGGGTCGGAACCTGGGTCGTGGTGTAGCTGCTCGCGTTGGTAGGAATCATGAGGGCTCGACCGCCCGCTCGGACACCGCCCCGGGAACGGTCATCGAAAAAGCCCTCGTACGAAATCGCCACGGCGAAACGGGTATTGGCGGCGTCGAGGGTTCCCGCCCGGGTGCCGGGTCGGAAGTCACGGCGCGGGATCGGTGCCAGGTTGTACTTCTCGATGATCGACCGGAACGGAAAGTACTCCCCGTAGGGCACCCGCCGTACCTTTTCGAATCGTTCGGAAACGGTGCCGTCCGGGTTCACGACCGCCTGCTCGTTGAGCAGGATGCGGTCGCTCACGTCTTCGACCAACCCCACAAGGAGCGGCGCGTTGAGCTCGCGCGATTCCTTCAGGAGCAGCGCGAACTCCCCCGACGTCTCCAGCTTCACGACGTCGACGGTGTTCTCGGGCCACAGGACGACGTCGATGCGACGGTCGCGAGGGAGGCTGTGCGTTGCCGCGAGGTGCGCGTCGAAGGTCCGACGCGAGTTGTCGTCACTGGCCAGATTGCCGCGCGAACCGCCACCCTGCACGACGGCGACCCGCACGACCCGGCCATCGTCGTGAACGCCCGTCGGGGCCCACCACATCACTGCAGTACCGAGGCTGAGCACGACGCCGGCTATCGCAGAGCGTCTCCCATGCCTTCGAGTGCCCGGATCCCGAGAGCCGAAACCCCTGGCCATCCCGGCCAGAACGGCCCCCAAACAGGCCGCGAGCCCAATGACGAGCAGACGTCCGCCGAACGCGGCACTGCGGGCGAGCGGCCCGGTCGCCTGCCCTAGATCGAGCCCGCCGAGCGGGAGACCGCCAAAGGGCCACAACGAACGAAGCGAGTCGGCGAGCACGATCCCTGCCGGCATCAGCGCGGCGCTGTGTCGACGCGGGAGTGCCGCAAACACCAATGCGGTGATCACGGACTCCAGCGCGGCGACGAATATGGCGCCGGGCAAGCTGAACGCGGACATCCACCACAGCGACGGACCGTAGAGCGCAAGGCCGAACAACATCGCGATCCGCATCCGCGTCCGTAGTCCGAGGCCAGGCGGACACTGCGCGATGGAGTACCTCGGCATGGAATACCTCGACATGGAATACGAGAGGACGCCGAGTCCGACGATGGCCAGTGGCCAGAATCCGAACGGGGGCACGCTCAAGGTGCACAGCACACCCGCCAGAATCGGGCTGAGCCCCCAGAGCCGGCCGAGCGATTGGTTCGTCTTCTTCTCGGCTGACACAGCCGACCATCGTTGCAGACCGGCAACGACTGCCAAACCTTTCACCGATGTTCGACCGGCGTCGGACCCGCTACACCGCGAACAGGTCTCCGTACTCTTCGACACGCGCGAGCACCTGATCGGCCGTAAAGCTCATCGGTGCGCCATCAGCGCATGCCACGACTTCCTCCCACCGCACGGGGGTCGACACCGTAGGCTCGTCCTTGGCTCGCAAGGAATAGACGCACACGGTCGTCTTGGCGCGGACGTTTTGGCTCCAGTCGATGAGGATCTTTCCGGGCCGCAGTTCCTTGGCCTGTTTCGAAACCACCTGCGCGGGGTTCGAGCGTTCCAGGCCTTCCGCGACTGCCTTCGCGAACGCCGTGACCCCCGACGGCCCTTCATAGGGCATCGGGTCCGGCGGAATCGCGTAGAGCTGCATTCCCTTCGAGCCGCTGGTCTTTGCCCGCAGCGCCATGCCGAGGGGCGTCAAGATGTCGGCGATCTGCAGTGCGACCTGGCTGCACTCGACGATCGACGTTTGCGGTCCCGGGTCGAGGTCGAACACGATCCGATCCGGGTCCGCGGAATCGTCGGCGGCGCGGTGCAGCGGCACGTGCAATTCGAGTGCCGCAAGGTTGGCCAGAAATACCAGCGATGCAAGCTCGTCACACACCACGTACACGTTGTCCTTCAACGCGATTCGGTTCATCCACTCAGGCGCGTACGACGGAATGTTCTTCGAGAAGAACGACTTTCCGTGCGACCCGTCGGGGAATCGAATGGTGGTGAGCGCGCGTCCTTTCAGATGCGGCAACAGCACCGGTGCTATGCGCACGTAGTAGTCGATTACTTGGGACTTCGTGAACCCGTTGGGGTACAGAGGCTTATCGAGGTTCGAGAGTGAGAGAACATGGTCTTCGATCTCGATCGCTGTTCCGGCCATCGGTTCCTTTACGAAGCCTTCTTTGCCTTCGCCGCTGCGAGGCTGGCTTCCAGGGCCGCCATCAAGTCGACGACCTTGGGAGCTTCTTCCACGGCGGGTATCTCGAACGTCGTGCCGGCGGCCTTCGCTTCGATCATCGCCAGCACCTTTTCCCGGTATTCGTCTTTGTACTTCGTGGGTTCGAAGTCACTCGACGATGCCTCGACGAGCATCTTTGCCATGTCGAGTTCCTTCTCGGCGATATCGATGTTGTGTTCCAAACCGTCGATCTCCGCAGGGTCGACGACCTCGTCGGCGAAGTACATCGTCTCCATGCAGAGCATGCCGTTGAGGGGTCGGATCGCCGTCAGGTATTCCTTTTGACGAAGCACCACCTTGGCGATGGCCACCTTCTTGGATTCCGTCATCGCCTTGGCCAGCAACGCATACGGACGCGCCCCGCCCTTGTCGGGGGCGAGGTAGTAACCCTTCTCGAAGTACAGCGGATCGATGTCTTCCATATTCACGAAGTCCAGGATCTGAATCGTCTTCTCGTTGTTGCGGTCCTTGGGGAGGAGCGCTTCGAGTTCTTCGGGTTCGACGATGACATAGCGGTCCCCGCCGAGGTCGTAGCCCTTCAGGATGTCTTCGCCTGCCACCTCTTCGCCCGACGTGGCCGACACCTTCTTCTGCTTGATTCGACCGCCCGTCGAGCGTTCGATCTGGTTGAAGCTGATGTCTTTGGACCGCGTGGCGGTGTAGAGCTTTACGGGGATGGACAGCAGCGCAAAGCTGACGGTGCCACTCCATGTCGGACGAGCTGCCATGTTTATTCCTCCTCTACACCGGCCAACCCTGCAGGGTGGTCGGCAACCAAACCTTTGTAGGAAGGAAATCGCATGATTCCCTCCGATGTCCATTCACGGTATTCCACGAAACACCGATGCCGTGGCGTCACCCACACTGCTGTCGGTTCGACCGGGTCGTTCGTGAACGCACGGGTCGGCCGACGATCGGGTTCGAGGAGCCGATAGAGCTTCTCCAACTCAGCCATGGTGAATCCTGTTCCGGCCTTTCCGATCCACCGCAACCCGGCGTCGGGTGCATCACTCTCGGGTATACCCAAAAGGAGCGCACCAATCATCGATTCGCGTCGACCCTCGCCCGGCACCCATCCGCCGATGACGAATTCGTCGATCGTGTTGTTCTTGACCTTGATCCACGAAGGACTGCGAGTGTTCGGGTTGTACGGTGCGTCGAATCGCTTCGCGACGACGCCCTCCAGGTCCGCTGCCCTCGTGGCCTCCGAGAGCGACGCACCGTCGGTGTGTACCGTCGAGAGTCGCCACGAGGCACCATCGGTGAGGACCTGCTCCAGAAGGCTTCGCCGCTGATGCCACGGAAGCGAGCGAGTCGACATGCCGTCGAGGTGCACGATGTCGAAGGCCACGAACACGACCGGGTTGGTTCGAGCACGAATGGCTGCGTCGCGTGCGTTCACCCCGAGGCGCTGTTGGATCCGCAGAAATGACGGTCGGCCCTGCGTATCAAAGGCCACGATTTCGCCGTCGAGGACCACATCGTGGTCCTCCAATTCGGCACTCAGGAGCTGCAGCTCCGGATAGGTCGAGGTTACGACGTTGCCGTTGCGGGTCCAGATCCGAAGACGTTCGCCCTCACGGTTCTTGGACTGGTGGCCGATCAGCGCCCGGACACCGTCCCACTTCAACTCGAAGACCCACTTGTCGCCCGACGGCAGTGGCCCCGCGGTGGCCAACATCGGTTTCAGGTGGGCCGGAAACGCCTCGCCGTGGGAATTCATACTTCGTAGCTACGACACTTCTCGCGTCGAAATGTAGAGCGCTTCGACCTTGTCCCGGGCCCATGGCGTTTTGCGGAGGAACTTCAGGCTCGACCCGATCGACGGGTTGCTCACGAAACAGTTGACTCGAACCCGGTCACTCATCTCGTCCCATCCGAGTTCGTCGACCAACGTACGAAGGATTGCCTCCAACGTGACCCCGTGAAGCGGATCGACCTTGCGCGGGCTCACACGGACCTCCGGCTCCTGTTGGGTTCGTGGTGGCTCGTCGATCATCTCGCCTCGATCCTTTCACCTTTCGAAGTTCGGGGGACGTGCGGGGACGAGAGACGCACCACTCAGTTCACCGCCCGTCGTGCGGCGGCTCTGGCATCACGAATGCAGGCTGGCAAGCCGATCCCGCGATACGACGCCCCGGCGAGCACGAGTCCGGGCAGCGCCTCGCAATGCGTCTCGATTCGTTCGACCCGAGCGGCGTGGCCGACGTCGTACTGCGGGAACCCATCGATCCATCTGCTCACGGCCACCTCCGTCGGAGATGCTTTTATATCCAATACACTTACTAATTCCTTGTGGAGCGCTTGCACCAGTTCGGCATCGGACATACTCATGAAGCGTTGG
>JANOWU010000263.1:0-9377 GCA_031418035.1 Acidimicrobiia bacterium
ACCACCGTAGGCCTTGCGGGTGATCACACTGATGCGCGGCACGGTCGCCTCACAGTATGCGTACAGAAGTTTTGCACCATGACGAATGATGCCGCCGTATTCCTGATCGGTGCCGGGCATGAACCCGGGGACGTCGACAAAGGTCACGAGCGGAATGTTGAACGCATCACAGGTGCGGACAAAGCGAGCAGCCTTCTCCGACGAGTCGATGTCGAGGACACCGGCCATGACCAACGGTTGGTTCCCGACAACGCCAACCGGGTAGCCATCGATTCGTGCGAAACCACACGTGATGTTCGCGGCCCACTTCGGGAAGTACTCGAAGTAGTCACCATCGTCGACGACTTCGCGAATGACCTTCTTCATGTCATACGGGCGGTTCGGCGAATCGGGCATGATCGAGCTCAGCCCTTCACAACGGCGCTCCGGATCGTCGTCGGTCTCGCCACGGGGTGGATCCTCGAGGTTGTTCGAAGGAAGGAACGACAGCAGGTACCGCACGTCTTCGAGACATGCGTGCTCGTCGGGGGCAACGAAGGTCGCCACACCCGACTTCGAGGCATGAGTCGACGCGCCGCCGAGTTCTTCGAGCGTGACATCCTCACCCGTCACCGTCTTCACGACGTCGGGGCCAGTGATGAACATGTGGCTGGTCTGATCGACCATGAAGATGAAGTCGGTCATCGCCGGGGAGTACACAGCACCACCGGCGCACGGTCCCATGATGACGCTGATCTGGGGCACCACGCCCGAGCTCTTCACGTTGCGATAAAAGATGTTGCCGTAGCTCGCAAGCGACACGACGCCCTCTTGGATTCGCGCGCCACCGGAATCGTTCAGTCCAACGACGGGCACCCCGACGCTGGTCGCCATGTCCATGACCTTGACGATCTTCTCTGCGAAGACCTCTCCGAGCGCGCCGCCGAAGACGGTGAAGTCCTGGGCGAACAACATGATCTTGCGTCCGTTGACCGTCGCCCAGCCGGTCACCACACCGTCGGTATACGGACGATCGTTTTCGAGACCCATGCCCTGTGCTCGGTGGCGAGCGAGAAGGTCGAGTTCGACGAAGCTGCCCGGGTCGACAAAGAATTCGATTCGCTCACGCGCCGTCATCTTGCCTTTGGCATGTTGGCGTTCGACAGAACGCTCACTGCCTGCGTTGTACGCCGCCTGCTTGCGTTCTTCGAGTTGAGCCAGACGTTGCGCGAGGGGATGATCCATACGGTCCGACAGGCTACCGGCCACAGCGGTACCCGAGCCAAAGCCGAGGTCACCAGCGGTGCCGCCACCCGCCGCTACGGCTTACGCGCGACGAAACGCACGAGCAAACGTCTCCGGCATCGACGGTCGCATCCTCGAGTTGCGACCATCGATGCCGAAAACAGCGAGTGCAGAACTTAGCGGGGTTCAGGCCAGGGGCCGGAGCGTCGGCGGGTGAGGAAGTGTTTCGCCAGGTCAGCGGCTTGGGTGCTGGCGCGGCTCGCACGGTGCTGGCGAGAACCAAGCTCGAGCCGACGTGTGTGTCCCCTTCCCACTCGACGGCGAGCCAGCTCGATTCGCTTCTCCAGTGCAACCACCACCGTCGCCGAGCAACGTTGCTGTTTCGATCATGCCGACGCTGTCGGACCCGTACTTCCGCCCGTTGCGCGTCTTGCACGAAGCAGGCGGCGATGATTCCCGCGTCGTTCGCGATCGTGGTGGTGCTGGAGGGTACCGGTCGGTTGCGTACCGACACGGCGACCATTCGCGCACCCCGAGGCACCGTGCTCCTGGTCCCCCACGCCGCCGGTGACATGGTGTTCGAGGGCGACATCACGGCATTGGTCGCGCTCCCCCCGTCACCCGATGCCGCAGCGCCCGTGGAGTTCGATCAGTAACGAACCACGCGTATCGCGAAGGTTGGCATCACGGCGCCAGGTTGTGCATAAAAACGACGCCGCTGACCGCCAACGTGGCACGGTGGCGCCAACTTTCAGTTCAAAGCACTAATACGTGCGCTTAGTTTCTTCGGCGCCATGACGCAATAGCTCTCCGTGACCAGTTCGCGGACCTCGTCCCAGTCGGTCGCGTCGCCTCGACGGCGAGTTGAAGGGGCGTCGGCAAGGTGTTGGTGGGGCAAACTTGCCGTCGACACCGCAACTCGCCGTCGAGTGTGTTGGTGGCCGCGCACCTTCAGTTCCTCGGCCATGTTCAACTGCGAGCCTCAACCTGTCCCCATGATGGCGATGCTTGGCGCAAAAGCGGGCTCTATCTGAAACGGATCGACGCAACGAGACGCCGACCTGAACTCCGAGCCCAACGCTCGCCGAGTTCGTTCACCTGCTCAGCACCAAGCTACGGGTCACTCGAGTTGGCAGTTCAATGGTTGGGCGCAGCGGACACGTCGACACATACGATTCCCTTGTTGTCGTCCTGATCGACAGACTCAATCGACCTCGTATCGAAGTAGCGGAAGAACCCGGCCAGTCGCGCTCGATCGGATGTCGCCGATCCGCACAGCACCGTGTTTCAGGTAGAAGCCCTCGGCATACGGATCGCTCTCGATATCGAACGATGCCCAGGAGCGTTCACGAGCAACGTCGATGGCGTGATTCCAGAGTAAGGCTCCTACTCCACTTCCAATCCATGGAGGATCTACGAAGAGGTCGTTGAGGAACACCTTTGTCGCGACCTTCAAGAATTCTCCGAACCCAAGCAGTTGACCGTCAAGTTCCAACACGAAGACGGGCCAGTTTCGGATGTACTCGGCCGACACTTCGAGAGCGGGCCGAGCCTTGATCTACGAACCAACCAAAACGACGAACGACCCGTTGCCGAATACCTCCTCCAACGAGCAGCGCTCGCACGCGCGCGTACCGAACGACAAATCGTTGAAGCCGTCGAAACCGCACGCACAGAAGGAATCAGCTGGGCCCGCATCGGCACCCTCCTCGGAACATCAGCCCAAGCAGCACAACAACGCTACGGCAACATCACCGAATCGGTCGAAAAATCGACAGACCAACGCCCGGACAAGTCATATGCACGCAGATCATTATGAAGATGTCCTTGAACGGCACTTTGAGGGGAGCTCGGCGCGCTATGCACGAGGCCCGTTGGGATCGGCCTCGGCGATCGCACCGCACATATCGGGCAGGGTGTTGTGGGTCCGCCGTGAGTAGGTGAGCAATATCGGGCGCGAAGGAAGGGCCGATATCGGGTGGCGCACGGTTGAGTCGGCGGGCGATACGGCGTGCCGGTATCGAGCGTCCCCGAACGGACAGTTGTCGAGAGTCCGTGCAGCCGGGAGAGCCGTCTCGTCGACGATTGTACCTACTATGGGCAGTGACGCCTACACGATGCTGGGCCACACTGGCCGGGCGGGCGCTGATCTCGGGGAGGGACGCCATGTCGACTGACGCGCACATCGAAGTGGTTCTGGACTACTTCGCAGGATGCAACACGGGTGAGATCGAGCATCTCCTCCGCACCTTGGACGCCAACGTCGTCCACTACTTCCTACCCGCCGTGCATCCGGCCGTCCGCGGCGCGGAGCATCTCGCCAGCTATTGGCGGAAGTTCAAGCGGGTCTACGACCCGACTTGGTAGATCGACCACGTGATCGGGAGTGGCGACGAGGTGGTCAGCGAATGGAGTTGCGCATACACGCTGCCGAGCACGGGAAGTCGAATGATGTTCCGCGGCTGCGAGTGGTACGTCATGAAGGAACACCGGATCGCCGAGGTCCGTGCGTACTACGAGTACAACGATTCGAGGGATTGCCAACTCAACGGATTTCCGTACGCGGATCGCTCGTATCTCCGCAAATAGGCCGCGGCCGCCGGTCGGGTTCCATCATTCCATGACCTGTGACCAGGGTCGCCGCCGACGCTTGATCTCCGTAGGTGCGCGCCCGCACTGGGGGCGGGCAATTTGGCCTTGCCGGCCAGCTGTGGCGACTGCAACGTACCGCCGGATTGAGGTCCCGCTGGGAATCGCCGCCCCGACAGCGGTGCGACGGGATTGTGGGGCGTGGTTCTGCGTGGGGGGAAGCGTGTCGTGAGTACGTGTGTGGAACAATGCGGCATGGGATCGGGTATCGACGGTGTGAGGCCGTCGGGGACGGTCACGTTTCTGTTCACCGACATCGAGGGTTCGACGCGCAAGACCCTGGGGGCGACGACGTCGTTCGCGCGTGGCGCAAAGCCCGGGACCTGGATTCTCACGGGAGGCGGGTCGGCGCTGCCGGTTCGCGAGAAGGCCGACGTGTCGACCGGAACATGGAAGGCAGCGACCTGGGAACAGGACGGGTGACGCGTGCCGGTATCGGAGAGGTGACGTTCGAGAGGGGACGTCTGCGCTACTGCGACGGCTGCAATTCGCGGACGTCGATCTTCGTCGTCGGCCCGACCATTGCGCTCGCCGACACGATCACCACTGCGAAGGCTTGCCCCTCTGGGTCGTTTGAGCAAACCGACTTCGCAACACTGATCGACACCAGAGACGTCGTCGCGTACAACCGGGTCGACGCCACGACGATCGTTCCTACGAGCGGATCGGCAAGATTCACCTTGCGGAGCACGTAAGCCACCAACGTTTGGCTCAGGCTACGAGAACGTTTGCCCGGCCCCGGTTGGCGGCCCCACATTGTCAGTGGTTGAGGGCTCGCTTCGCCTTCGATTCGGCGAGGGCACGGGCCCGAGCGGCGATCGACTTCCCATCGAAGCTCTTCGCAACTTCTTCGAAATCGCTGCGAGGGCCGCGCCACCGCAAGCCCTCGACCCCATCGGGAAGCGTCACACACTCGCGGTCAACGGTGGCGATGGCACGAAACAACACCGCATCCGCACGCCCCGCGACCAGTGTCGCCGCCAGCTTTTGCGCACCACGAAGACCGGGGACATCCCACTGACCGGCCTGATCAGGGATGTCCTCCAGGTGGCCGTAGCGAGCGAGCACGGCCGACGCTGACTTCGCACCCCAGCCGGCCAACCCCGGATAGCCGTCGGCGGTATCGCCGACGAGCGCAAGGTAGTCGGGGATCGATTCAGGTGGAACGCCGAACTTCTCGATCACCCCCTGTCGATCGACGAGCTGACGCTTTCGCCGATCGAACTGGACGATTCGATTGCCTTCCACGCATTGACCGAGGTCTTTGTCCGGCGTGAGGATCAGCACCTGATCGACAGTCGGATCCTGCGCGGCAAGATGGGCGGCTGCTGCCATTGCATCGTCGGCCTCGAAATTCACCATCGGCCACACCACAACACCCATGGATTCCAGCGCCTCCTCCAAAGGCCAGAACTGGGCCCAGAGGAGCGGGTCGATACCTTCACCGGTTTTGTACCCGTGATACATGTCATTGCGAAACGACTCAATGACGTGATCGGTGGCGACGCCAAGATGCGTGACATCCACTTCGCTCAGGAGGTTCAGCACCGACTCCAATACGCCTCGAAGCGCCGCAACCTCGCGGCCATCCTCGGTGATGTGCGACGGAACCGCGTGGTAGTGCCGAAACAGTTCGTAGGTACCATCGAGTAGGTGAACCTTCACGGGCATCATCGTGACACGTTCTGCGAACGCTGTCGCTCCCTCATCGCATCACTGACACGCCGGCGGTGGCTCGGATCGAATGAGGAGTCGCAACGGATACCGCCGATCAAGTTCAGCCTCGACGTAACCCATGACCTCGACCCCGTTCACGACGAGGTTGGTAACGAGGCCATCGATTTCGGCGTCATGCAACACGCCAACTAGTCGCGTTTACTTAGGTTGCACTCACGAAACTCGGCCTCGGTGAGGTCCTCGTCGTCGAAACGTCTCACACTCAACCTGCACCGCCGCACGGGAACACGTGTGCAAGACCAGTGCGGGATCGTCGTCTTGACTGACGGCGCGATCATGCACCTCGACCTGATCTGGACGTCGACGCTCAAGTGACTACTCAGAAACGGGGCCGGCGACCAACGTGGGCGACGAGTTGGTCGATGAGCGGCGCGTCGCTCGGCACCGTAACGGCAGGATCGTATGGATGTGGCCCGCCCCTCAGATCGGGCGGCATGGTCGCCCGGATCGCTTCGAACATCTCGACGCGTCCGACGGCGGGAAGGATGTCGCGCATCACGTCGAGCGAAACCCTTAAGACATCGGCGTTCCAGGCGGGTTTCTGGCCGGTGGCCACGGCCAGGTCCCACGTATGGACGGTGATCTCGGCCACATAGGTGCGAAGCGCGAGGTGTCCGGACTCCGCCGCCCATGGCAGCATCGTCGGACGAACGAGGGCTGCGTCGTCGCGCCATGCATCGGTGGCAGCCGCGGCGAAGCTCAGCCACATCGTGTCCCAGTCGCCGTCTTCGGGAACGAACGCTTCGGGTCGAGCGAAAGGGTTCTCCACACCGTGGCCGACGACAGCGAGACGATCGAGCACACCGAGCAGGTGGGCGAGGAGCTCGTGCACGTCGTAGGTGCCACACGGTGTCGGGTCATGGAGTTGCCCGTCTTGTACGCCGGCAATGGTCTCGCCGGCGGTCGACACGGCCGTGGCAAGGAGGGGTCGGGGATCAGTGATGAGTGGTGCGGTGAATGAGGTCATACCGAGAACCTAAATCCCGAAAGTGGCCACCTCCTGTCCAGGTTTCCTGAGATGATCGAACAATGCGAGCCGATCGTCTGGTAGCCCTTCTCCTGATCCTGCAACGCAAAGGTCAGGTGACCGCCCAGGAGGTTGCCCTCGAACTGGAGATTTCCGAACGCACGGCGCGTCGAGACCTCGAAGCGCTCGGGGCCGCCGGGTTGCCCGTGTATTCGACGCCGGGCCGCAACGGCGGCTGGAACCTGCTCGGAGGGGCCCGCACCGATCTGACCGGCCTCACCGCGGCTGAGGCTCGAGCACTGTTCCTCGTCGCTGGCCCGGGCTCCGCTGCGACACCGGCGGTGAAAGCAGGGTTGCGAAAACTGCTAGGCGCGCTTCCGGAAACGATGCGCGACGATGCCGAGAGCGCGTCGGTCGCACTTGTCGTCGATCCGACCCGTTGGGGCCAGAAGTCCATTGACCGTCCGGCACCACGTTGGCTCGATGACCTGCAGTCGGCGGTGATCGGTGGCGAGCAGGTGGTGCTCGGCTACGTCTCGCCGAAAGCTGAAACGACCAGTCGTGTCGTTCATCCGCTCGGCATCGCCGCCAAGGGACTGGCGTGGTACCTCGTGGCCGACACGAGCGCCGGCCTCCGCACATTTCGTGTCGACAGTGTGTCGTCTGTCGTGGGCACCGGAAACCGAGTCGTCCGGCCCGAGGGCTTCGACCTGGCCAGCGCGTGGAAACTGATAACCGAGCGGGTCGAACAGCATGCCGTCGTGTCAGCGCGGGTCTTGGCGCATCGCGACTCGTTGCGGCCGCTTCGGTGGATCTTCGGACCGAAGTTGCGCATCGGTCCGGCCGGTCCCGACGAGCGCATCGAAGTCGAGGTCGGAGCACCGGACCAAGCGGCGCTCGTGCGCAAACTGGTCATGTTCGGCGCCGCAGTCGAAGTCACCGAACCGTCGGCGATCCGTACCGAGCTCGCCCGCATGGGGCGAGAACTGGTCATGCTGTACGAGACGCCGCGTCGAAAACCCCGAGTGCCCGACGATGAACGCTGATGATGGACGTCACCGGTACTTCCGACTTCAGGGGCATCGATACTGCGACGCTGCCTCGACTGGAGCGAGCGTCGCCCACATCTCGCAGGAGCATTACCTGCGTTGTTGCTCGACCACATGCTCACCGAAAAGTGGTTGATCCGACGCAAAATCGAGCCCTGCAGATCACCGATACCGGCCGCCGCCACCTCGCCACCAACCTTGGCTTCACCGCGCCGGGCGACCAGGGACGACCAGAGCGAGGGCTGTAACCGCGACGCAAACATGCGGTGTCACGATCTTCCACCTGACCTCGATCTACGCAACGAGCACGCCGAGCAACGGGCTGAAGCCAAGCCGGGGTATCGTGACGCCTTCTATGGCGAGAACTGGCTTCAGTCATTTGGTGATTCGTGCGGCCGCTGTGACGACAGTGATAGTCGCCGTGACCATGATCTCGTCATGCGCAGCCGATGAAGATTCGATCGCCGCTGTCACCACGACGTTCAACCGGTGGAACGACCTCGCCCGTAGTGGTGACCCCGAAGCGGCCCGATTCATCTGTGACAATCCGCCGGTCGAGGATGCGTACACGGCACCGATTCTCGCTCGGCACCGCGGGTTCGCGGTGCCTGGCGAGCTGAATGTGCAGGTGAACGACGACACCGCAACAGTTGACTTCCTTGACGCGGGCACCGACGAGGAAGGAGATGACACCGACGTGTTCATCAACCTTGTCAAAGAAAACGGTGGCTGGAGGGTCTGTCGATCGCAAATCACCGCCCCCGGAGGAATCGGATGACACTTAACGAGTTTGGGCGTTCGGTAGATGAGTGCCAGCGGGCATGGATTGGACACGCTCAACGGTCGAGGTCCATTGAGCATGAAGTAGCCGGCACGCCTCTCGAAGGTCCACCGGGTTGTCGGGGTATCCGTCAGCGCGCTTAAGATGTCGCGGCATGAACGGTCCGACCTCACCCCCTCCCCAGGTCGACCCGGAGCCCTACGCGCAATCCGGTCGCCCGTCAACCGGTCGCAGTTCTCGAACATTCAAGCCCCGGCGCGGTCGCCTCACCCTGGCCGAGCAAGAAGCGATCGACCGGTGGCTTCCCTCCTTCACCTACACACCGCGAGCCCACGAGCCGATCCCGTTCGACCCACTCGTGCTCGACGTCGGCTTCGGAAACGGCGAAACGACGCACGCCCTCGCACGCGAATTCTGGGCGGCGACGGTCGTAGCGATCGACGTGCACACACCGGGGTTCGGCGCACTGCTGCGCGAACTCCACGATGCGTCGATCGCCAACGTGAGGATCTGCGACTCCGATGCACTCGACGTCCTGCGCTGGAGCGCGCGTGACCACTCGGTCTCCCTGATCAACGTGTCGTTCCCCGACCCGTGGCCCAAGATCGGCCAACAACATCGCCGGCTCGTCCAGGAGTCGTTCCTCGACGTCCTCGCCCGCAAGCTTCGGGTCGGCGGCACGTTTCGTTTCGCTACCGACTGGTTGCCCTACGCCGAGCAGGTCGAGGGGTTGTTCAGCGCCGACGACCGTTTCGAGCAGGCGCCGCCGTGGACCACCCGCCCGAACACGAAGTTCGAGCGGCGTGGCCTCGCCGCGGGGCGCCCGTCGACCGACCTCGCGTACGTCCTACGGGACTGACCACGCCACGGGGACGTCACGCGGACGCGCCGCGGACCCGGACTACTTGTTTGCGGCGTGGCGTCGAAACAGCGTGATCCGGTCTTCGCCGACCTTGGCCCGAAACTCGGG
>JANOWU010000264.1:0-6298 GCA_031418035.1 Acidimicrobiia bacterium
CCCGGATTGGCTGGTACTCGAAATCGGTCTCCGGCTCGACGGGTGGGGCAACCCCGGTCGGTGACGGCGATGACGGTGGTTGGACCGGCACCGCGCTCGTCTTTCCACTCATTCAAGGCGCCGACGCGTGCGGCTACGTCGTCGCGACGGGTGCGGGCGTCGAACGGGCTCGGATCGGCGAGCGCGTGCTTGTGCGAACGATGCAACAAGACCCGTCGGGATTGCCATTTCGAACCGTGACTCTGGGGTCGGAGATGAACGGGGCGTTTGCTCAGTTCATGGTGGCCCGGTCGAGTGAGAGCTACGCAATTCAGTGCGATTGGACCGACGCTGAACTCGGGTCGATTCCGTGCGCGTACTCGACGGCGGAGAACCTGTTGCATCGCTCATCGGTGGCGGCGGGTGAACGAGTCCTCGTGACGGGGGCATCGGGTGGCGTCGGGTCAGCGGTCATGCAACTGGCGAAGCGGCGCGGAGCGACCGTGATCGCGGTGGTCGGCGCTGCGAAGGGACCAGCACTCGAAGCACTCGGTGCTGATCACGTGGTGGCCCGAGGCGACGACGTGGCGTCTGTGCTTGGCAAGGAGTCCGTCGACGTGGTGATCGACCTCGTGGCCGGACCGCAGTGGCCGTCGCTTCTGGAGGTGCTCCGCTGTGGCGGACGATATGCGACGTCGGGAGCAATCGCCGGCCCGATCGTCGAACTTGATATGCGCACGTTATATTTGAAGGATTTGATGTTGATCGGAGCGACCTTTCAGGAACCGGTCGTGTTCCAGAATCTGGTCGGCTACATCGAACGCAACGAGATCCGTCCGCTTGTGCACGCGACGTATCCGCTGCGCGATATTGTACGCGCGCAGACGGAGTTTCTGGCGAAGAACTTCGTCGGCAAACTGGTGCTCATTCCGCCGACGTGATGCCCGGGTGCCGTTCTTGGAGCGCAGGTAGCGCCCGGAGCGACTGGCTCACCAAGTATCGGATGAGGTGAGCTCTTGTATGCGCATCTGGAGGAACTGCCGGTCGGAATCGTTCAGCGGACACGCGAGCGCCCGACGGTAGTTCCTCCCCGCCTCCTCCGGTTGGTTCAGTTGCCGGAAGAAGTCGGCGCGAGCGGACCAGTACAGGTGCCAGCGTTCGACGTCGAGGCGTTCGGGGTCGGCGAGGGCATCGAGCAGGTCGAGCGCCGCTTGCGGGCCGTGCGCGAACGAAACCGCTGCGGCACGGTTGACCCGAACTACCGGCGTCGGCTGGACGTGTTCGAGGAACCTGTAGAGCTCGGCAATTTGGGGCCAGTCGGTCTGGGCAAACGTCGTGGCCGAACCGTGAAGCACGGCGATCGCAGCCTGAACCTGCAATGGCGCGATACGACGTCGGCGAAGGGTCGACGCGACGATGCGAGCGGCTTCCGCGATCGCTTCGTGATCCCATCGGGATCGATCTTGGTCGGCGAGGAGAACGACTGTCCCGCGGGCGTCGAGGCGAGTTGCCTGGCGGGCGTGGGTGGCGAGGATCAGTGCAAGGAGGCCCAGCACCTCGGGTTCGTCGGGAAACTCTGCGGCGGCGAGCCGAGCCAGGCGGTGAGCGTCGGTTGCGAGGTCGATGCGTGAATCGAGCCGACCTTCGGACGCATGGTGCGAAGTCGTGAATATGAGATAGATCGTCGACAAGACGGCCGGCACTCGTTCAGGCAGTTCGTGATCCTCGGGGACGCGGTACGCAATGCGGGCCCCGGCGATCTTCTTCTTGGCGCGGCTGATTCGTTGTCCAACGGTTGCGTCGGGGACCAAGAAGAGGCGAGCAATCTCCGAAGTACTAAGTCTACATAGGGTTCGAAGGGTGAGTGCTATTTGTGCGTCGGTCGACAACGCCGGGTGGCAACAGGTGAAGAGAAGACGCAGTTCGTCGGGGCGATCATCGAGTACGAGTGACTCGGGGTCGAGCGGCTCATAGAGAAGTCGAGACGACGCGGTCTCTCGGCCTCGCCTGATCGCCTCTCGCCGGACTCGATCGAGGGCCTTTCGCTTGGCGACGGTGGTAAGCCATGCACCCGGATTCTGCGGAACGCCGGATTGCGCCCAGTGCTCGAGCGCGCTCAGCGTCGCCTCCTGCACGGCATCTTCGGCCAGATCGAAGTCGCCCGTGAAACGAATGAGGGTGGCCACGACGCGGCCACCCTCACGACGAAGCACTTCCTCGAGGGACATGATCCCGGGGAGAGAGATCGTCAGCCTTCGGAGAAGTCGATGACCGGTCTGACCTCGACCTTCCCGTGCCAGGCACCGGGAATCTGGGCTGCCCATTTCAACGCCTCATCAAGGTCCTTGCAGTCGAGAAGATAGAACCCACCGAGGGCCTCCTTCGTCTCGGCATACGGCCCATCGGTCAACACGACGTCGCCGCCCTTGGCTCCACCTCGGACCTGAACGGTCGTTGCGGTGGACGTTGGTTGCAGGGCTTCCCCTCCGCCCATAACTCCGGCGGCTCCGGCGTTCTGCCCGAATTCGTTGTACTCGGCCATGATTTTGGCCCAATGGTTGGGGTCGGTCGACGGTGTGTCTTCGGCGCCGTCGTAGATAAGTGCGGCATAGCGTGGCATGGATACAGCCTTTCTGTGCTGGTCACAGCACGGTCGTGGGTGTTCAGCGATACAACGAACGGACGATGGCCGATTCGACAAGTTTTTCGAATCTTTTGTCGGTACGCATCTCCCATGGGGATGCATCGTCGCAGAGATCCTCTTGGCCCGGGACGGTGGTCTATTCGTTGGGGCGTCTATCGTGGTTCGATGCGTTTCTTTCTTGAACGGGTTCGCTACATCGTGGTCATCGCGGTGTTTGGTCTTCTGGCCGGAGCTCTGATCACCTTCGGCTGGGGTCTCTACGGTGTCTGGGAATACGCACAGGCCTTGCTCGACGGTGACCAGACGGCTGGGCTTGTCCGGGCTCTTTCGATGATCGACACGTTTCTCCTCGCCACGGTCGTCTTGGTTTTTGCCGTCGGCCTCTGGGAGTTGTTCGTCAGTGACCTTGATCTTCCCGAATGGCTCGAGATCCATACCCTCGACGACTTGAAAGGGAAACTCGCGGAAGTGATCGTGCTCGTCGTGGCAATCAAAGCATTGGAGAAGCTCACGACGGCGAAGAAACCGATCGATGCCCTGCTCTACTCAGCAGCGGCCGGGATGATTGTTCTTGCGCTTACGTTGTCGTCGCTCGCGAAACTCACGAAAAGACGAACCGAGAAGTAGCGAACCGAGAAGTAGCGAACCCGGAAGTAGCGACCGGAGCGGTAGCGACAACGTGAGATGACTGGCGGTGTTGCTACGGAACAATCACGACCGGTGGGTTGACCTGGGTAGCGGGTCGACGACCTCCTAGCCCAACGGGGTCTGCCCCCGACGAAATGGGCGCCCGGGGGGCGACGGCAACAGCCGCTGATTGCGGGGCGACTTCGATGGTCGAGGCCCAGCTGAGGTTGACCGACCCTGTCGTCCACGATGGGCTGTCGACGACAACCCAGTAGGTAGCCGGTGTGCGACTTGTATGTACGGTTACTTGACTCGTGCCATCGAACTTTGCACCAACCTGGCCAACGTCGTTGTGCGACGCAACGAGCTCCAACGTCGGACTCGGTCCCTTGTAGATCGAAAGGCTCGTATCAAAGTTCGAGCCTGCGGTCGATATGGAAACCGAACTCGCCCCAAGTGAATCAAACCTGTACCAGATCGACTTCCGCGCGGCCGACCCGCCCGGTTGGAGCACCTCGCCGGATTGAGGCTGCGCGAACGTATTGGTACCAGTGACTATGCCACTAGCTCCGGTCAAGACGACGGCCGTGGTGTGCGAGTCGTTCGTAGGGCGAGAGGTGTCGGTGTCCAGCAACCACGAAAGGTTTACCGTTCCACACGATGAGGCGGCCCAGCCGCAGGACACGGCAATCCGGTACTTCGTTCCGGTGGCTACCTCAAGCGGTCCGACGATGGCCGCTGTGCCCCCACTGGCGGAATCGTCGTTCCAACCGACCTCCGTCAACGCGTTGATCGCCGATCCTTGGTATACCGACATTGCGGTGTCAAATGTAGAACCGACCGTGGAGAACGTGACTCGACCGGTCGCTGGCGCGGTCCAACTAAACCATGTGGAGCTGATTCCGGACCGGCGCCCGTGTTCCTTTTCGCCTGTTTGTCCCGTGTATCCCGCCTGTGTAGACCTGCTCCCGAGGTAGCCATCGATCCCCGCCGCGAGGTCAAATGATTCATGCCCGACCGCAGCGCCGACAAGAAATTGGGTCCACGCGAGGGTGTCGGGGACGTACAGTCTGGGAAACGAGAGGCCGATTCGAGGGTCGTACACGATCGACGAACTGTGTTTGAGTCCGTCAATCAGTTGATTCGGTGTTGCCTGAGGAACCGCCGACGCGATTGTCGCCAGCGCGCCAACGACGTGAGGAGCAGCTTGCGATGTTCCGCTCATCTGCACGCCACCGCCCGAAACGAACGTCCCGGGTGCCAACATCGTCAGTTGCGAGGACGTTTGGCTGAAGCACGCGATTCTGTCGGTCGATGCGTTGGAGTCGAAGCAAGACGACCCTCCCGCGGAGCCGTAGTACGCGTCATACGTCGCGCCGACCGACACCGTCGCGGGCACGCATGCGGGATTCGCGATGCCAATCCGGAGGGAGCCGTTGACGTAGGCGGAGTTCCCGGCAGCCGCGACCGGAATGATGCCGGCGTTGCGCAAGGCCCCCATCCCGAGGGCGTCGACGCAAGCCGAACTCGAGTTCAGGCCCAAGCTCAGGTTCACCGCAACGATCGGGTATCCGGCTGCCTTCATGTCGATCATGTACTGCACTGCGCTCGCGATGTCGCTCCCGAATGCACCAACCGGCCCGAAGACGTCTGCCGCGATGATTTTTGAGGCAGGGGCCATGGCCGATGCGATCGCCGCAACGTTCGTGCCATGGCGGATGCTGTCATCGAGCAAGCCGTCGTCGTACAGCGGCCCACCAGAGAAGCTACGACTGAAGTCGGGGGGGAGGAGTGCGACTCGACACGGCGGGGGCGCTCCAGGAAACGAACACGATCCGAGGTCAGGGTGTGTGTAATCGGCGCCACTATCGATGATGCCGATGTACGTCCCGGCCCCGTCATACCCGTGACCAAGAACAGTAGGTGCACCTACATAGGGCTCGGACGAGCTATCAGCGCGTTGGTAGAGTTCATCGGCGACGACAGTCGCGTCAGGCATGCTTGCGAGCGAAGCGAGCCCTTCGAGGCTGCTGATCTCGACCACCGTAGTGTTCAACGATGGGAGCGGGTTTTCGACACGGACACCGGCGGCCGCAGCAATCTCGGCTTTCATCGGTGCAGCGGCTTCGCGCTGTGCCTCGAGGGACTGACCGTCGAATAGTTGAGGCGCCGTCGTGACAACAAGTGCCCGTACGCCGTTGCCGGACTTGAGCGCGGAAGTGAGTTCGTTGCGGACTCGTGCGTCGACACGTCCGGTACGCACGGCGGCATCGACAATCTCCCCGACTTGGCTCGCCTGTGTTCGGCCCGATTGCTGGGCGGACACAGGCGCCGAAGTGGAGAAGACTACCGCCGTCGCTGAAAGACAGACCAGTACCAGGAGTTGCCGCCGTTGCGCCATGACCGCGAGCGTACGTGCTCGAGACGTGGTTGGGAAAGGGCGGCACTCCAGAATGGTCTTTCGACCTACGTAGCTCCACCGATGCGCGGCCTTTGCCCAGGTGGAAGCAACCCTTGCGCGTTCTCAAAGAGCTATCCGGCCTGGCCAGGATTGTTAGGGTGACACGCGTGAGCGTTCGCGAACTGGTCGTGCTCGGGAGTGCAAGTCAGGTTCCCACCCGCCACCGCAATCACAATGGGTACTTTCTACGCTGGGACCACGAAGGCATTCTCTTCGACCCGGGGGAGGGGACACAGCGTCAGATGCTCTATGCCGGAGTGGCGGCCTCGGCGATCACGCGTATCTGCATCACCCACCTGCACGGGGATCACTGTCTTGGCCTTCCCGGCGTTATTCAGCGGCTTGCCTTGGATCGCGTTGACCATCCGATAGACCTCTACTACCCGGCGTCGGGACAGGCCTATATCGACCGGTTACGCGCTGCGTCGATCTTTCATGATACGACGCAGATCCGATGCCATCCGATCCACCGCGATGGTGTGGTCGAGTTCGACGCACCCGCCACATTTGGGCTGGTGGCTCGACAACTCGACCATGGTGTGGAGAGCGTCGGCTACCAGATCGTGGAACCCGATGGCCTTCGAATG
>JANOWU010000265.1:0-13653 GCA_031418035.1 Acidimicrobiia bacterium
GCTGTTCGGTCGCAAAGTGCTTCAGCCTGCTGAAGACATCGACGATCCCCTGTTCGGGTCAAAGCGCCGCGCTTACCGAGCGCAGCGTCAAATGTTCGACGCGGTCGCTTAACTGCCGCGGTCCCGAGGGCACGACGACGCCGCTCGGCGTAATGAACATGAATGCCAACCCACAACACCGAGCAGACCGCCAACGACGCAAACGCCGCGTTTCCAATGCCGGTGAACCGGGCTGCCGTGTGTGGCGAGTATCCAAGGATGCTGGCCTGTTGCAACCGCGCACCAAGACACACGTCGATCACGATGAGGGCCACGGTTGCGAACAACACGCGAGACAGAGCCGACAGGGCGTGCGTCGGTCTGCGTCGAGCCAGCCACACCAAAACGAAATCGATCGCAAGTACAACCAAGCCCCCGAACGGACCAAGGTGCCATGCACCGGGAACGAGACGGAACACGAACGTCGCCAACGGCCACGCCGCAATTCCGAGAACGATTCGTTCCAGCCACTGAGCACTGCGGCCGACTCCGCCACGACTCGAGAAAAGCAGGATCGTTGCGAGGTAGATCAACGTTTGGAAAATCACATAACCCTTGGTGAGGGGCAGGTAGATACGTTCTCGATAGGCCGCTAAGCGATTGAGATCTCGTAACGGGGTGAGATCAGCGCGACCGTTGGTCGGTGTCACGCGAAGCGGATGACCGATCATCGAGTCCGGCGCCTCCACGCCCAACTGCTCGAGGATGGTGGGCGCAATGTCGGTGAGTGTGATGAGGCCGAGTCGTTGCGTCGAAGGCGATTGCAGATAGCCGGTCGGCGCGTTGAGCACGACGGTCGGCGTCAATTCCCATTCCGACGTCGGTGGTCGTACTGCCGTCACGATGATCACCGTTGCGTCGTCGACCTGGTCGACGACTCGACCGAGGAGTCGGTCGGTGCGCTGCAATGCCGTCATCCGGAGCCGTTCGAACTGTTCTTCGGTGGTGTCTGTTTTCGCGGCACCTACCCGATCCAGGTCACCCGGATCGGCGACGACGAGATCCGCCGAGCGAAGCGACGTCAACACGGCATCGACGAATGCGTCCTCACCCACCCGCACGCCAAAGGGCGCTGTCCTGTCTCGTTCCAGGAGTGCGTCGCCGATAACGCCGACGTCAACCGCCCCGGCCGAGTTCACGACCATGGCGGCCGCAGGACGAGAACGCGCGGCGCCAGGATCACTCGCGACGAGGCCCGTGTCGGAGTTCGCAACGACCCCCACGCGCTTGCCGGCTGAGCGGAGGGCATCGGCAAGGGCGCCGGGGAGGCTCGGAACGAATCGTCCGGTGTTCGACCGAATAGTGGCGGCGAGCGCCGGCACGAACACTTGGCCCGTCGAATCGAGACCGGTGCGCCCGGCCGCCAATTCGCGGGCCGTAAGCACACCGATCAGTTCATCGGCCTCGTAGGCGGCACTCATGCCGTCGGCCACTCGAATCCGAGCACCGGCGCCGAGCGTGGCATAGCCCTCGGCTGAAGTTGGCCGACGCGAGACCGTCCGAACACTCGTGGCCGCGACCGCCGCGTTGTCCAGGAGCCCGGCCAACACCGGGGTCGACTCTGCGTTCACATCGTCGAGTTGCAGACGCGAAATACCAAAAACCAGTACCTTCTGCGCCGGTCGCCCGGGCTCCACAAGTGCCACACCACGCTTGGAACCGGGCTTCGGAACAACCAGCGAAACGGCCAAAATAATAAGCACACAAAGTACTTTCAGCGCAGTCGCAACTCTCGCTGACACCAACCGAGGCACGAGGGCCCGGACCACGTCGAGGCCCTGACCCGCACGGTGCATGAATCCGCGAAGAGTCCGCCCGGTATGTCTGTGCTCGAATTCGATAGGAACCTCGATGACCCGAGCAGTTCGTGCGGCGTCGATCGTCATCGACGTTTCCACACCAAAGCGGCTCGCAAAGACCATGCTTCGCGCCAGTTCACCGCGAATCGCTCGCTGGCCACTCAGCGGAGCCATCGTTTGGAATCCGCTCGCCCGGGCAATTCCGCGCGCAGCCAGTCCTCGTACGAGGCCGAGACCGCCTCGACGCCCGGCTGGCGTGACGGGAACCCCGATGACGAGGTCGGCTTCGTTACGACGAATCGGTTCGAGGAGAGAAACCACGGCCGACGCCGTTTCAGCTAGATCGGCGTCGACGAACAGATAGACGTCAGCGTCCGGGAACTCCTGCATTCCCCGGCGCAACGCAGCGGCCTTCCCCCGATTCTGGTCGAAGCGCACCACACGAATGCCGCACGAACTCGACGGTTGCACCGCGCTGGCTCGCTCGGCAGTGTCGTCGGCGGAACCGTCGTCGACAACCACGATGTGGTCGACAGCATCGGCATTCAGCAGCGCGGTGATCGCTGAAGCAATGGTTTCAGATCGGTTGAATGCCGGGACGACGGCGACCACGGAGACGGATGTTGAATCGTGTGTTCTTTGCATGTCTGTCGTGTCCGGCATGGTTGCTCAGGCGCTCGGGAACAACGAAAGCGCGCTTTCGGACGTTCCGAAGTGCCTCGTCGAATCGGCATACCCGTGACGCAGGGTCAGGGTCAGGGCTACTCGCCGGACCCGTCCGTCGACACCCGCGGAACTCAAAGAACCATCGATTGTGGAGCTTCGGATGTTCGCGTTCTTACGTTCGCGTAGAACTGCAACGAGCGAGTCGTTCTCCAGTTTCGGTTTGGCGAGATTGCGAACAACGGGCGCTGCGGCATCCATCACCACAACGCGTTTCGGGTTCTGTTGAGATACGGCGCGTAGAAACGGCACGGCAAACGGCTGGCCGTCCTTCACGTCGTTGTCTGCAGTCCCGACGATCACGATGCGCGTCTCGGGCACAACGGTCAAGTCGTCGACGCGCCGGCCCTCGGCGTCGGACACCGTCGCGAAGCCGCCCGCCGTCAAGAGTCGCAGGGCAGACACTTGATCGCGGCCCGCTCGCACCGCAGACGAAGACAACGCACGGAGGCGATTGCGCACCGCCGTCGGCTTGGTCGAATACGACTGCAGGTCGATTGCGGCGAAGCGACTGTCGACGGCGGCACCGAGCCGCACTCGTGCCGAGAACTCCACAACGCCGAGCACGTTGGCGTCGGACTTCGAAAGGAAGGCCGTGAGATGGCGAAGTTCGTTGTTGGTGACACTGGGCAGGGTCACCACGAGCACCGAAATTCCGCTCAACGACCGGTCAAGCAGCTTTGCTTCGATGGCTCGTTCCACGGCTTTGGAAACGTCGTTCTCCGCCCGAAGCTTCGCGATCTCTCGATTTCGCTTCCCGAGCGTGTTGTCGAGGCTGTCGAGTTGGCTCTGCGTTTGCTCGAGCACTCCCGACCGAACCACGGATGAACCAACGCCGATACCGATGGCGAGCGCGAAAAAGACTGCGACCAGCGACACCAGGTGAAAGCGAATGTTTACCACTGCCTCTCACGTTACCGGCCAGCCCCCCTTCAGGGCGGGCATGACCCGGCGAGCGCCGACCGCACTCCTCACGTTCTCGGCAGACCCCGCCTCGGCGAAATCAGCGAAACGCCTCGCGGACCGTGATCCACAAACTCGACCAAAAAATTCGAAACACCGGCACGGTCGCCATGACCAACACCAGCGAAACGGTGCACGCCACCAACAACAGCGTGAGGTCACGTTTGCGGATTCGCGGTTCGTAGAGCTTGTTGACGCCTTTCGCGTCGACCAGCACGGGACCAACTTTGAGGCGAGTCAAAAACGTGGACGCCATTCCCGGCCGTCCCTTGTCGAGGAAGTCCACGAGGTTCACGTGAGTGCCCACGGCCACAATGAGCTCGGCCCCCTCCTCATGGGCAAGGAGCATGGCCACATCCTCACTCGTTCCGGCCAGAGCAAAGAACGTGTGCGGCAATCCTTCCTCGGCGAGGCGCGCTGCACCTGGGGCTCGGCCATCGGGAAACGCGTGAACGATCAGCTCGGCCCCGCAGCGCAACGACTCCGACGAAACGGAGTCGAAATCGCCGACGATGATGTCGGGACGATGACCCGCACGCAGCACTGCGTCGGCACCACCGTCAACGGCAATGATCACCGGGGTGCGATCGCGGATGTATCCCTTCAATGCAGCAAGGTCTTCCCTGAACTGATCACCGCGAACGACGATGAGGACGTGGCGCCCTCGTATGCGAACGTTCAGTTCGGGAACCTGCGGTGACTCCAAGAGAAGAAATTGTTCAGCGCGCATATATTCGAGGGTGTTTTCGGCGAACCGTTGAAGCTCCTTTCCGATGTCGGCCTTTGCCTGTCCTATCCGCTCCTCTACCGACGCCACCGACTGTCGAATTCCGCTGGCCCGCCGATGACCATCGACAAACACGTTTGCACCGTCGATCACCACGATGTCGCCCTCGGCCAACCGCTCCATCGAGTCTCGACCGACCTCGTCGATCAGCGGAATCCCCGCCGCCAACAACAGCAGCGGTCCGACGTTTGGGTAGCGTCCCGTGATCGAGGCGGAGGCATTGATGACGGCTCCGACGCGTGCCTCGACCAGACCTTCGGCCGCGACCCGATCAAGGTCTGCGTGGTCGATGACGGCAATATCGCCCTCCGCCAGACGCTTGGTGAGTTCTTTGGTCCGAGTCCCCCAGCGGACCACACCCGTCACGTACCCCACGGCATCCGTCTTCACGCGAACCATCCCGGAACGACGTGCCTGGGTCTCGTCCGCATAGTGACCGCTACTTCTTTCTCGACGTTCGTCGAGGCGCGGCGGGTCCGGGTTTGCTGTTCGAACCTTTGCGGCTATGACGCTCAGCGAGAAGTTCTGCGGCGTGCTGGCGAGCGGTCCGCGAATCATTGCCCGCCAACATGCGGGCAAGTTCAGTCACCCGCTCCTGGTCGTCCAACGACTCGACCGTGGTTCGAGTCTGGCCGCCCTCGATCGTTTTCGATATGCGCACGTGGTTGTTCGCAAAGGCCGCGACCTGCGGCAGATGCGTGACCACCAGAACCTGGCGACCCTCCGCCATATCGGCGAGCGATTGCCCGACGGCGACGGCGGCACTACCCCCGATTCCGGCGTCGACCTCATCGAAGAGGAGCGTGTCGGGCGGATCGCCGGTGACAATCGATCGTCCTTCCAGCAAGGCGAGTCGAAGCGCGAGCATGATCCGGGCAAGTTCACCCCCGGACGCGACCTTCGCCAGCGGCGCAGGATCGGACCCGGGGTTCGCGGCCAACAGGAACGTCACCGCCCCGTCACCGTTGCTCGGCAGTTGGTCTTCGATCTCCACGACGATTCGGGCGGACTTCATAGCGAGGTCACCGAGTCGTTGTTCGATCTTTTTGGCCAGGACCACGCCGGCATCGCGTCGTTGCCGCACGATATCGACGAATGCCTTCTCTTCGCGTGTGCGGGCTAGCTCGATTTCGGCGTCGATCGTTTCTCCGCGACTGTCCAGAGCGGCGAGGTCTCGAAGCCGCAAGGAGCTCTCGGCGGCAAACGCCAACACCGCGTCGAGGGAATCTCCGTACTTGCGTTGCAGGTCTTTGAGCTTCGCTCGTCGGTGGCGGATCTGATCGAGGCGTTCTGGATTCGGTTCGATTCGCTCGGCCACCGACCGCAGATCGTTCGTGGCGTCGGCCAATTCTGCCGCCAGGGACTTGATACGGGCAGTCGCGTCGAGAAACGGGCCGCGATTGGCAAGCACACGCAGCGCAGTTGCGATCAGCTCCGTGGCACCTCCCTCGCCGTGCAGTGCTTCGACGCCAGCGTCGCCCGCTTCTTGGTGCGCGACGGCGTCGGCGAGCAATTCCTCTTCAGCACGTAAGCGGTCGTCTTCCTGCGCGTCGACGATCGAGGCGGACTCGATCTCATCGATCTGGAAACGAAGCATGTCCATCTCGCGCTGGCGAGCTCGGCGATCTCCCCCGAGGCGAACCTGCTCCGCCCGAAGCGCGTGGAGCACAGCTCGACATTGTTGAAAGGTCGAAACGTCGATCGCGCCGAACGCGTCGAGCGCGCTTCGCTGCGCCGAGGTCGCGACCAGCGACTGATGACCGTGCTGACCGTGAAGATCCAGGAGTAAGACGCCGAGGGCCTGGAGCTGAGCAACCGGCACAGGATGCCCATCGATGTACGCCCGTGACCGACCATTCCTCGGAATCACCCGCGACAGGACGACTTCGTCACCATGTCGATGAAATCTTCCGTCGACTCGGGCCTGCTCGGCCCCCGCTCGAATCAGTTGCGCGTCGGCGCGTCCGCCCAGCAGCAGCGAAATGGCCTCCACGACCAGAGTCTTCCCGGCGCCCGTCTCACCGGTCAGCGCAGTCATTCCGGCGTCGAACACGACCTCGCCGTATTCGATGACACCGAGGTCGCGGACGACGAGTTCGTCAAGCATTCACCGGCTCCTCCGAGGTTCCTCGGCATCGTCGTGACCGTGAGCGAATCGCTCCCGTGCAGGAGTTTCCCCAGGAATCGGCAGCGCGAACTTCGATGTTACGCGCCCATAGAAATCGCGCTCACCGAAGGTCACCAGGCGCGCGGACACCGCCCCTCGTGAGCAGGTGACGGTAGATCCTTCGGGGATGACTCCGCAATCGCGGCCGTCGACGAAGAGTGTGCCGGCGCGACCGTCGAGCACCGTCGTCGTGACCGATTCGCTGCCATCGAGCACAAGCGATCGGTCGAAGAGCATGTGCGGCGAAACCGGCACAACGATCAAGGCATCCATGAGTGGTGACACGATCGGCCCCCGGACCGAAAACGCGTAGGCCGTCGACCCGGTAGGTGTTGCAACGATGAGCCCGTCGGTCGAATAGTCGAGAAACGCACGGCCGTTGAAGGCGACGCCCAGCCGCACGGTGTTCCCTGGCGAGCTCTTTTCGACCACCGCATCGTTGAGCGCGTACAGCCGCTCGGCGTGGTCCGAACCGGGTCGGTGAACGTCGATCGCCAACGTCATACGAGCATCGATCTCGTACTGTCCCGCGATCAATCGGGCCAGCGCACCACCGAGTTCGTTGGGCACCAATGCGGTGAGATATCCAAGGTGTCCGACGTTGACGCCAAGCACCGGCACGTCGCACGCCAGCACGAGATGAACCGCCCGGAGCATCGTTCCGTCGCCGCCGAGGCTGAACACCATTGACAGGTTCTCGGCGAAGGAGTCGTCGGGAACCGCCCAGGCGTCGAGTCCGGTGATCGCCGCATCGCTGGCCGGTACGACGACCGTGATGCCGAGACTCTCCAATTCGGCAGCGGCGGTCCGGGCGAGTTCCGTGGCCCGTGGCCGAGTCAGGTGGGGAACGATGCCGACACGAGTGATGGAGTTCATTCGGTCCCGTTCGTCGTTGTTCCGAACGACCCGACCGACCCGACCGGCCCGGCCGATGGGACTGACCTGACCGATGGAGCTGATCCGACCGATCCGGCCCGCACGTGCGCGACCACGTCGTGAATCGCGTTCTCGATACGCCCAGGATCATGAACGGGAGCATCGGTGCGTAACCACATCAAAAACTCGACGTTGCCGTCCGCACCGGTAATCGGAGATGCCATGACGTCCATCATGGTCGCGTTGTATGACAGAAACGATGACGCCACGTCGAGAAGCACGCGTGTCCAGATGTCCGGGTGACGAATCACGCCCCGCCCACGGCTCACGTCTTCACGCCCCGCTTCGAACTGCGGTTTCACCAGCAGCACCATGTCGCCACCGGGCGCCGTCAGCGATCGGAGGTTCGCGGCGACCGACCGCAGCGAAATGAACGACAGGTCCCCGACGAGAACAGGGAACTGGCGTGCCCCAAAGCGAGCCCGGACATCAACGGTCCGCAGGTTCACCCGCTCATGGACCTCGACACGATCATCGGCACGAATCCGTTCGTGGAGTTGTCCGTGCCCAACATCCACGGCGACAACGCCAGCGGCACCGCGTTGGAGAAGACAATCGGTAAACCCACCCGTCGAAGCGCCGGCGTCGAAGGCCTGGACGCCCCGAACGGCCACGGCGAATCGATCCAGGGCGCCAGAAAGCTTTTCGCCGCCCCGGCTCACGAAGCGAGGCGCCTCACCCAACAAGGAAATGGACTCCGACACGTCAACCTGTCGAGATGCCTTTTCGGCCACCGATCCCCCGACGAGGACCCGGCGCTGATCGATCGCGGACTGGGCCTGCTCCCGACTTTCAAAGAGGTGCCGACGAACAAGTTCGGCGTCGAGACGTCGTCGCACGGCCATTGATCCTAGTGGTGTAGCCGCGTCATCGAGTTGGGCGACGCTGACGAACGGCGTCACGCCCAACGGCGACAAACCGTGCGGGCAGTTGCCGGTCGTGCGGATTCATGATCCGAATGGCCACTAGTTTCCAAAGAGGATGATTCCGCTGCGCGACCATAACCCGACTCGTTCGAAGCCCATCGTGACGCGTGCGCTTTTCCTGATCACCATTGCCGTGTTCGTCGTGCTCCAGCCCCGCAATGGTTCCCCGGCACTCGTGGAGCTACGCCCACCCGATCGCAGTCGGGCCAACGAACGTGTCTCCGAACCGCCGGTTCTCGAAGACGAGTTCCTGTATTGGCAGGCGGCGGTGCCCTGCGAAATCCTCGCCAACGTACCGCTCGATCAGGTCGAGATCGAAGCCGTACTGAACGGCCGAATCAACGAATGCGTTCGGACGCCGCGTGACGTCGGCGTCGTGTTTCCCTCCAAACAACCGGCAGTGTCGATCCTCGTGTCAATGTTCCTCCACGGAGGCTGGCTCCATTTGCTTGGAAACATGCTGTTCCTTTGGATCTTCGCGAACAACGTCGAAGACCGCTTCGGACGCGTGCGATTTTTGTTGTTCTACGTCGCCTCAGGGATCGTCGCGACGCTCACTCACGTCGCATCGGATCCCGACTCCCTCGTGCCTGTCGTGGGCGCATCAGGAGCCATCGCCGGAGTCATGGGTGCCTACCTCGTGCTCTTTCCCCGGGCTCGAGTGACCTGTGTGTTGGCGTTTCTTCCGGTGTTCCCGATTCGAGTGCCCGCCTGGTTCCTTCTCGGTCTGTGGTTTCTGAGTCAGTTTTGGGTCAATCCCAATGACGGTGTGGCCTGGGTCGCGCACGTCGGTGGGTTCGTGTTCGGCGTGTTCGTGACCGCGATCGTGCGATCACGGCTGCGCAACCACGCCGACGTCGACGCTTACGCCCGCTCCTGAACCAACCGCCCAAGGTCAGCCGCGATGAAATCGGGGGCGGGATCGACGGGGAGGTCGCCAAGTCCAACCACTCCCGACAACACAAGCCCGAAACGACCACCGAGTCGTCGCGCCATCCCGCCATCGGTCGACGGCCGGTCACCCACCATGGTGATCGAGGCACGCCGGGTCGCATCAGGGTTGGGGCCCCATCCGAGTCGTTCGAAAATCAGTTGAGCGGCGGGCTCGTTGGGTTTGCCGCCGTAGGTCGGTGTGGCACCGCTCGCGTACGCGACCGCCGCGACAATCGACCCTCCGCCGGGCAGCGGACCGTCGCCGGTCGGGTACGTCGGGTCGTCGTTGGTTCCAATGAGACGCGCTCCGGCGTGAACAGCGCGAAATGCTTCGGTGAGCCGGGCGAAATCGAAATCTCGATGCCACCCGACGACCACGGCATCGACACCGGGTTCGTTCTCTCGTACCGCCAACGCGCCCCGGGCCTCGATCGCTTCGACCACTCCCGGGCCGGCGCAGACGAGCACCTTCTCACCTGCGTGAACCAAGGCCGCGCCGGCCTGCGCAGCCGTGCACAGGTCTTCGGAATCACACTGAAGCCCCATCGTCGCCATTTTGTCCAGGTATGCGGCCACGGTCATCGACGAGTTGTTCGTTAGGAACAGCACACGCTCTGCTCGCGAACGAAGAATGGAAATCGCCTCGAGCGATCCGGGAATCGGCGTGTCGGCAAGCCAAACCACCCCGTCGAGATCAAGCACCCAAATCATGCAATCCTGCCTAACACAACAAATGTGCCCCTTCAGGTCCTGAAACGATTCGCAGGCGCTGAGTTTTCTGTAAGCATCTCTAGGTGACTCGTTTTGAACCCTTCCGCGGTTTGCGGTACAACCTCGCCGACGCTTCCGAATTCTCCGCCGTGATTGCACCTCCGTACGACGTTCTGTCGAACGCCCAACGAGATGCTTTACGCGATCGACACGTGGCCAACAGCGTCCGCCTCGACTATCCCGACGGCAAGGCTGACCCGGCCGCCTATGCGCAGGCTCGAGCCGACCTCGACTCCTGGCGAGCTGACGGCACCCTTGCCCTCGACAGCCAGGCAACGTTCACGGTGTATCGGATGACCGATCTCTCGAGCAGTCGACGAACCACGGGCGTTATCGGTGCACTCGGTCTCGAACACCCCGGGGTAGGCGACGTCCTCCCCCACGAAGAGACGACGTCCAAGGACAAGGCCGATCGCCTTTCCCTCATCCGCTCGACGGAGATCAACACGTCACCGATCTGGGTTCTCGCAACGGCGTCTGGGCTGGGGGCCGTCTGTGCCCGCGTGGCCGACGCGTCGCCTCCCACATCGTCGGGCGTCGACGAGGCACATGTTCTTCATGAGTGTTGGGTGGTCAGCGATGCAGCAACCATCGACGAAATCGGCACGATCGTTCGATCAGCGCCGGTCGTCGTCGCCGACGGTCACCATCGTCTCGAGACGGCTCTGACGTATGAGAGCGAACGTCCCGAGGCCAACGCGATCATGAGTTTCGTGGTCGAACTCAGCCCCGACGAACTCGAGGTTCGACCGATCCATCGAATCGTCACCGCAGACTCTCACGCCGAGATCGCAGCGGCGCTCGATGCATTCTTCGAAATTGCCGACGTCGCCGACAACGTATCTGCTTCGCCCGACGGCCCCGTACTGGTTCGACCCGACGGATCGCGTGCCGTTCTGCGCCCGCGACCCGCCACGTTCGATCCGGCGGTGAACCTCGACTCGCAACGGGTGCGTATTGCATTGGCCGACGTTGCGTCAGCGTCTACGGCGTTCCACCACGATGTCGACACGGTCGCGACAGCGGTCACCAGTGGCGAAGCGCAGGCCGGGATTCTGCTGCGCCCCGCAACCGTCGCCCAGATACGCGAAGTCGCCGACTCCCGAACACGCATGCCACCGAAATCCACGTTCTTCTATCCGAAGCCGCGAACCGGCATCGTGTTTCGTCCAGTCGTCGAGCCGACCTGACCCGTAGCCTTTGCTGCGGTTCGGCCAGCCGACGCTGGGTGGTGCCTGTTTCTCGACAATCCGGCGTGACGAGCCGGATTTCAGGCGAGGTTGGCTAACCGCACCGAAACGTCGGCCAGATCCGGGTCATGCTCGGCGACGCGTTTGAACATTTCGCGCGCACGTGGCAGATCGCCGGCGCGCTCGTAGAGGTCGGCCAAGGCGTACCAGAGTCGAATATGGTGTCCGCGAGCGCGCTTTCCTCCCGACGGGGCACGTTCCAATACGCGAATGGCGTCTTCCAGTTTTCCCTGGTCGGCGAGGGTGCCTGCCATCACGATACGACCCTCAGTGACGAGATCGGCACTCGGCGACGAGGCCGCCAACTCCTCCCAGAGTTCGACAACGCGGCCGTAGTGTTTGAGAGCCCGATGACAGTCGGCCAGGACCGGATTTTGCTCGACCGAACCCGTCAGCTCGGCAAACCGCTCGAGCTGGCGAATAGCCTCCGCCCACTTTTCCTGGCGGTACAGCGCAAGACCGGTGAGTTCACGGACGGCTGCCACGTCGGGAGCTTCTTCGAGCAACGGACGCAGAATACGCAGCGCATCGCCATAGCGTTCACGTTCAAAGGCCTTCGAGGCCTCCAAGAGCGGCATGCTGATCCGAGCACCACGCTTCGCTCCGACTGCCTTGCTGATTTCGGCAGTGACGGTCTCGGGAAGCTTGGCGGATCGATCGCGCTTGCGCAACGGAGCGTCGGGATCGACGATTCCTTCGTCGGGCACCTCGTACGCTGCCGTCTCTGGCTGCTCGCGAGTCCAACCCAACGACTCCCACGGCCGAATCTGACGTGGCGGCGCCGAACGGGGAGGAGGTGGCATCGCCACACGCTTGCTCCGTGGACGCTCTTCACGAGCCGAGTCCGCCGCGGGCGCGTCGTTGCGGTCCGGACGAGACGGCTGCGGTGGGCGCGGCGGACGACCGGGACCCGGACCGGATCGATCCGGGCGTCCAAATCGGTCGTCGCGTCTGGTCTCTCGACCGTCGCGTGAGTTTCGATCTTGGTACGGGGGGCGGGCCCGGTCGGTACCGGATCGTTCTTCGCGGTTCCACTCCCGTGGTGGCCGCGGGCCGCGGTCTGCCCACGCGGCCGGTCGTCCCTCGTCGTCGCGAGTACCGCGAGGTGAACTTCCACGATTGTCATAGCCGCCTGCGGGAGGACGAAACGACGACCGACCTCTCGGGTCGCTTCGTTCATCGCGCACTTCTCGCCATGCCTGCGACGCTGAGGACCCGCGGTCGTTTCGCCCGTCCTGGGGTGCCGACGCGCCACCGAATCGTCGGGCCGATTGCGGCCCCCTGTCGTCGCGGCCACGATCATCACGGCCCCTGTCATCACGGCCACGCTCGTCACGGGCCCTGTCGTCGCGGCCACGCTCGTCACGGGCCCTGTCGTCGCGGCCACGATCGTCTCGGCCACGATCATCGCGGCCCCTGTCGTCACGGCCTCGGGCCTGGCCGCCGGCGTACGGTCGATCAGAACGAGGTCCACGGGGGGCGCCGGATCCGAACCCGCGATCCTCGCGGGGAGCGTCGGAGCGGCCATAGGACGGACGTCCCGAGCGCGGTGCCTCATCGGCTCCGCGGAACGGGCGATCTCGTCCCTCGGGTCGGGCGTATCCGCCTGTACCTCGAGATGATCCGGATCCGGATCCGGATCCAAACCGTGACCGCGAACCCTCGTCACGGGGGCCAGTGTCTCTCGGGCGATCATCCCTCGAACGGTATCCACCCGATGTCCCGAAGCGGCTGCCGGGAGCTGCGCCATCGCGTCCTTCCGGTCGTGGGCCGAAGTCGCGCCCACCTCGCTCGTCGGGCGAACCCTCGTTTCGGCGGGCGTATCCTTCGGCGCGTGCGTTGCTCGCCGACCCTCGCCGATTCGGCGCAGACGGTTCACCCCACGACACGAAGGGGCGACCTTTACGATCCGAGGAACCTCTTGCGCCGCCTCCCGTTGGTGGGCCTGATCGGAATGGTCGCTGCGGCATAGCCTCCAGGTTAGCGGTTGGGCGCCGACCATTCGTCAGTTCGTTGCGAAAGGCGAGGGTCAAAAGACCTCTTATCGCCTCGACATGCT
Source organism: Acidimicrobiia bacterium (assembly GCA_031418035.1). Lineage (GTDB taxonomy): Bacteria > Actinomycetota > Acidimicrobiia > Acidimicrobiales > JANYDT01 > JANOYY01. Next base: position 13,354 of record JANOWU010000265.1, read on the forward strand.
GTCGTATGGACCATATCCCGGTATTCCATGACGTTCCAAACGGCGCTGGAACGCGAAAGAACCCCGCCGAAGCGGGGTTCTTTCAGAGAAAATCCGGCAGCGACCTACTCTCCCAGGAGAACGCTCTCCAAGTACCATTGGCGCTGGTGGGCTTAACTTCCGTGTTCGGAATGGGAACGGGTGTAACTCCACCGCTATGGCCACCGGAAACCTTGTTAACGAATCGGTGTAATCCTCAAAACTTCAATTAGCGAGCACAAGCATTTATAGAAACCAAGCCCTCGGCCGATTAGTACCGGT
>JANOWU010000266.1:0-20350 GCA_031418035.1 Acidimicrobiia bacterium
CTGCTGCACCTGTGTCGCAACAGCGACCCAGTGGTGCGCATACAGGTTCGCCTATCGTTCGCAACCACTCGACTCCGAGGTTCTCGCGCTGCTCGCCTGCGACGCGCACCGTGAGATTCGTTTACCTACAGCGGAGCGCCAAGACCTGCCGGTCGAACTCCGCCAGATCCTGATGACCGATGACCGATGACCATGAGAAGGTGCGAGCCGCCGCGGCACGAGCGAACTCGTAGTTCAGCCGAACCGACGCGTGCGTGCCGCTCGAGTCGACCAGAATGCTTCCGTGCTTCCCGCTCCCTCCGACGCATTCGACGTCGCTCGCATCCTCCGGCGGGTTGCACTGGCCCGGATCGGCGGCCCTCCAAGTCGGGGCAGCATGTGCCTGGCCGTGCGAGCGTCGGACGGCGCGATCTTGCTCGTGAAGCCCAGTTACCGCCGCACCTGGGGACTCCCCGGCGGCTTTCTGGAGCCCGGAGAGGATCCCGTCGTCGGGGGCACCCGCGAACTTCGCGAGGAGACCTCAGCCACCTTGCATGACCCTCGCTTGATCGTGCGGTGGAAGCGCCGGCATCACACGGACCATCTCATCGCAGGAGTCATCACGAACACACCGGTGGCGACGTCGTGGGAGATCCGCGAGGTGCGTTGGCTCGCGCTCGAGCAGGCAACACCCGATGACTGCGACCTTCCGCTGATCACGCGGACAATGTTTGGTGGTATCCCGGGAGGGCTCGCGTCGTTCGTGACAGGAATGGTTGCGGCGTACGACGCACCCACGTCGTGACGCGAAAGAAGCGGGACCGGTTGCCGGGTCCGCTGAAGTGCTGTTCGCCAAGCCACGCTCAAAGCTCGAAACACTTGCCCCGCTTCCTTCACAAACGTGCGAACGACGATGACGCGTTATGCGCCACCCTCGTTGAGGGTGATCGTGGCCGGAGCAAAGCTCTTGCCTTCGACGTCGACGCCGGCCGCCTTCCATTCCTCCAACGCTTTCGTGACGTAGTCGTTGCTGAATGCGTCGGCGTCGGGGTCCTTCGTCAATACGGTGGCGCCTTCTGCGTTCTTCGCTTCCTTGGCTACCTTGACCGTCTGATCCCACTGGTTCTGATTGATCATGCCGACGCCGGCGGTCGATGGCCAGATCAACTTGTTGATCTCGTTCATTTGCCACGCCTGGTGGCTCTTTCCGAGTTTGGAACCCTTCGCCACGACGATGTCGACGCACTTGTCGGCGTTGTCACGACAGAACACCCAGCCCTGGACCGAAGCCTTCACAAATCGAGCGGTCTGATCGGCGTATGCCGCGTCCTTCAGCTTCTCGGTGTTCGCCCAGATGGCATCCTGGAGCATCGCCGTGCCTTCCTTGTTCCAGTCGATGACGTTGAACTGATCCGGCGTGTAGAGCTTGCCGTCGGGACCTTTCGCTTCGAGCACCTGTGCGTACTCGTTGTAGGTCATGGCCTGCGCGGCGTCGATTTCCTTCTTGAGCAGCGCCTGCATGTCGAAGCTCTGCTGGACGTTGGTGACGTCCTTGGAGGGATCAAGCCCCGCCTTGGTCATTCCGGCGAAAAGCTCGAACTCGTTGCCGAAGCCCCAGTTGCCAACCTTCTTTCCCTTGAGGTCAGCGGGCGTGTTGATGTTGGAGTCCTTCCACGAAACCTGAAGGGTTCCGGAACGCTCGAATATCTGGGCGACGTTGGTGATCGCCGCGCCCTGTTCACGAGATGCGAGCGCCTTCGGTACCCAAGAAATCGCGTAGTCCGCGGCACCCGTCGCCAGCTGTGTCTGGGGAACGATGTCGACGGCGCCTTCGAGAATCGTGACGTCGAGGCACTGACCCTTGTAGAAGCCCTGGTCGAGGGCGGCGTAATACCCGGCAAACTGGGCCTGCGTCACCCATTGCAGCTGCAGTTTCACGGCACCGGGCGTCGTACATTCCGCAGCGCCGGCTGCTGCCTCGCTGGCCATCGCTTCGGTGTCACCAGCCTCACTCGCCATAGCCTCGGTATCGCCAGCCTCACTCGCCATGGCTTCGGTGGCGCCAGCTTCGCTGGCCGCTGCTTCGGTGGCCGCGGCCTCAGTCGCGGCGTCGGTTGAACTGGAATCGTCATTTGAGCAGCTCGCCATCCCGAGACCGAGGATTCCGGTCAGGGCGACCACTGCCAGCGCAGAGCCGGATCGTCGTTGTTTCATATAGTTCTCTCCCTTTGTGTGGTGATGCTGCAGGAACTGTACTGACCGACGGCGTGCAGCGCCGCCATCAGTCGCAAATGCGAGTCATATCATGAGTCGGCTTCGCGTCGCCGAGTCACCCATGGCATGACCATCCGTTCGCAAAGCAGGCCGAGTCCGTAGAAGCTGAGCCCGAGAAAGATTGCTGCAGAAATGTAGGCCCACCCCTTTCCGGTTTGGGTCTGTTTCATCGCACTGCTGACACGAGCACCGAGTCCATTTTGTGCACCGCCGAAGTACTCCACAACCACCGCAGCGATGACCGAGAGCGATGCGGCGATCCGCAGCCCCGTCATGGCGAACGGCAGCGCATTAGGAAGTCGAACCATTCGCAGGAACGCCGTGTCGCTCGCCGCATACGACCGCATGAGTTCTTCGTGCACCGGATCCACCTGGGTGAGACCCTTCAGCGTGTTGACGAAAACCGGGAAGAATGCCACGAGTCCCACCACTATCCGACGGGCCCCTTCGCTGGTCGCGCCGAACAGGTTGTAGAAGATCGGTCCGAGGGCGACGATCGGCATCGTGTTGAATGCCGACGACAAGGGGCGAAGCAGCGATCCGACGCTCGGGAATCGCTGCGCGAGAAGCGCGACCGCGACGCCGGCCAGTGCGCCGAGCAACAGTCCGATTGCGGCGTTCGTCGCCGTCAGTTTGGCCGCGCTGACGATGAAGGAGTTCTTCACCACATACGGCCAGTTCGAGCTGCCGTTGTCGAATCCCTTCTTGACATCTCGCCAGAGTTCTTTTCCGATGGCGCTCGGTGCAGCAAGCAGGAACGGCTTGATGTTGCGGAACTTGACGAAGAGCTCCCATGCGAACAAGAACACGACGCCCCAGAGAATTGCCGGAAGCGAATGGACGAGTCGTTTCATCGATCGTCGATTCCTCGTGCCGTCATCCCGAGCTCGGCCCGTCGAGCCGCCGCCACGCGCGCCTCTGATCGCTCCACGCGCGCACCTGCTGCATCCGCCGCGCGCAGGGCCTCGCGCACTTCGGTGATCTTTTCGTAGAACAGCGACGATTCGCGGGCCTCTTCAGCACGTTCGCCAAGGCCGACGTCGATGATGTGCGTAATACGTCCGGGCCGTGGTGACATGACCACGACTCGATCGGAAAGGAAGACTGCTTCAGGGATGGAGTGCGTCACGAAAACGACGGTCTTCTTGGTCGCGACGCTTATCCGTATCAGCTCCGCCTGCATGTGTTCACGAGTCATCTCGTCGAGCGCGCCGAACGGTTCGTCCATCAGGAGCAACGGAGGGTCGATAGCAAGTGCACGTGCTATCGCGACGCGTTGCTGCATACCGCCGGACAGTTCCCATGGGTAGTGGCCGCCGAATTCCGGGAGCTTCACGAGCTCGAGCATCTCCTTCGAACGAGCCTCTCGCTTTGCTCGGTCCCATCCGCGCAGTTCGAGCGGAAGTTCGATGTTCTTCGCAACTTTGCGCCACTCGAACAGACCGGCCGCTTGGAACGCCATGCCGTAGTCCTGGTCAAGCCGGGCCTGCTTCGACGATTTCCCGTTGATCAGAATCTCACCCGACGTCGGCTGGGTGAGATCAGCCATCAAGCGCAGCAGGGTGGACTTGCCGCATCCCGATGGCCCAATGAGGGAGACAAACGTTCCCGGCGCAACGTCGAGGTCCACGTCGACGAGCGCATCGACCCGATTTGCCTGACCGTCGTTGAAGATCTTGTTCACGCGGCGAACCGATACGGTATTGGAGGTCATGCGAGGTTTTCCTTTGGGCGATTGCGGGTCGCGAGTTGTTCCAGGCCGCTGATGAGTCCGGCGACGATCAGACCGAGCCCTGCTGCCCCGAGAAATGCGGTGAATACCCGTGACGGATCACCGGTGGCTTTTTGGGCGTAGTCGATGATCAGACGCCCGATACCCCCCGGCTTCCCCACCGAGATCTCCGCAACAATTGCACCGACGACGCTGGCCGAGCCACCGAGTTTGAGTGCCGGGATCAGGTACGGGACGGACGCCGGCAATCGCAGCCGCGTAAATGTCTGCCACCACGACGCTGCGTAGGAATTCATGAGCTCGAGCGAATGAGGTTTCGGCGATTGAAATCCCGTAAGTGCACCTATCGCTACGGGGAAGAACGAGAGGTACGACGCCATCCCGACAACGGTCATCCACGAAGCCCACGGGTGCCCGAAAAGCTTCAACTGCCCGCCCCAGCCCACAACGAGCGGAGCGAGCGCGATGAGCGGAACGGTTTGAGACAGCACCACGTAGGGAAGCCATGCTCGCTGAACGACTTCAAAACGTTGCATCACCATCGCAAGCGCAATCCCCACGAGCGAGCCGAGGAGAAACCCACCGGCCGCCAGACGAAGGGTGAACCACGTGGCGCTGAGGACCGCGTCGAGCACCGTACGACCGGTGCCGCGCACATCCTCTTTGCGGAACGCTCCGAAGATCGTGCTCAGGTGAGGCATGGATGCGTCGTCGGTGCGCATCCCGAACACGCGTCCATTAGGACCGCCGATTCGTTTGATCAGCTCCCACACGACGCCGAGCAGCACCGGCCCGCAAAGCGCCAAGCCAACTGCCTTCGATTTCGTCCGCGCGGCGCCCATCAGGTCGACACCCTAGTCATCGTCTTGTTTCCGCGATGTCTCACGTTTGTCATTGCAGCTTCGCACGGACGGCCGTTGCGGCATGGATTGCCGGAACGACCCGCTGTCCGTACGCCTGCAAGGTGCCATCCATGTCGTCGTGTTGCAAATAAACCGCGAACTGATCGACGCCAAGTTCACGGAGCTCCTCGATCCGGCGAATTTGCTCGTTGGTGTCGCCGATGATACAGAACCGATCGACGATATTGTCCGGCACGAACGTCGTGTGTGAGTTTCCCGCACGGCCGTGCTCGTTGTAGTCGTACCCTTCCCGGCCCTTGATGTAGTCGGTGAGGGCCTGCGGCACTCCGCCGCCTCCCTCGTTTCCGTAGCGGTTGACGATGTCGGCAACGTGATTGCCGACCATTCCTCCGAACCAACGACACTGGTCGCGGCCGTACGCGTTGGCGGCGTCGGATCCGTCGGTCACGTAGGCGGGGGCCGCAATACAGATGGAAACACTCTTGGGGTCTCGCCCGACGCGTTCGGCGGCGTCACGGACCGCTTGGATCGTCCAGGCCGCGATGTCGGGATCAGCGAGTTGCAGGATGAACCCATCGGCAACTTCGCCGGTCATGGCCAACATCTTCGGTCCATACGCAGCGAGCCACACCTCGAGGCGGCTCTTCGACGCCCAGGGGAAACGGATCGTCGAGCCCTTGTACTCCGCGGCGCGGCCCGATCCCAGTTCGCGAATCACATGGATGGACTCGCGGGTCTCCTTGAGACCGACCGGTGCACCATTGGTGACGCGTACGGCGCTGTCGCCGCGTCCCATCCCACAGACCGTCCGGTTGCCATACATGTCATTGAGGGTGGCGAACACGCTGGCGGTAACCGTCCAGTCTCGTGTTGCCGGATTCGTGACCATTGGACCGACGATCACCTTGCGCGTTTCAGCGAGGATGGCGCTGTAGATCACATACGGCTCTTGCCAAAGAATGTGCGAGTCGAATGTCCACACGTGGCTGAAGCCGTATGCCTCGGCTCGTTTGGCCAGTTCCACTACCCGAGATGCCGGCGGGTTGGTCTGAAGCACAACTCCAATATCCATCTCGGGATTCTTCCCCGCTTCGCGACGGCAGCGTGGGATTGTTCGGAAACAAACCCTGCTCGTTCACGAATCGCCTGGCGAGGCTCGGGGCGCGACCGTCGAATGAGGCTCCCAACGCGAAAGAGGCGCAGCTCGAGCTGCGCCTCTCCAACTTGAAGAACTAGGTGAAGAACTATGTGGACTTAGCGATTCTGCGGGAATCCGAGATCCACACTCGAGGTGGAGGGATCCGGCCAACGCGACGTGACCACCTTGGTCCTCGTGAAGAAGTGGATGCCATCGGGTCCGTACATGTGCGTGTCACCGAACAGCGACGCCTTCCACCCACCGAATGAGTAGTACGCAACCGGTACGGGGATCGGCACGTTCACGCCGACCATGCCGACCTGGCACTCGAACTGGAACGATCGCGCCGCGCCGCCATCGCGGGTGAAGATCGCCGTACCGTTGCCGTACTGGTTGTCGTTGACCAGCTTGAGGGCCTCTGCATACGTCTTGACTCGCATCACGCTCAGGACCGGGCCGAAGATCTCGTCTTCGTAGACCTTCATCCCCGGCTTTACCTTGTCGACGAGGCTGATACCGAGGAAGAAGCCGTTCTTTTCGGCGCCGGTGAACTTGTGCTTGCGACCGTCGAGGACGACCTTGGCACCTTCTTTTGCCGCGATGTCGAGGTAGCTCGCCACCTTGTCGCGATGCTCACGCGTGATCAGCGGACCCATTTCCGATGCCGGATCACTGCCGGGACCGATGTTGAGCTTCTTCACGCGTTCCTTAATCTTGCTGATCAACGGATCGGCGGAGTTTCCGACGCATACGACGACCGAGATTGCCATGCAGCGCTCACCGGCCGACCCGTACGCGGCGCTCACGGCAGCGTCGGCGGCCATGTCGAGGTCCGCGTCGGGAAGAACCACCATATGGTTCTTCGCGCCGCCCAGCGCCTGTACCCGCTTGGAGTTCTTCGTGCCGGTTTCGTAGATGTACTTCGCAATCGGGGTCGAGCCGACGAAGCTCACGGCTGCGATGTCGGGGTGATCGAGAATTCGGTCGACGGCGACCTTGTCACCCTGCACCACGTTGAACACGCCGTCGGGGAGACCGGCCTGACGGAACAGATCGGCGATGAAGAGTGAAACCGAGGGATCCTTCTCGCTGGGCTTCAAGATGAAGGTGTTGCCACACGCGATTGCGGTCGCGAACATCCACATCGGAACCATCGCCGGAAAGTTGAACGGCGTAATGCCAGCGACGACGCCCAGGGGCTGCTTCAACGAATACACGTCGACGCCGCCGGCCGCCTGCTCGCTCATGCCGCCTTTGAGGAGATGCGGGATACCGCATGCGAACTCGACGTTCTCGAGCCCTCGGGCCAATTCGCCAAGAGCGTCGGAGAGAACCTTGCCGTGCTCATGGCTGACGATGGTCGCGATCTCTTTGCGATTCGCGTCGACGAGCTCGCGGAAGTGGAACATGATCTCCGCACGACGGCTCAGGCTTGTTGCCCGCCAGGCCGGAAAGGCCGCCTTCGCCGCGGCGACGGCAACGTCCATTTCCTTGACGCTGGCCAACTGAACTTCGCCGGTCACTTCACCGGTCGCCGGGTTGTACACCGGTGAGGTGCGTCCGCTCTTACCGGCCACGGCCTGGCCGTTAATCCAATGTCCAATGTTCTTCGTCATGGCTTACGTCCTCTTGTGCGCGGGTCGACAGACAAGTCTCCCCCGCGAACGTCCCTGACTTCGGGATTGTTCAGGTACAACCCGCGCCACGGACGGGCCGTGTCGATGTGAACCGCGCCTACACCAGGTACTGGCTCAGACCGCGCTTGATGAAGTTTCCGTTGCCCTTCTTGCCTTTGAACTTGCCACCCTGAATCACGATCTTGCCGCGGCTCATGACGAGGTCACATTTGCCGTTGATCTGCTCGCCCTCGTATGCCGAGTAGTCCACCGCCATGTGGTGCATGTCGACGCCCAGCGTCTGCACGACCGACGGGTCATAGATGACGATATCGGCATCGGATCCCGGAGCGAGGACGCCCTTCTTGCCATAGAGACCGAACATGCGAGCCGGAGTGGTCGAGGTGACCTCGACGAAGCGTTCCAGCGTGATGTTGCCGTCGTGGGCGCCTTGGTACAGGAGGTCCATGCGGTGTTCGACGCCGGCCATACCGTTTGGGATCTTCGAGAAGTCTCCGCGACCGAGTTCCTTTTGTTCTTTGAAGCAGAACGGGCAGTGATCCGTGGAGACAACCGAGAGATCGTTCTGGCGAAGTCCGCGCCACAGTGCCGCCTGGTGCTCCTTGTGCCGAAGCGGCGTCGAGCACACGAAGTTCGCCCCTTCGAAACCATCGAAACCCGGACGGGCCAGATCGTCGATGGAACGGTAGAGATATTGCGGGCAGGTTTCGGCGAACACGTTCTGACCACGATCACGAGCGATCATGACCTGTTCCAGTGCTTCGTTGGCCGATAGGTGGACGACGTACATCGGACAGCCCGCAACCTTCGCGATCTGGATGCATCGGTGGGTGGCCTCGGCTTCCATCTCTTCGGGACGCGAGATCGAGTGGTAATACGGTGCGGTTTCGCCACGACCAACATGGTCTTTGATGATCTCGTCGATCACGATGCCGTTCTCGCAGTGCATCATGATCATCGAACCGATCTGGCCACCCTTCTGCATGGCCCGGAAGATCTCTGCGTCATTCGAATAGAGAACGCCCGGGTACGCCGTGAAGAGCTTGAACGAGGTGATGCCCTCCTTGTGCATCACCTCCATCTCCTTCAGGGAGTCCTTGGTGACGTCGGCCATGATCATGTGAAACGAGTAGTCGATCGCGCAATTGCCGCCGGCCTTGGTGTGCCATTCGTCGAGTGCCGTGGCGAGCGTCCCACCCTTCTTCTGGATGGCGAAGTCGATGAGGGTGGTCGTGCCACCCCAGGCTGCTGCCTTGGAACCGGTCTCGAAGGTGTCCGACGACATCGTGCCGCCGAACGGCATCTCCATGTGCGTATGAACGTCGATTCCTCCGGGAATCACATACTTGCCCTTCGCATTGATCTTCTTGGCCCCACTGGCGAGCGCAGCATCGTGATCCGACGAACCGGGCATGAGAAGCGCGCTTATCTTCTCGCCTTCAACCACGACACTGGCCTGCATTCGCCCCGTGGAGCTCACGACTGTGCCGTTGGTGATGATTGTCCGTTCCATGTTCAGACCCTTTCTCGACGACGAATTCACACGAATTCACACGACTTCACACGACGACGTGCTTCTGTGACGGTAGCGCCTTCACGCGCGGAGGAACAGCTTCGCAGAGACGTCGGATGCAAAAGATTTTGTTACTGGTACAAAGGAGCCGCTGTGCGGGAGAATGGTCTTCATGGACGCTCCTCGCATCGACTCCGTTCAGGAGCTAGCTGTGCACATCGTGGATCGAAGCGCTCGGGGCATTTCGACCACCATCGGACGCCTCATCCGCACGGGGGCCCTTCCGATCGGGACCCGTCTGCCCACTGTTCGGGAGTTGGCCGGCGCGCTCGGCACCAGCCCGACAACGGTGAGCGAAGCGTGGCAGGCACTCGCCCGCACGGGGACGATCGATCCACGGGGACGCAACGGCACCTACGTTCGCGACAGGAGCCGACCCCGCGGGTCGTTCCGGTATCGATCCGTCACGATGCGACCGAGCCTCTTCGTGCTCGATCTCTCGACGGGAGTCCCGGACCCGGACCTTCTCCCCGACCCTCGACGCGCCCTGGAGCGGGTCAGTCGGCGAAACATCACCACCAGCTACCTGGATCAACCGGTCGTCCCGGCGCTCGAGGATCACCTTCGCAGCATCTGGCCCTTCGAACCCGAGGCGTTGACCGTTGTCGACGGCGCCATGGACGCCATCGATCGAATCCTCAGTTCGGTGACCAAGCTCGGCGATGTCGTGGTCGTCGAGGACCCGGGGTTCCCACCGATTCTCGACCTCCTCGAGGAGTTGGGTGTCACCGCGCTCGGCGTACGCGTCGACGATGAGGGACTTGATGTTGCATCGTTGCGAGACGCACTAGATCGCAAGCCCGTGGCGATCATTCTTCAGCCTCGAGCGCACAATCCCACCGGCGTCTCGATGTCGTCGGCTCGATCGAAAGAGATTGCCGACCTCCTCGGTTCGAGCGAGGTACTCGTTCTCGAAGATGACCATAGTGGCGACATCGCATGGGAGCCGACGGTCTCCATAGGGGTACACATTCCGGATCGATGTGTACACATACGAAGTTTCTCGAAGTCACACGGACCTGATCTCCGTCTCGCCGCTGTTGGCGGCGCCGGAGCGATCATCGACCCGGTGGTCGAGCGTCGACTCCTCGGTCCCGGGTGGTCGTCTCGACTGCTTCAGGCGGTTCTGTTGGAGATGCTCCGTGATCCCGTGACCATCGAAACAGTCGGCGTGGCACGGCAGAGTTACCGCGATCGACGCACCATGATGGCGGGGCTCCTTCACGAACACGGGATCACGACCAGTGGGACCGACGGCATCAACCTCTGGGTCAGCGTCGCTGACGAGAAGGACGCCCTCCTGAACTTGGCCATGCACGGAATCGGCGCTGCTCCGGGCACGCCGTTCCTCGTTCAGCCCGCGCCCGACCACATTCGCCTCACGGTGGGGTTGATCTCGGAGAACGCCGACTCCGTCGCCTCAGCGATCGTTGATTCGGTTCACGGCTATCAGCGACCGTTCTCGCGGTAGACCGACAAACAACATCCGTAGTGATTCTGGGGCGGTCACCGGCGGTCAGCGGCGGTCAGCGGCGGTCAGGGCGGTCACCGGCGGTCAAGGTGGTCAGGCTGCTCCGGCCATCGGCGTCGAGGTCGCAACACAGAACTGGACCAGTTCCAGCTGCCCATTTTGCGCAAGGAACCCGCGCCCCTGTTCGGTCGGGAGCCCCCGTCGGGGAATCGCGATTCCGGCGAACTCGGCATCGATGTCGTTGGGACGCAGCAGCACCGCCAACCGTGAACGCCGGAGTTGGCGTGTCCAATGCGAGTAGTTGGTACGGAGTAGCTCCGGTCGAACAGCGGCAACCACCATCACATCGCCGTGATCGTCAATGATCAGGTTGGCGAGGACTCCGTTCTGATCGTCGATCAGTTCGGCATCGTCGATGAGCACGACGACGGGACCCGAGCGGTTGGCGAGCAATTCGGGAAGGTCGATGACCTGCTCGGGTCGAAGCATCTCGTGAACATCGACGAGTCGGGCGAGCGGCGAACGCGGCGACGCAAGCACAATCGTGTGCGCGTGACCTCGCAGCGTTTGCGCCAGGGCAGCAAGGATGGTGCTGCGACCGCTGCGGCTCGGCCCGGTGACCAACAGGTGTTCGCCGACATGTGCCTCCACGAACGCCGCAGACAGCGACGTGTCGTCGACGCCAACCGGTATCGTCCATGGACGCTCGACAAGCCGTGCCGCTTCATCCATGTCACCGGCTTCGACGAACGTCGGCAGAACTCGCACTTTCGCGGCCCGACGTCCGACAAGCGCGGGCGCCCACGACACGTGTACATCTGCTTCGCTCACCGCACAGATCTGTGCCACGAGGCCGGTTTGTGCATCCACGCAACGCAGGGGAGCAAGTGGGCCGACATCGGTTCCTCGAAGTCCAAACAAGCTGTAGTCCAATCGATCCGTGAGTTGAAACACCCAGCGTTGTTCGGCCACGGCGGCGATCGGCCCCGACACGAGCGACGGCCGATCAAAGGTAATTGCGCTTAAAATTCCTACCTGAGGTCCTTCGGCGAGCACTCGAAGGAGTTGATCCCACGGGCTCACGGCGAGGCCGGGATCGTCGAGCTCCAGCTTGACCGACCCGAGGTTGTCGATGAAGACGATGACCCTGGGCAGGTCGGCCACGGTGCCGGGCTCGCTGGCACTGCGGCGAACGAGTTCGGCGGAAAGTTCGCGTACGAGACGAAGCAACCGGGGACGCTCCGACACGCTGATCGTGTCTCCGAGATGGGGAAGGTCCGTGAGCATATCGATCGACGATGCCTGTGATTTCACGGCGAACATGTGCACGGTTTCCGGCGTGTTTTCGTGAGCAAGGGCGACAGCAAGGCTTGCGAGCGCCGATGATGTTTCGCTACGCCGCGCCCCGACGAGGAAGAGATTTCCCCGGTCCAGGTCCCATCGCAGTTCACCCTGTGCTTGGCGCGCCGGATCGTCGACGATGCCGACGACCGGATTCACGACAGCCGGATTCACGACAACCGGATACACGACAACCGGATACACGACGTCGGGCGCGGGTGTGCTCTCGCCGTTTGGTGTGCGTTCAGTCGATGACACGTCCTTCGCCGCACGACGCCCCCGCAAATCCGAAATTGTAAGCGCTTCCGGAAGCGGATCGGGCCAGGGTCGGCGGGGTGTTCTACGCCCACTGAGTTTGTGCGCCAACACCGCGGCACGCACGAGTGCATGAAGTTCAGTTTCGGTGATCGATTCGCTGGCTGCTTCCTCGACCTGGTCATCACTCCTCAGCCGAAAACGAGACACGCGCACCGGCTGGGCCTCCTGCGACGCGGCGAGGCCCGTGTAGGCGGCCTGGAATGCGACAGGAACCTCTGCGCCGAAACGGGCAAGCGCCATACCCTGTCGCGACCGCGGGAGGAACGCAGCGCTCGGGGTTCCAATGACGTCGGTGGAGTCCGAAGGCTCCTGCATGCGCAGCCCGATCTTGAGCTCGGTGTTCGCGCGGATCAAGTCGCTGACGACACCGGCAGGACGCTGGGTGGCGAGAAGAAGATGCACCCCGAGACTACGACCGCGCTGGGCAACGTCGACGAGAGCGTCGATGAACTCCGGCAGTTCGTTCTTCAACGCCGCGAACTCATCGACGACGATGGCAAGGCGAGGCAACGGGCCCATCGGCGAACCACTGCGCGCGTAGGAGTCGCGGTCCGACGCACCGGCCGCTCGAAGGACCTGCTCTCGATACCGCAGCTCGGCCTCGAGGCACACGACCGCACGGGCACTGAGCGACTCGTCGAGATCGGTGACCATTCCGACAACATGGGGCAGCTTGGCGCATTCATCGAAGGCGCTTCCGCCCTTGTAGTCGATGAGCACAAAGGTGAGCTCATCCGGACTCGCCTGCAGGGCGAACGAGACAACGATCGCCCGCAAGAGCTCAGACTTCCCCGCACCCGTGGTTCCACCGATCAGGCCATGAGGTCCGTCACGGCCAAGGTCGATCACCAGCGGACCGGCCTCGGTCATGCCGATCGGAGCGGCGGGCGCCACCCCGCAACTGTTGGACGACCAACGGCGAATCAATTCTCCGGCCAGTTCGGTTTCGTCGGCTCCCGCAGACAGACCGAGCAGCGACGACAGCGCGACACTGCGAGGAAGCGACGCACCGGGTGCCTTGGTTTCGGGGTCGGAGAATCGACAGAGTTGGCGTGCCGTTTGCGCGGCGAGTTGCTGTGCCAGTCCATTGGTCAACACGCCCGACACCGTTGAGCCGGTGGTTGGCTGCGTGACGGTCGCCAACGGCTCACCCTCGACAGAAAACGACACGACCGTCGTGCAGCTCGACGGAAGTGCATCCACCGTGGGCGACAACACCATGATGGAGCAGGGTCGATCGCGGTGGGTCAGCCATGAGCGCAATGCAGGAAGCCGAGCAAGTGTCGCCGGGTCGACGTCGAGCACGACGAGCGTGTGCGGATCTGCTGCACCACCCGTCGTGGACCTGAGGTCAGGGCTCACCTGAAGGTGTTTCGCCACGAAGGTGATTTCGTCCACGCCCAACGCCACGTACGGAATGCCTGACTCACGATCGATGTGGGGCAACCACTTCAACCAGTCCCAGCTTCCGAGCTGATCGGCGTCGGCGGCAACGATCACACGGACGTCAGCCGGCCCGTGATGGCACGCCACCTGAGCGAGCAGCGAGCGGGCGAGATCGAGCGACGTCGTCCGCGGACCAGCGATGCCGACCACGGCACCGTGACCGAGGTCCACACCAATAGCAGTATTTGCTACGTACACATATTTTCTGAGAATCGCCTGGAGGTCCTCGCACCCGAGCGGCAGCTCAGCACTGAGTGGCGGTGTCCACCGGAAATCACCACGGCCCAATCGAACGTGCATGAAGTCCGGATGATCGGGGCGACGCTCCCACAGGCGTCGACTCGGAAGCGTAGAACGGCGAAGGGATTCGGCAAGGTCGGGCAGCAGCAAGGTTCGATCCGCACGAACAAGCTCCGCTGCCGCGGCCAACTCATGGTCGAACGCCGCGAGCTCCATGCGGAACCGAGCGTTCTCTCGACGAGCCCGATCGCGATTCGATCGACGGTCGCTGATCGTGTTGGCGACCAGCATGACCGGACTCATCGCCGCGAAGGCAGCGAAGATGATCTGCTTGGTCAGCATCACCATGACGACCGCAAACAGGAGCGGCACAAGGATCGCCGTGACCCGGAAGGGGGCTCGACCGATCGCCGGGGGCGGCGGCTTGGGCGGGGTGATCTGCGGTTGCGACGCTCGATCGAAGTGTCGCGGTGGACGATTGAACGGCGTCGCCCCGATGGTGGACAGGCCGACCGGACGGTCGTCGTCGGGCACCGGGCGAATTTCGAACTCCGTGGTGCCGGTGCGCACGACGTCGCCGGCTGCGAAAGGTCGGGGCCCCTGCACCTCTTCCTCGTTCACGAAGGTGCCGTTCACAGAACCGTTGTCGGCAATCAGGCATACGCCTTCCGTGTGAAGCTCCACCGTTGCATGCGATGTCGACACGGTGGGATCGAACAGCGGCACGTCGGCATCGGCACTTCGCCCAACGATGAACCGACCCGGCCCCAGAGCACACCGGGTGCCGCTGGCTGCCCCTCCCGTTACCGCGAGCTCCATGAACCCGTCGCCGACGAACCTGTCAGGGGCGCGAACACCCACCGACGTATTGTTCTCGCCGAGGGTCAGTCGCGCTCCGGGTTGCAGGGGCGCGGCGGGCGGCCCAACCGGAGTCGTGGCGTGACTCCCAAGACCGACCACCTTGCGGATCGCCGCGACCACCTCATGATCGACGACGCGCGACGTCGACTCGATCGTGAGGTCAACGTCGAGATCTCGGTCGAGCCCTGCTGCGGATGGTAGGGACACGACGATGGGGGTAGTGAAGCGCTCCGGCATGACCGTGAACATAACGACACGAGCTTGCGGCCGACATGGTGAGCAGCGTGATTCTCATTCCGGGGCCGACTCACCCGACGTTTCTCCCCTTTTGATCCTCGAGGTGATTGGCTTTTGATCATCGAGGTGATTGGCATTTGATCCTCGAGGTGATCGGCATTGATTGGCTTTGACCGTGACGGGCATGCGTAGGCCGGGTACCAACGTTCGCACCAGAACTCGACCACCACCCCGCCGACTAACGTCGACGTATGTTCCCTTGGAAAACCGCCCTCGTAACAGGCGCTTCGGCCGGCATCGGCGAAGCGATCACCGAGCAACTCATTGCCGGGGGCGTCCACACGACCGTCGTGGCCCGCCGTGGCGATCGGCTCGAGGCGATGGCGAAACGGTCGTCGTTGGTCGAGCCACTCGTGGCGGATCTGGGAACCGACGACGGATGCGCCCGAGTTGCGGCGAGGCTCCAGGATGCCGAGCACCCCATCGAGTTGCTCGTGAACAACGCCGGCTTTGGCGTCTCCGGACCAGTCGCAAGTCTGCGGCAGTCCGAGGCCCTCGGGATGATCGACGTGAACCTACGTGCACTTACCGCGCTCACACACGCCTCGCTCCAACCGATGCTCGCCGCGAACCGAGGATGGATCCTGCAGGTGTCCTCGGTGGCCAGCTTTCAACCGGGGCCGTCGGCCGCCATCTATTCGGCGACGAAGGCGTACGTCACGAGCTTTACCGAGGCTCTGCACGAGGAGTTGCGCGGGACCGGCGTGAAGGTGTGCGCCCTGTGTCCCGGCTTTACCCGGACGGAGTTCCATGAGGTGAGCAACATGTCCGCCGAGGAAGTCTCGAACGTGCCGGCTTTTGCCTGGCTCAGCGCCGAAGCGGTGGCGCGCTCCGGGTTGGCTGCGGTCGCTGAGGGCAAAGCCCTCGACATACCCGGCAGCCTTTACAAGGGAGTAAGCGCACTTACGAATTCCCTGCCTCGAAGTGTGGCTCGCCGCGTCATGGGACTCGCGTCGCAACGCTTGGACAAGTAGGCGCGCTCGACGTCAGGAAACGGCTCGCAGGAGCGGACGTCGATCGAAGGAGTCAATCGACGGAAGCCCTCTCGTGACGGCATCTCGGCGAAACACCTCCCACAGATCGTGGCGGAAGAAGTGATCGCCCACCGACAAGACGTAGTGCAGGATGAAGAACCGGTAGGTCTCGACGATGAGCTGGACATCAGACTCGGTGAGTGGGTTCCGGGCGTGATAGGCCTTGAGAAACGCGAGAAAGCGGGGTTCACCGAGGGTGTGAACGCCGTAGGAGAATTCCGTGCGGTCTCCGGTCTGCGACGACACCCGGGAGAGGAAGTAGAAGTCCAGTAGGCGGGTGTCGATACGAAACCAGTCGTAATCCCAGCGGCTGAAGAGTTCGAAGCGCTGAGGTTCGTCGTCCGTTGGACGGTGGGCGACTGAAAAGTTCCCAAGGTTCCAGTCCACGAACACCGGTATGCGCGCAAGGTCGGCGTAGCCGAAGTCTTCCAATGACTGAAGAAATCGGTTGGCGTGACGGCGAACGATGTCGATTTCCTCGACGCTCAGCTGCAGCGTGCGCGACGCGGTCCGGTCCGAGACCAGGTCGAGAAGGTGAATGACGTCGGAGCTGATCGAGGTCGATGTCCGAGGAATACGCACCCGTGTTCCCGCGTCGGAGCACGCCTGATGGAAGGTTGCGACCTCCGACGCCAGGTTCGTGATCTGTGCGTCGTCAAGGATGCGCGGCAGTGTTGCTCGTCGTTCTACCTCCTCGTACACCACGCCCCACGTGTCGCCGGCCGAGCCTCCGGTGATGGTGTGGACTCGGCCGTTCTTGCTGAGGGGCCGGGCGAGAAAGTTCGACCAGCGAGTGTCGTCCAGTGCACGACAGAGCCGTTCCACTCGGTCGTGATCCTCGCGGAACAGGAATCCTGACCCGTAGTTCGACACCTTGGCAAAGACGCGCGAACCATCGTCGAGGCGCAGCAGGAACACGCGATTGGTCGAGACGTTGGCCGACACTTCGACGCTGGCCACAACACGACGGGGGTCGTCGAGGGTGGACCACAGCTCGCGCACGATCAGTTGCGCGTCACGATCGGAAACCCCGAACCTGCGCCATCGCCTTCGCCGTTGATCCGATTCCACCGATCCATCATGCCTGCTTCGCGGCACTGGATCGACCATGGCTAGATCGACAGTCCGACCAGTTTTGTGGCGAGATACTCGCTTATCCCTTCCTGGCCTCCTTCGCGGCCCAGCCCCGATTCCTTCACGCCGCCGAAAGGCGCTGCGGCACCGGTCGGGTTGATGTCGTTGATCCCGACGATGCCGAATCGGAGCCGTTCGGCCGTACGCCACGCCCGCGAAAGATCGTTCGTGTACACATAACTTGCGAGCCCGTACTCGGTGTCGTTGGCCATGGCCACGACCTCGTCGGGGTCGTCGAACACGATGACCGGGGCTACGGGACCAAAGGTCTCCTCCCGATAGATCATCATGTCCGGGGTCACGCCGCTGAGGACCGTCGGCGCATAGAAGTGACCTGCCTCGAATCCTGGTCCGAGGTCTTCGGCTCCGAGACGTCGGCCGCCAGTGGTCACCGTTGCGCCCTTTGCCACCGCATCGTTCACCTGTCGCTCGACTTTGTCGATGGCGTCGGCGTCGATCAACGGCGCGATCTGGACGCCGTCGGTAAATCCCGAGCCCGCCTTCATCTTGTCCACCCTGGAGGTAAGCGCGCTGATGAACTCATCGGCGATCGCTCGTTGAACATAGATTCGGTTGGGGCAGATGCATGCCTGCCCGGTGTTCAACACCTTGACCATCGCTGCGCCGGTTGCGGCCCGTACGGGATCGGCGTCGTCGAAGACGATGAACGGTGCATGTCCACCTAACTCCATGGAGACTCGTTTCATCGACCCGGAGGCCTGCGACATCAGGAGCTTTCCGACTTCGGTGGAACCGGTGAAGGTCAGCTTGCGAACGCGTCGATCATGCAACAGCGTCGCCCCAACGGACACGGGATCGCTCGTCGGAATGAGGTTGATCACGCCTTTGGGCACGCCGGCCTGCTCCAGAATCTTGACGACTTCGATGGCGCACAGCGGCGTCTGCTCGGCAGGCTTGAGCACCATGGTGCACCCTGCGGCGAGGGCAGGCGCGATCTTTCTCGTGAGCATCGACACCGGATAGTTCCACGGGGTGATCGCGACGCAGACACCCACCGGTTGTCGCATCACGATGAAGCGTTGGTCGGCCCGGGAAGAGGGAAGGGTTTGACCGTAGACCCGCACCGCCTCCCCGGCGAACCAGGTGAGGAAGTCTGCGGCGTAGTTCACCTCGATCCGAGCGGCGCGGATTGGTTTGCCCTGTTCGGTGGTCATCATCTGGGCAAGGTGCTCGCTGTTCGAGCGCAGCAGGGCGTCGGCGGCGCGCAGGATCTCGGCGCGTTCATAGGCCGTCCGGCCGGACCAATCGGCAAAGGCGACGTCGGCTGCCTCGATGGCCGCTGTGGCATCGACGCTGGTGGCATCAGCAACCTCGCCCACGATCTCGCCCGTTGCGGGGTTCGTCACTGAAAAGGTCTTTGCGTTGGAGGCCGAGCGCCATTCACCATTGATGTAGAGCATGCCCAGACGCTAACCCGGACGCTGCGGGGGCGATGCCCACCGCTACACTTCGCTGCGACGTCCACTGCCGTTGGAACTGCGTGTCAAGAAATCTGTCACTCACAACTCAAGATGTTTCGAAGCTCGCAAAGCGTTGGATACCGCCGGCGCTTCTGATTGCTGTCGTTGTGTTCGCCACCCGGCTGTTCGCCGAGCGTCTCAAGGACGTTGTCACGCTTTCCCCCCTCGTGGTCGCTGTCGTGGTGGGCATCATCATCGGGAACGCCAGCCTGTTGCCGGCACGGACGGCGAAGGACACGAAGACGCTCGGCAAGAAGCTGCTGCGCACGGGGGTTGCCCTTCTCGGTTTCCGGTTGGCTCTCGGTGATGTTGCGGACCTCGGCGCGGCCACGATCCTCTGCGTTGTTGTCGTCGTGCTGGCAACGTTTTTCGGCACCCAGTGGCTGGCGAAGGTTTTTGGACTCAGCAAGGGACTCGGTCTCCTCTTGGGCACGGGCTACGCCATTTGTGGCGCGTCGGCGATCGCGGCGATGGAACCCAACGCCGACGCGGAACCTGAAGAAGTTGCCTACGCACTCTCGCTCGTCACGCTCTGCGGAACGCTGTCGATTGCCGTTCTTCCTCCCATCGGGCGACTCCTTTCGATGAGCGAGTCGACGTTCGGTGTGTTCGCCGGAGCCGCCGTGCACGACGTCGCCCAGGTTGTTGCGACATCGTCAGCGTTCGGCGCCGCCTCGGTCAAAACCGCCGCAGTCGTGAAGTTGAGTCGAGTCGTCATGCTCGCGCCGATGGTCACCCTGACGTCGATGCATCGCCGTCGGACACGATCGACAGAGGCCTCGGCAGCCACAACCAAGACGCCGCTCGTTCCCCTCTTCGTGGCGTGTTTTCTTGTCGCGATGCTGCTCCGCACCGTGCACGCGGTTCCCAAGGGTTGGATCTCCCCCCTCAAGACCGCTGACACCCTTTGCCTCGCTGCGGGCATGTTCACCCTCGGCACCGGCACAAGTTTGCGTGAACTTCGCCGTCTTGGCGGTCGACCGCTGCTCCTCGGTCTCGTGGCTTGGATCCTCGTCGCCGGCGTTTCGCTGGGGCTCGTTCTCCTGACCCAGTAGGCGTTCCTTCCTATGCGAGGTGCCCTGTTAACCCCGGGGCCCTCAGGCCGCGTGTTGTTTCGGTGGTCCGGTGGACATGGTCTGGCCGGTCGGCAAGGTGATGGTCAGCTCACGGTTTGGTCCCAATGTGAACACCCAGCCGTTGCTATGGACGTTGGTGTGGTGACGAGCACACAACGGGATCAAGTTGATGAGATCCGTGGTTCCGCCGTTTCGCCACCACTTGATGTGGTGTGGTTCGGTGAACTCGTATCGCACTGCACATCCCGGCACGGCACACGTGGAGTACAACGCCCGTAACGCTCGACGCTGTGCCCGGTTCGCCAAACGCGTTGAACGTCCCAGATCAAGCGCCCCGTCAGGATCAACCACGTTCCCGCCGTTCACTGTCACGGTGTGTATCGCGGCGACTCGGCACAGGTCTTCCACGCACTCGAACGGCAGATCAATGGGCCCACCCCAATCCACCGTCGGGC
>JANOWU010000267.1:0-1706 GCA_031418035.1 Acidimicrobiia bacterium
GTCCGACCAAATGATGATCGCGAAGTAGGTGCACATATGGTCTCGACGCCGGACACGAAGCGATCAAGGACTCGAAGACTCGCCGGAGCGATCCTGGCGGCGCTTTCGTTGGCGTCCTTGGCTGGAATTCTTGCCCTTCAAAGCTTCTTCTCGCTGGGGCATCAGCCGCCCCCACCCTTCTCCCTGCCCGACCGAACATCCCAGACTCAACCTTCCGAAACTCCTTGAGGACCAACATGAAACTTTCAAACAGATCCCGAGGTGCGCTTCGCGTTTGCGCAGTAGTGCTGACGTCGCTGACGCTCGATCTGCGCGCGAGTGAGGCGTGGGCGGCAAAGCCCGCTGTCGCGACGACATGTACGCGAGGTGAACGATCTCGCGTCACCACCGTTGACAAGGTCCGTATGCAGTGCGTGCCGTCGGGCACGGGTTTCGTGTGGAAGCGACTCCCCTCGAAGGTCAGCGCCAACGATCTCCGGGCTTTAGTTGGTACATGGAACGTTGCCTCCGGCTCGCAGGCGGGGTACCGGGTTCGGGAGTTCTTCGTCGGGGGTGTGGCCAAGTCGGAGGCGGTTGGACGCACGAACGAGGTTCGAGGTTCCATGGTGATCGAGAGCCAAAAGGGAATCGTCCGGATCCGCTCCGTCAAGGTGATCGTCGATGCAACCACGTTGAAGAGCGATAAGCCATCGCGCGACGAGTGGCTCCAGACAAAGACACTCGAAACGGCAAAACACCCGCAGGCGACCTTCGACTTTCGAGGAGAGGAATCGTTCGACCCACCCAGCGAGGGTGAAGTGTGGAAGACGGAGTTTCGCGGCGACATCACGATTCACGGAGTCACGAAGCCCGCCACCATCGCAATCGAGGCTCGCCGAACCGGCACAACGATCGACGTTGTCGGATCGACCAGAATCCTCCTTGCGGATCACGCCATCGAAGCTCCCGTGGTTCCGGGCATCGTCACCGCAGACGACACCGGCATCCTCGAGTTTTCGCTCGTCCTCACGAAGTAGGGCTGCGTATCGCTCAGGTTCCGGTCACCCTTACCACGGGTTCGACGTCCGGAACAACACGGGCGAGTTGACCCCTCTTGGAACTGATCACGACGTAGCTACGCCGCAACGCAACGTCCATCGTGCGGACATTTCGTAGCAGCGGAGCAATAGAACCGATCAGGGGAGCTAAGGCTTCGGGACCGGTGCGAATCTCGCCAGCAACAGACACCAGGTGCATTCCTTCCCCGAGCTGCTCTTCCGTAAGTGCACTGAGGAGTTCAGATCGAAGCGGGTGGGAGAACGGGGCGATGTCGAGATCATCGGGGGCGGTGAGGGCCTTGACCAAGGCCGCAGCGGCGCGTCAAAACCTTCAAAGGTCGTCGTAGAAGAGAATCGGACGATTCCGCACGTACGGCTTCGACGAGTCGGGCGTCATCGAACCCACTCCATCACTAAGAAGGCACCGAGTCCGTTTACGTCGAGCAGGATCTCGCGTTCCGCCGCAAAGCTCGTACGACGAAAGCCCGCGAGGCTCCCCGGCGCTTGCATCGACGCCTCGGTCAGTGCATCGCTCACAATCTCCTCGATGCCATGTGCACGTAGAAACTCGGCTTGTGTGCGCAGCAGCGTCGGACGAGACACAGCGAAGAGCTGATCAGTCGCGACATCGCTGGTGATGTCGCTCGAACCAGGCGCCGCCAGCGGATC
>JANOWU010000268.1:0-3569 GCA_031418035.1 Acidimicrobiia bacterium
TGTGGCGGCCTTCTTCGTTTCCGGTGCGAGCGCCAGCCGAGACGGCTCCGAGCCCTTCGGTCGAGTCGTCGGTCGAGTCGTCGGTGTTGTCGTTGGTGATTTCCGTGTTGCTCCGACCTTCTTGGTGGGCTGAGCAGCCCCGGACGTCGTTGGTGAAACCAGGTTCAGTCCCACACTGACGCTCAACAGCGCAGCGGCGATCAGCCAAAGGCGCTTCTGCGCTCGAAACCACGAAACATCCACGTGTCCTTATCGACTGCGCTCGTGCGGGTCTATAGGAACTCTGTCGCCCTGTTCGGGTTCGTTTACGCCCGCCCAACTCAGCGGCGCGTGCTGATTCGAAACGGCAGCGATAAAACGCCGTTCACGAAGTTGCTACGTACACGTACCGGATCGCCGCACTGCTCGACCACGAGGTTTCGACGTACGAGCTGCTCCAGCAGAATTCGTACCTCAAGCCGGGCGAGCGGCGCCCCGAGACAGTGATGAGGCCCGAACGCGCCGAAGGCGACGTGTTCGGGCCGCGGCGGACGTCCGATGTCGAAGCGCAGCGGATTCGGAAACGCCACTTCGTCGTAGTCCGCTGATGCGTACCAAAGAACCAGCCAGTCGCCTGTCGCGATCGCGGTGGTGCCGAGCGTGGTGTCGGTCGTCGCAGTTCGTCGCATATGGAGAACCGGCGTGGAGTAGCGGATGAACTCCTGCACGGCCGACGCCATCAGCGTTTCCGGGTCGGCGCGCAGTCGTTCCAATTGATCGGGGTTCTGTGCTAACGCCAGTAAACCGTTGCTGATCGCGGTGCGCGTGGTTTCGTTGCCTGCGAAGACCAGCAACTGGAAGAAGTTGCAGTACTCCGCGTCGGTCAACCTGTCGCCGTCAATCTCGGCAGTTACCAACTTCGACACGAGGTCATCGGCCGGGCATCTCCGACGTTCGTGCCCCAACTCCCGACCGAACTCGAAAAGCGCGTGAGCTGCCGGCGAGTTGAAGGGCAGCATCTCAAGTGGTGTCGTGTTGCCGTACGCGTGCGGATCGATCACGCGATCCGACGTTCCCTCCACAAGTTGGTTGGAAAGGTGGACAAGGTAATCGCCTTGATCCCGTTCAATACCCAGGATCGACACGATCACACGAATCGGGAACGGTTCGCTAAGCGCGCGTACGAGATCGAACTCACCGTTGTCCACGACTTCGTCGAGCAACTCATCGAGGATTTCGCGAGTCGCCTCTTCGTACGACTCCATGCGCCGCAGAATGAATGGTGCCCGCACCAGCCCACGCAGGCGCGAGTGTTCGACGCCGTCGGTTTCGATGAGACTGCGCCGGGCCTCTTGGGCCTCGGGAGAAAGCTCCCACAGGTTGACATGCTGTGTACTGGTGAACCGATCCGGATCACGAGTAACGGTGGTGAGATCCTCTCGCGTCGTCACCGCCCAGAATCCGCCACGGCTGTTGTTCCACGGGTGCCAATGCACCGGATCGTGGGCCCGCAACAACGCGAACTCCGCGTGAGGAATACCCTTCTCGTAAACCTCCGGACTGGCGATGTCGATCGCCGCAAGTTCGCTGAGCGTCATGAGTGCTCGCGGTATCGTTCGAACTCCCACGCTGACACCTCGTCGGGCGAGGCGGCCATTGCTTCGCGACTGAGCGCCTCTTCGTTTCGGGCCATTGTGAGGTAGTTCGCACAAAACTCCTCTCCCAAGAGTTCACACAGAGGGCTCCCATCGAACGCTTCGATGGCCTCCGACAGCGACGTCGGGAGCGAGGGTGCGGTACCCGGATCGGCATACATGTCGCCGACCGAGATCGGTTCAAGGGCAAGGCGGGAGGTCACGCCATCTGTACCTGCCGCAAGGATCCCGGCGATCGCGGTGTACGCATTGGCGTCGGCCCCCGCACACCGGAACTCGACCCGATTTGCGTTACCAGCATGCATGGTGAGCCGCGCCATCACCGAGCGATTGTCGGCGCCCCAATGCACATGCGTCGGACAGAACGTGTTCGCAACCACACGCCGATACCCATTCGGCGTCGGGATACCGAGCAGTTGCATCGATCGAGCGTGACGCAAGATTCCGGCCGTCCACTGCCCCATCACCTCATTGGGACGATCGACACCGTGTTCCGTCGCCGCGAACGCATTTCGTCCCTCCATGGTGAGGCTGGTGTGAATGTGCATACCGCTTCCCGACTGCAGCGCGTACGGCTTCGCCATGAAGCTGGCGCGTGCCCCATGGGCAACGGCCACCTGCTTCACGATCGTCTTGAACAACACCGTGCTATCGGCGGTGGTGACCGGGTCTGTCGGCCCGAAGTTGATCTCGAGCTGGCCGGGCCCATATTCGGGATTCGAGGACTCGACGGGGATACCCGCACCGAGGAGGCCGGCCCGCATGTCGACCACGATCGCCTCGACGTCGAGGGCATCGGTGAGCGAGCTGTACTGCACGTGTCGCTGAAATGGTTCCCAGCGAGCGTCGAAGAGGTAGCACTCGAGTTCCGTCGCCACGATCGGGTCATAGCCGAGCGCTTGAACCTCCAACACCTGTTTCTTCAAGGTGTTCCGCGGGTCAAGTTCGTGAGGCGTGCCATCTTCGTGGAGCGCATCCGAAAACACGATTGCGTAGCCGGGCCGATGGGTCAGTATCCGAAACGTGTTCAGGTCCGGCTGGAGATGCATGTCCAGATACCCGGTACCCATGTTTATCGTCGGAGCATCCACGATCTCGCACAACGGGTCAAACACGTAGACGGCGTCGGCAATGTTTACGCCGCCAATGGCCACGCTCGACACGAACCGTTCTGCGGGTATTCGCTTGCCGCGAAGGTGCCCATAGGTGTCGACGACAGCAACCTCGACGGTGTGGATTTCGTTGCGATGAATCGACGCTGCGATCTCTTCGACACCAACTTGATGGGCCACTGCGGTCATTGTCTCTCCTGCATACAAGGTCGTTGCCGTGTCGAATCTAAAGCATTCACAACGAAGGATGTTTGGTCGGGACCAGCACGAACCTGCCGTCGACGTCGCCTCGCCGCAACCGATCGTGAGCCTGATTTGCTTCGGTGAGCGGGAGTACTTCGACGTTGTAGCGAAGCGGGGGCTTGCGAGCAAGATCGAGAAGTTCGCCGAGTTCTACGTTCGAGCCCCAGATGCTCGACATCAGCCTGACCTCGTGGGGAACGGCACCGAGGCCGAACGGCACTCGTCCGCCAAACAGGCCGACCACGACGATGAGTCCTTGACGTTTCACAAGACGAACTGCAGTCTCCAACGTACTCTGCGCGCCTACGAAATCCAGAACCACGTCGCATGGAAGGTCTATGGAATCCGGGGCCTCGGCATGGAATGCCCCGAGGGCAACGGCCGTCAGTTGTTTGCTCTCCGCCACATCCCCGACGACCACCTCGGCGTCGGTGAGGAGACGCAGGTACTGAATCGCGAACTGACCGAGCCCACCCGCCCCCAACACGGCAACACGAGGACGGGCGATCGAACGCACGAGGCCGAGTGCATGTTTGACCGCTCGATACGCCGTAAGCCCGCCACAGGCAAGCGGCGCCGA
>JANOWU010000269.1:0-39855 GCA_031418035.1 Acidimicrobiia bacterium
AACTTAACCGCCTGCGTGAGGTCTTGGCGACTGAGCCAGTACCGGCTACTACGACGTCACTGTTCATGGCGCTCAGCGATCATGGGTTGAGCGGACCCCAACTGATGTTCAAGAAAGCAGTTATCGATGCGGCCTACGCCGACTATGTCGCCCATGGTCGAGTGGGCGAGATCCCCAAAGACGATGCCAGATGGTTTCGGCGCACGGGACGTCGGATTATACGGTTTCTCGGGCCAGCATCTACAGCCCTTGACAGCCTTGCTGAGGTGATCCCGTTCGGT
Source organism: Acidimicrobiia bacterium (assembly GCA_031418035.1). Taxonomy (GTDB): domain Bacteria; phylum Actinomycetota; class Acidimicrobiia; order Acidimicrobiales; family JANYDT01; genus JANOYY01. Next base: position 282 of record JANOWU010000269.1, read on the forward strand.
GGAGCGATTGCCGAGGCGGCAGGGCTGGCCGGGCAGGCGATCGAGTTGCACCGCGATCGCAAGAAGCGCTGATTTCCTTATCTACGAGAGATGGACGGACCCGGCCGTCAGAGCCCAGAGGAGCCGACTAGTGGTTGCCCGCTGAGCGATTCGACGGTGAAGGTGACGGTTGAGAGCCTGTGTTGACTCGCCTTGGAAAGATGTTCAACAAGCCAGAGCCGTGCCTGCAGCCGTTGTCCAGGAACGTCCGCGCGACACTCGCCTTCCGTTGTGATGATGGCGTACTTGTCTCCGAATCGGTGCGTGGGCACGAATGTCGACTCTATCGATCTGAACATCGCCTCCACCGAATTCGGCCTGCATGTTGCTGGTGTGATCGTGAAGTCCGGTGACGTTACTGGGAACGTAGGGCGTCCCGCTGCTAGCGACCTAACGCGTCCGTCGACAGGAAAAAGTGCGGCGCCAGACGATGCATCAGTAGAATTGGGGTCCAGGTGTCGAGGTCCACGGTGCCGGAAATCCGTCAGCTGACAAGATGGTAACGATTGGTACGTCAGCGCTCGAAGGGATCAAGGGAAGGCGAATTTCAGCTGTAAACCCACGCTGAAGGTTGGGGATCGTAAGGGTCGTGCTCAGCCCCACGATCGGCACGGGAGGGCCGGCGCTCGGGTCATTACCGAGAGCCTGCCACACATGCCATGTTGCCCCAGTGGTTGTTCCAGCGGCGGCAGCGTTCGCTATTCTGGCGGTCGTTGCGCCGAGAGTCGCTTGCGTGAAGTCAAGCTGCAGTTTGATCATGCTGAGTGAGTCGTTCCACAAGGCTAGGTGTGTGACTCGAAGCCAGCTTGAGTGAAACGTGCTCCCGACAAGCCCGTCTTCCTCAACGACGGTTTGGATGCGGAGCCGTGCTGGACTCGCATTCGTAGCGGTGTAGTCGAGGCTCTGAACTACCTTTCCGAGGTTGACGCTCATGCTTTCTCCCTAATTGGCAATTGAAGGGGCCGGGAGCCTACGCCGAGCAGCAAAGCTAGAGTTGACTGGTCGGCGCGTGACTCCGAACATTCCGGCGATATTTGTTGCTGCCGCAGATGACGGCGAGAAGTTGGACAACGACGAACTGCTCGCCATGCTCGGTTTCCTGCTGTTCGCCGGGCACGAAACAACGACCGGACTGATTGGCAACAGCCTGGTCGCGCTGGCTCAGCACCCCGATCAGCGCACCCTGCTACGCGATCGCCCAGAGTTGATCGACAACGCCGTCGAGGAACTGATCCGGTTTGATACGTCCGTGCAAGCAACGCCACGGTCGACGACAGCGTCGATCAGCGTGGGCGGCCAAACGATCCCTGCCGGCAAGCAAGTCACCATCTTGTGGGGACTTGTGAATCGTGACGTCAGACGTTGGCCCGACGCCGACAAACTCCGCCTTGATCGTCCCGACCCGAAGCCGCTCTCGTTCGGGCATGGCATCCACCACTGCCTTGGAGCGTCGCTCGCCCGCCTCGAAATGCGAGTTGCGATCCCCGCCTTCCTCGATGCTTTCGGCGACTATCAAATCAATCCGGCAAGCAATCACTGGAAACGATCACTGTCGGTCCGCGGCCCGACATCCCTCCCCATCTCCCGACCCTGAGGGCAGGGCATGCTCGGTGTCGGGCTTCTTCGAGGTGACGCTTCCGGATGGACACGAGGTGTGACTTGGCGCGAACCGCTTCTCCCCTTGGCACACTCAAGAAGCGCGGGAAAACGTTGGGTGAGATGCGGGTTTTGGTCGTTTCGCGTGTTTTCAACCGATTCCTCGAACATACGTTCGTGGTTTCGCGATACAATGTGTACGTGGAATCGTCCCTCGACCACTCTCTTGCACTTGCCGAGTCTGCGGCACTGTCGGCCGTGTCCAGCCTGCGAAATGGCGCGGTCGTAACAGCGGCGAACGTAACGGCCGCAAGAGCACTCGTTGATCGTTTCGATACCATGTGTACACGTATCGTCGCGTTGTTCTCTGACTCGCCAGTGATCCGTGAAGACGGGTACCGCAACGTGTCCGAATGGTTGGCGTACAACACGCGCGCTCGAGCTACTGAAGGTGAGCAGCGTATTGCACATGCTCAGGTGTACGCGAAGCTTCCCGGGTGGTCCGACGCCGTTGATGCGGGCACGATTGGTGTGTCGCATGTGAGTGTTGTTGCGAGGGTGGTCACGAAGGCGCGTCTGCCGTTTCTCGAACGTGACGCTGCGGACATTCTGGGGTGGGCAGAGACGTTTACGTTCTCGAAGTTTCGGCAGGCGGTCGCGTTGTGGGTTTCGCATTGTGATGATGCGCTCGGTGATCCGACGTCGGAGAAGGAACACGAGGAGGCCCGTCGGGTGCAGTTGTCGCCGACGTCGGGTGGGATGTGGATCCTGAACGGTCTTCTCGACGCGCTTGGCGGTGAGGCGTTATCGAAAGCTCTCGAGGGAGCGATGCCGAAACCTTGCGAGGGTGACAATCGGACCCCGGCCCAGCGTCGACACGACGCACTCGTAGATATCGCGCACGAGTCTTTGGCCAATGAAGACCGGCTCACGGTCGGCGGCGAACGTCCTCACGTGACGGTGATCGTTGATGCAAAGTCGGGGATTGCGCACACATCGCAGATGGTGCGTTTGTCGTCGTTTACGCGGGACATGCTGTTGTGTGATTGCGTGACCACGAGCGTGTGGTTGAGTGCCAATGGCACGCCGTTCGATGTCGGTACGCCGGCGTCGGAGGTGCCAGCTCGGAATCGTCGTGCGGTGATGGCGCGAGATCATTGGTGCCGCTTTCCGGGCTGTGATCGTCCGGCGCGTTGGACTGATGTTCATCACATCAAAGAACGCGTCAATCGTGGCACGCATGAGTTCGCGAACTTATGTGCGCTTTGTAAGTTCCATCACCGCTACGTCCACAAGCATCGCCTCACGATCCGTTGGGACCGTGACCATGCGAGTCTGATCTTCGAGTGGCCCAACGGTCGCACGGCGAACAGCCCGCCGCCGCCACAGATCTTGTTCGCCCGCTGAACCCGGCAGTTTGGGCCGGTCTCGCTTCGTTCTGCGAAGCAATACTGGTCCGCGGCCTCGACCTTGAACGAGTCCTGTTGTCGGCCGGGGACCGACCCACTTCAACGGGTCGGCCCCCTCGACGGCCAGTTAAGGCGGCCCGACACAGTGCCCGTGCCAAACACTCACTATCGTGTCGGGCGTGAATAACGACCAAACGATTCGGGCAGTCCTCTGGGATTTCGGTGGGGTGATACTGACGTCGCCGTTCGATGCGTTCGCGCACTACGAGCGCTCCGCCGGGCTCCCCGAAAGCCTGATCCGCAAGATCAACTCCACGAACCCCGACACCAATGCGTGGGCCCGGCTTGAGCGTTCGGAGGTGAGCATTGCGGAGTTTGCCGATATCTTCAACGGCGAGGCTCAGGTGCTGGGTCACACGGTCGACGCCCGCCAACTCCTCTCGCTGCTCAACGGCCAGATCCGACCGCAAATGGTTGAAGCCCTCCGTCGATGCAAAGACGCTGGGTACAAGATCGCCTGCCTCACCAACAACGTGAACACTTCCGAAGGGGGCCCGGGGGCGAGCGATCCAGGCCGAGCTGCTGCAGTCGCCGAAGTGATGTCGATGTTCGACCATGTCACCGAATCGCGTCACACGGGCGTTCGCAAACCCGAGGTCAGGTTCTATGAAATGGCGTGCGAGGCGCTGGAGATCCACCCCAGGGAAGCGGTCTTTCTCGATGACTTGGGCATCAACCTGAAGCCGGCCGCGGCCTTGGGCATGCGGACGATCAAGGTCACCGATCCCGACGTTGCGCTTCGCGAATTGAGCGCAGTCCTCCAAATCGAACTTCTGTAAGCACACGTATCATGAAGCCAGCATCGCGGGTTCGACCGAGCGTCGATGAGTCGCGAAACCCGTGGATCCAAAACTCGTCAGAACTTCGCTACGAAAACCCGTGGGTACAGGTCCGTCACGACATCGTGACCGACCCGTCAGGTCAACCGGGCATCTACGGCGTCGTGACGCCACGAAATCTTGCGCTCGGCGTTGTCCCGTTCTTCGACGATGGAACCGTGCTGCTCGTCGGCCAATACCGTTACGCGCTCCGTCGCTATTCGTGGGAGATACCTGAGGGAGGCGGCGACAAATCGGTGGCACCCGAGATTTCCATCGCACGCGAGCTTCGAGAAGAAACTGGCTACTCGGCCACGGAGTGGTTCCCCGTCATCGTCGACGGCTCGCTCTCCAACAGCATCACCGACGAACGCGTCTTCTGCTGGGCTGCGTGGGCACTCACGCTCGGCGAGTCAGAACTGGAATCGACCGAGCACGACCTCGTGAGTTGGCGGGTCCCGTTCGCCGACGTCGTGTCAATGGTCTGGTCCTACGAGATCCACGATTCGATCACGACCATGGCGATCGCGCGTCTCGAGGCCATGCGCCTGCGTAATGAGCTGCCCGACGCGCTTCAGGACATTCTGCGGTGAGCGTCACCAGCCGAAAGCCGAGGGTCATCGTCGATTGTGACCCCGGCCATGACGACGTGTTCGCACTCGCCACGGCCGCAATGCTCTGCGATGTCGTTGCGATAACCGCCGTCGCCGGCAACTCCCCGCTGCACAACACCGAACGCAACGCTCGCGTCGCACGCGACCTCTTGGGCCTCGACGGCGTCCCCGTGCACTCCGGTGCCACGCAGCCGCTCGCCGGCCCGACCACGACGTCTGCCGTCGACGCCCACGGACGAACCGGTCTCGACGGCCCACCATCGCGCCAACCACTGCTTCCTCTCGACGGCACCGACGCCGTGTCGTACATCGTCGAACAGACCCGGTCCGAGGAAGGAATCTGGCTCATAGCGCTAGGTCCACTCACCAATATCGCTCTTGCCCTTCGCGCTGACCCCTCTCTGCGTCACCGTATAGGCGGCCTTTCGTTCATGGGTGGTTCCACGACGCACGGCAACGTCACGACCGCCGGTGAGTTCAACACGTACTTCGATCCCGAGGCGGCAGCCGAGGTTGTCGATGCGGGAATCCCCGACGTGCGTATGTTCGGCCTCAATCTCACCCACCAGGTCAAGGCAGGGACGCCGATGATCGATGCCCTCCGAAATGCTGGGACCGACAGATCCACGTTCTGCGCCGAACTCCTCGCCTTCTCACAGCGGTTCAACGCAAACATCTACGGCCTCTCGGCCGATCAGCGTCATATTGCCGAGGTTCCGATGCACGACCCGTGTGCCGTTCTCGGCGTCGCCCGACCGGACCTCTTCGAGTTCACCACCTATCAGGTCGTGGTTGAAACCGTAGGCACACATACGAGAGGCCAGACCCTCATCGATCAGCGCCCGTGGAAGCTACGCGAAGGGGGCAACGTCAGCGTCGCCACGAGGGCCATCGATGCGGCTCAGATGTTGGCCCTGATCCAGCTCGCCGCGACCTAGCGACTTGCGCCCCCGGGCGCACCGCGCACAGTCACCCCGCATTTCGCCGACCAGGTTGCGGGTGGCAGTTCAGCCTCGGGAGCTGAGCTTGGAGAGATCGAGCCGCTCGACCTCACAGTTGTCCAGATGACGACCAATCAGTGCTCCGAAGAACTCACCGTGACCGACAACGACAACGCGCTCCTCTGGCCGCTTCCTCAGCGCGTCGACGAACGCGTCGACCCGGCGATGGAACGACTGGTCGGATTCGACGGGCACGCCAAGTTCGTCGAGGGGACCAACCGGCCACCACGGGTCGGCCAATGCACTGAAGTCCAACTTGGGAAACCGACTGGCCAGATCCTGCGGTGACGACCCGACATCATCAGTGTTCGTAATACGTTCCGCATGCGTCGGGTCGACGACAATCGGCGCCACGGTCGAGTACAGCCCGACCGCAGTCTGCACGGCTCGACTCAGCGGAGAAGTGAGAACGACTTCGGGTCGCAGGGCGTGCGCGAGAGGAAGCGCGGCTTCAATCTGTGCCTGACCGAGCGCGGAAAGCGGTGCGTCTCGGATGAGTGGATCGCGACCGGTCGTGGCCCACTGGCGATTGAACTCCGACTCGCCGTGGCGCATCAGATAGACCACCCTTGGTCCGCTCATCAGACGTGGCCCGCAGGGTTATAGCCGATGGCCGACGAGTGGGCCGAGTTAGAGACCGTTGACAACGCCGGCCTTGAGGCTCTCGACCTCAAGGTCGTGTGCGTGGTGGCCACCCACCGCAGGGGAACTCGACGCCGGGCGCGAGTTCAACCCCAGCGTGTGTCCGGGGAACCTCGACAGCAGTGCCCACAGACGGGGCTGCACGAACGACCAGCCGCCCATGTTGGCCGACTCCTCCTGCATCCACTGCACCTGAGTTGCGTTCGGGTACTGCGCGATCACGTCGGCAACCTTGACCTCGGGCCAGGGGTAGAGCTGCTCGACTCGGACAACAGCAATCGACGCACCGAGGCCCGCAGCGTCACGAGCCGCTATGGCATCCCAGGCCACCTTGCCGCTGCACAACACGATTCGACGAACCGCCGAGCGGTCGGTGATCGTGCCGAATGAATCGTCGAGCACTTCGTGGAACGAGCCAGAGACCAGTTCGTTTACATTGCTTCGTGTCTGCTTGGCACGAAGACCAGACTTCGGCGCCATGAGAACGAGAGGCTTGCGCAAACTGGACTTCACCTGTCGGCGAAGGAGGTGAAAGATCTGCGCGGCCGTGGTCACGTTGGCAACACGGATGTTGTCGTCGGCGCACTGTTGCAGGAATCGCTCCAAACGTGCCGAGGAATGCTCCGGACCCTGGCCCTCATAGCCGTGTGGCAACAACATCACAAGGTTCGACGTTTGCCCCCACTTCGATTCCCCGCTGACCAGGTACTGATCGATCACGATCTGTGCGCCGTTCACGAAGTCACCGAACTGGGCCTCCCACGCCACGAACGCATTCGGGTTCGAGATCGTGTAGCCGTAGTCGAAACCGAGGACCGCATACTCCGACAACGACGAGTCGTAGATCACGAAGCGTCCCTGATCCGGCGCCATGTTGGCGAGTGGATAGTGCTCGCCTCCGGTCTCGACGTCGATCAGCACGGCCTGTCGATGGCTGAAGGTACCTCGACGAGAATCTTCGCCACTGATGCGAACGACGTGGCCCTCAAGTGCCATGGAGCCGTACGCCATCGCTTCGGCCAACGCCCAGTCGACTTCGCCCGAGGCAAGATACGTGGCCGCGCGGGCCTCCAGCTGACGAGCCAGTTTGGGATGCGGCGTGAAACCAGCCGGCCAGGAGTGTGTTGCTGCGGCGACCTGGTCGAGGGTTTCACGCGCCACACTCGTATGTACGCTTTCGAACGACGCCGGAAGCCCTTCGCCGTGGGGGACGACGCCGTGGTGCAGCGTCCCACTCTGCTTCTCGGCACGGGTCTCGTCGAGCGCTCGCTGCATGTGCGACTCGAACTCGGCAATCGCCGCATCGGCTTCTTCGATCGTGATGTCCTTGCGGCCGACGAGATTTTTCGTATAGATCTCGCGAACGCTCGGCCGCTCATCAATTCGCTCGTACATGAGCGGCTGGGTGTAGCGAGGTTCGTCGCCCTCGTTGTGGCCGTGCTTTCGGTAGCACACCATGTCGATCACGACGTCGCGCTCGAAGGCCTGACGATATTCGAAGGCCAGCTTTCCAACCCGGAAGCACGCCTCGGGATCGTCGCCGTTCACGTGGAAGATCGGCGCCTGAATCGTCTTCGCAACATCGGTGCAGTAGATCGAGCTACGCGCAGAGTCGGGGTTCGTCGTGAAGCCGACCTGGTTGTTCACCACGAGGTGAATCGTCCCGCCGGTGCGATACCCCGCGAGTTGGCTCAGTTGAAGGGTTTCGGGCACGACGCCCTGGCCGGCGAAGGCCGCGTCGCCATGCATGAGAAACGGCAGCACCGCGGTGCAGCCGAGTTCGTTGGTTGCGTCGAGCTTGGCCCGAACGATGCCTTCGACAATGGGAGCGACCGTTTCGAGGTGAGACGGGTTCGGTGTGAGGGAGACCTTCACCGGCATGTTTGATATGCCAACATATGTTCCGTCTGCGCCCAGGTGATACTTCACGTCGCCCGAACCCTGCACCGAAGACGTTGGCATGTCTTCGAACTCACGGAACAGCGTCGAGACGCTCTTGCCGACGACGTTGACAAGCGTGTTGAGTCGGCCGCGGTGCGGCATACCGATCACGACCTCCTGGAGTCCCGCAGCAGCTGCGCCGTCGAGGATTGCGTCGGCGATCACAATCGCCGATTCGCCACCCTCAAGTCCGAATCGCTTCTGACCCACGTAGCGCTTGTGGAGGAACTTCTCGAACGCTTCGGCCGCGTTGAGCCGTCCGAGAACATGGCGCTGCTCCTCTTTGGAGAGGTTGGTGTTGACACCCTCGACCTTGTTCTGGATCCACTTCTTCTGAACCGGGTCCATGATGTGCATGTATTCGACGCCGACCGTGCGGCAGTAGGCATCTCGCAAGACGCCGAGCAACTCGCCGAGGGTGTGCTCATCGGAGCCGGCGATCATGCCGGTGTAGAACATTCGATCGAGGTCCCAGATCGAAAGATCCCACGTGGAAGGATCCAATTCCGCCGGCATCGTCGGCGCCTTCGCGTCGAGCGGATCGAGGTCGCTGATCAGGTGCCCACGCGAGCGATACGCGTTGATCAGCTCCTGGATCGCCGCCGCCTTTTCGGCAACGTTGCGTTCCGACGACGTCGCATTCGAGTCACGGTTCCACCGTGCCGGCTCATAGGCGACGCCCATCGCCGAGAAGACATCGTCGTAGAACGCCTGCCCTTCGCCACGGCCTTCGAGCAACATCTGGACACGATCAAGGAAGAGGCCGGACTCCGCGCCCTGGATGATCCGGTGGTCATAGGTGCTCGTGATCGTGACGACCTTGGAGATGCCGATCTCGGCAAGCTTGGCGGGGTCGGCCGAGGAGAAGGCAGCCGGAAAATCGATCGTTCCAAGTCCGATGATCGCAGCCTGGCTTGGCATCAGGCGCGGCACAGAGTGTCGAGTTCCCAGTCCGCCGGGGTTTGTGATCGACACGGTCACGCCCGTCATGTCGTCGACGGTGAGCTTGTTCACACGAGCTTTCGCGATGAGTCCTTCGTAGGCATCGTAGAACTCGCGAAAGTTCATTTGATTCGCGCGCTTAATAGCTGGCACGACCAGCGACCGCGACCCGTCGGCCTTGGGAACGTCGACTGCTATTCCTAAGTTCACATGCGGGTTGCGACTGATCATAGGGTTGCCGTTGGCATCCACGGAAAACGTGTTCCTCATCGCCGGAACGGCGTCGAGTGCCTTCACGATCGCAAACGCAATCAGGTGGGTGAAGCTCACCTTCCCGCCGCGACTACGGGCGAGGAAGCGATTCATGATGTTTCGCTCGACTTCGAGAAGCTTCGCCGGAACATCACGCACACTGGTCGCGGTCGGCACCGTCAACGACGAGGTCATGTTGGCAACGATGCGCGCTGGTACTCCTCGGAGAGCCTCGGGGGTGACTGCGCTGGACGGAGCCGCCGGTGCTGCGGAGGGCGCCACGACCGGTGCGCTCGCCACGTCCGGTGCCTTCGAACCGTTCGTCGTATTCGACGCGTTCGACGCGTTCGACGCGGGCGACGTCGCTGAGGGCGTGGTTGCGACCGACGCCGGCGCGGGGATCGTGGCCACTACGGACCCGTTCGACCCATTCGGCGTGGCTGCGGCGGCGGGGTTGGCTGCGTGTTCCGCGGGGTCGGAGGTGGAGTCGAACAGCGGGGAGTTCGTCGTGAACACCACGTCACTTTTCGAGATCAAGCCCGATGAGAAGTACGCCTTCCAGCTATCGGTCACCGAATTCGGATCCTCCAACCAGGAAGATCGCATCTCATCAACGAGCCAACCATTTGGCCCCATAGCTTGCTCACGGATCACGTCACTCACATCACAACGTTACCCGGGACCGTTCAACAAGCCTCGTTTTCAAGGCTAAAAGTTGCGTAGTCCGCCGACATGGGCTCCGACCGTTCAGTTCTGCGTCGATGTGGTCGATAGGGAGACGTGCAAACGATTGATCTCGCCACAGGTTCGACGCTGGTACCTCCCGCCCGGCTGGGAACACTTCTCGCTCGAGCTCGAACAGAGTCTCACCTCTCGATCCCCGACCTGGTCGCGCGCTCAGGCGGTCATTTTTCGGTGGGCGATCTCGAATTGCTCGAACGAGGTGCGGTTGCCGTCGTCGACCACGACATTCAGGCCGTCGCTGCGCTGTACGGCGTCGATCTGGCGCAGTCGGTCCGTGGCCAGGCAGAACTGATCATCGATCGGTCCGAAGGCAAGCTTGCAATCGGCGATTCGCGAGGTCGTTTCGCACCGAACGACGACGACCGCGACGTCATGATTCGATACCTCTCATTGGTGTATCGGCTCCGGAACTCCTCGCCCGGGCAGGTTCTGCCCGCCCGCAATGGTGACCTCGAAGTCCTCGCGCAGGTCTTTTCGAGCACCCCCGAAGAAGTTCGCCTAGCTCTCGAAGACCTCATGCTCCACCACGCTCCGGCGCTACGCGAGACGCACAGCATCCTTCGCCGACGCGTCGCCATCCCGGCGATCGGCGTGCTGGTCGCCCTGACGACCGTCGGTGGACTCGTGCTCATGAGTCGCTCCGAGCCGCCGGCACCGAAGCCGTCTGTCGGCCAAAGCGTTGAAATCGGCACGGCGATGACCATCGAACGCACCCCTGACGGCGGCACCGTGGTGCGCGTCTCGCCGTAAGCGAGGCGGTCGGCGACACGGTCACCAGCACGGGTCATGTGGCGGGTCACAAGAATTGGCGCCACAGCGCCAAGATGCGCGCTGCGGAACCGTGCGGTGACGCCAACCTGGCACGGTGGTGCCGATCCTCGCGGGATCTCTCGAGTCGAGCATTCATTCCTCACCAATCCCTCACATCGCGAAACATAACCTCGACAGGGTGAGATCTCGTCTGGTCATCTTCGCCATTGCCGTAGCCGTCGCGGGCTTCGGCGTCACGAGCCCCGACGTGGCCAGCGCTGCCACCAAGAAGAAGACCACGGCGAAGCGGACAACGAAAAAGCCGACAACCAAGCGAACACCGACGACGCAGGCACCGACCACGATTGCACCGGCCCCCGTCGAATCGACGCTGGTCCCCGCGAGCCCGACAGCGCTCGGGTCCCCGCTTACCAACCCGGCAGCCAACGCGGCACCCAACCCGGCAACGAATGCTGCGCCCAAGCTGGGGATCGCCCCCGCCAGCTTTGCCCCCTGCGCTGAAATCGAGTGCGCAGAGGTCCTCGTGCCCCGAAGCTACGCCAACCCGAACGGGGAGCGCATCGCGCTGTTCGTGTCACGACGCAAGGCGCGGGTTCCCGAGAGTCGAATCGGCACGCTGTTCCTCAATCCCGGCGGCCCGGGTGGCCCAACGTTCGACCTGGTCCGCGCCGCGAGTGCTCTGGTCAGTCCAACGGTGCTCGACCGATTCGACCTCATCGGCGTCGACCCACGGGGCACGGAACGAAGCACCCCGCTGAAGTGCGACGCGCCACGTCAATCGATTGACCAGAGGCTTCTCGACGAAACCCCCATCGAGGCCCGGACGGCGCGTCGGACCTACTCGGCAATCGCCCAGCGATGCCGTGATGCGGAGGGCACGCGCCTTGACTACATGGACACCGAAACCGCAGCACGCGACCTCGACGCCGTCCGCGAGTCGCTCAATGAGGAGACGATTTCGTACCTTGGCATCTCCTACGGCACCTATCTGGGCGCAGTGTATGCGACGCTGTTTCCGGCCCGCACCCGCTCGGCCATCCTCGACAGTGCCATCGACCCGAACCATTTCGGCACATCGATCGTCGTCGACCGATTCCAGGCAACCGAGCGCGCCCTCGATACCTTTCTCGCGGCCTGCTCCGACGGACGGTTGAAATGCAACTTCAACGACGGAACCAACCTGACGGAGAAGTATCGGCTACTCCGTGAACGTATGACCCAAGGTGGCCCCGCGCTCGAGGTGCAGTTCGACAACATCATTTCGAGCCTGATCGGATTCCCCCGAAACGGCTGGCCGATCTTGGGGCGGGCTATGCAGGAGCTCTGGGCCACCGGACGATGGAACACCCGCCAACTGAGCACCGACAACCAATCGACTCGTGAACCATCGACGATTCAGCCCTTCGACACGTTCTCGAACACGACGAACATCGCCGTCAACTGTCGCGACGGGATCATCCCCCGCGATCTGGGGTCGTACCAACGTGTCCGCACCGACATCGCCGTCGTCGCTCCGCGGTTCGCGTCGTTGACGTCGGACGCACTCGTCACGATTACCTGTTTGGATTGGGCGTCGCCCATTGCCACTCAGGTACCCCTGCGACCTTCGGCGTCGGTGATGGTCATCGGCAACACGCTTGATCTCACGACGCCCCTGCTGTGGTCCGAAGGGCTCGCCGCAACGATGGGTGCGCCGCTCGTCGTACGCGAAGGCGGGGGGCACGGTGCCGTCGACAAGAGTGCGTGCGTGCGCGACATCGTGGCTCGGTTCCTCGTGGATTCACAGCGCCCCGCTGATCGCACGACGTGTGCCGAGTTGGTCTGGCAGTAGCGCCCTGCACCAACCGCTCTGCACCAACCGCCTCAGCACAAACGGCTCTGCACAAACGGCTCTGCACAACGGCTCTGCGCGAACGGATCTCCACAAACGGATCTGCGCCAACGGCTGTCGGCGTAACCTGTGGGCCATGGCTGGCCAGAAGAACGAACACACCACGATGGACAAGAGTCGATTCATCTACACGATGAAGGATCTCCGACGGTTCTATCCACCGGATCGCGAAGTCCTCCGGGGCATCAACATCTCGATGTGGCCGGGCGCGAAGATCGGGGTGCTCGGCTCCAACGGTTCGGGCAAGTCCAGCCTTCTCAAGATCATGGCCGGCGTCGACGACGGATTCACCGGCGAAGCCCGCCTCCATCAGGGCTTCACCGTCGGATTTCTCGCCCAGGAACCCGATCTTGACCCGAGCAAGGATGTGATGGGCAATGTCCGAGAAGGCGTCGCGGAGCTCGCTGGCCTCGTCGACCGCTACAACGCAGTGTGTGAAGCGATGGGTCAGCCCGACGCCGACTTCGACAAATTGCTGAACGAACAGGCCGATCTGCAGGACAAGATCGACGCCGCCGGGGCCTGGGATCTCGACCGCAATCTCGAGATCGCCATGGACGCACTTCGGTGTCCCCCGTCTGACGCCGACGTGACCACGCTCTCGGGTGGCGAGAAGCGTCGTGTTGCCCTGTGCAAGCTGTTGCTTTCCAAACCCGATCTTTTGTTGCTCGACGAGCCCACGAACCATCTCGATGCAGAGTCCGTCGGATGGCTGGAACGGTTCCTCCAGGACTACACCGGCACGGTCGTCGCCGTGACCCACGATCGGTACTTCCTGGACAACGCCGCAGGATGGATCCTGGAGCTCGATCGAGGTGCCGGCATCCCCTACGAGGGCAACTATTCGGGTTGGCTCGATCAAAAGCGAGCCCGACTCGCTGCTGAAGAGAAGACGGAATCAGCACGTCAGCGAGCGTTGGCCCAAGAACTCGAATGGGTCAAGCAGTCGCCACGCGCCCGGCAGGCAAAATCAAAAGCGCGCTTATCAGCGTATGAAGAGTTGCTGAGCGAGGCGTCGTCCACCGACGGACGCCAATCCAAGCTGGAGATCGTGATTCCGGCGCCGCCCCGGCTCGGCGACATCGTGATCGAGGCTGACAACCTGTCGAAGGGATTCGGCGACCGACTCCTCATCGAGGATCTCTCCTTCAAGCTCCCACCGGCGGGAATCGTCGGCATCATCGGTGCCAACGGCGCCGGTAAGACCACCCTGTTCAGGATGTTCGCCGGTCAGGAACAACCCGACTCGGGGACGCTGCGTATCGGCTCCACCGTCACCATGGCCTATGTCGATCAGAGCCGGGAGAACCTCAATCCCGAGAACACCGTCTATCAAGAAATCACCGACGGCTTCGACGAATTCAAGTTCAACGGTCGCACGATCAACGCTCGCGCCTACTGTGCAAGCTTCAACTTCAAGGGCTCCGACCAGCAGAAGAAGGTTGGACAGCTCTCCGGCGGTGAGCGCAACCGGGTACAGCTGGCCAAGATGTTGAAGTCTGGCGGCAATCTTCTCCTGCTCGACGAACCGACCAACGATCTCGATGTCGATACGCTCCGAGCGTTGGAAGATGCCCTTCTGGCGTTCCCCGGTTGTGCCGTGGTCATCAGCCACGATCGGTGGTTCCTCGACCGTATCTGCACGCATGTCCTCGCGTTCGAAGGCAACAGCCAGGTGCGCTGGTTCGAAGGCAACTTCGCCGATTACGAGGCGTTCCGCAAGAAGGAACTGGGTGCCGACGCCGACCAGCCGCATCGCCTGAAGTACAAGCCTCTTGTCCGATAGGGACTTCGGAGACCATGACCATCAACACGCTTCGTCGACTCGTTGCCTTTATCTGCATACTTAGCATTGCAGGAATGATTGTTCTCTCGATTCGCGAGAACATCGGCGGGGCTATGTCGTCGGGGATCATCGGCGCGATCGCCATGTTGTGCCTGATCACCGGAAACGCGATTCACGCGGGCACCAACGCCGGTGGAGCGCAGGAGGCACTCGGTGCTGAACTCGATGCTCGAGTTGAGGAGTTGATCGCCGCCGGTGTCGACGCGGAGCACGCTCGAAGTGTCATCAACAAAGCCATCCGATTCGGGGCTGGCCAGCACTAGAAGACGTGTCTAGGTCGAACGAGCGAAGACGCGACGTCGAAACCCGAGCGTCGAGGTTCCGGTGGGCAATTCCCCTGCGCTTTGGCCGGTCACGCAATGTGAACGGTGGTTCAGGGCAGAATAGGAGCCATGAGTTCTTCGCTTCCATCATTGGACACCATCAAACATCTCCTCGAACGATTGAAGGCCAACGACGTGGCCTGGTTCCGCGAGCGTTACAAGGCAGGCGATCTGGCGTGGCTCAAAGACCGGCTCCCGGCGGGGGGTTACGAGAAGCTCGGTGAGCGTATCGAAGCTGGCGATCTTGGCTGGCTACGCGAGCGCATCGCAACGTTGCCTGGTATGAACATGCCCGGCCTCGATCTCGGATCGTTCGGCCTTGCGAACGCGGGCGGAGTTGCCACCGGCGCAATGAAGGGCGCCGCAGCAGCGGCAGGCGCAGGGTCCGCCGCCGCAATGGCAGCTGGTCGCAAGCGCGGGCTGTGGCTCATCCCCGTTGCGATTCTCGCCGTGATCATCGCCACGCTCGGTCTGAGCAAGTGCGGCAACGATGATTCCGCCGATACCGAGATCGCCGTGGAGAGCGAAGCCGAGGCAACCGAAGCCGAGGCAACCGAAGCAATGGCGTCGGAGGCAATCGCGACCGAGGCCAGCGACGCAGCGGCTACGGAGGCACCAGCGACCGAAGCAGCAGCCGCGTCCGGCGACATTGTCGCAACCGCAACGGCAGCCGGAAACTTCTCGACCCTGACGGCCGCTATCGGGGCCGCCGGTCTCACCGAAACGCTGCAGGGTGCGGGACCGTTCACCGTGTTCGCTCCCACCGACGAAGCATTTGCCAAGCTGCCCCCGGGTGTCGTCGACGCACTGTTGAAGCCAGAGAACAAGCCCGTCCTCGCCCAGATCCTGACTTATCACGTTCTTGCGGCGAAGGTCCCTGCGGCCGACGTCAAGACTGGTGCCGTGGCCTCGGTCGAGGGCACCGACCTTGACCTGGTCGCCGCCGATGGCAAGGTCATGGTCAACGGCGCAAACGTCACGACGGCCGACGTCGCTGCGTCGAACGGTCTCATTCACGTGATCGACGCCGTGTTGATTCCGAAGTCGGTCGACGTCGGTGCCCTCCTCGGCAGCCCTGCCCCGACAGAGACCACGGTGGCCGCCGCTCCCGTGGAGAACGCAGCGGGCGACGCGGTTCCCGAAGGCCTGACGATCTACTTTGCGAACGGCAGCTTCCGTATCGACTCCGAAGGTCAGGCGAAGATCGAGAAGGCCATCGCCACGTTGAGCGCACTGGCGCAGGGGTCAACGGTCAACGTGGTCGGGCACGCATCAGCTACCGGCGATCCGGCCAAGAACCAGGTTCTCTCCGAGCGTCGAGCCAAAGAAGTCATCGATGCGATCAAGCGTCAAATGGGTGACAAGGCAGCGAACGTCACGTTCAATGCTTCCGCAAAGGGCGACACCGATACGATCGAGAATGAGGACAAGAGCCGCCGAGTGACAATCGAAGTTCAGAAGTAGCTGCTCGCCCCGCGGCGTCAACCAAAGGACCCGCGCGAATGACCCGCGCGAAGAACCACGAGCGAGAAACCACGCTCGACAAACTAAAACGACAGACATGAAAAAGGGCCGGACGCCAAAGCGTCCGGCCCTTTAGATCGTTCTGCGACGGGGATTCGCGTTTAGATGCAGACCTGTTGGAGCGGAGCAAATCCGTTGAAGGCCACCGCGGAGTACGTCGTGGTGTACGCACCGGCGGAAAGAAAATCGACGTGATCGCCGGGTGCGAGCGCGAGCGGCAACTCGTAGTCGGTCTTGTCGTAGAGGACATCTGCGGAATCACAGGTCGGCCCCGCAATCGTGACGGGTCCTGTCGGCACGAACTCCTGTCCCGGTCCGGAGGAGTAGCGCGTCCGGAGACGGTACCGGATCGCTTCGTCCATGGTTTCGGCGAGCCCGCCGAACTTGCCGCAGTCGAGGTAGACCCAACGCTTGAAATCGAGTTCGTGCTTGCGAGAGACCAGAACGACCTCGGTGCGCAGCACGCCGGCGTCGGCCACCATGTAGCGACCCGGTTCGGCGAGAAAACGGGGCATGTGGTCACCGAAGATTCCGCAGAGACGCTCGGCGATCGCGGTCGTGATGGCCTCACCGTAGGCCTCGATCGGCGGCATGTTGTCCTGGTAGATACCGGGGAAGCCTCCTCCTAAGTTCACCAGCGAAAGCATGTGCCCGTCGGCGGCGAGCGCTGACGCGACATGCTCCACGATCTCAAGTGAGCGATCCCATGCCGTGAGGTCGCGCTGCTGCGACCCAACGTGAAAGGACATACCCGTCTTCATACCGGCTGCTGCAGCGATGCGGAGCAGTCGAAGCGATTCCTCTTGTTCGCAACCGAACTTGCGCGACAGCGGCCAGTCGGCGCCTTCGCCGTCGGAGAGCACTCGACAAAACACCGTTGCGTCGGGTGCGTGCTCGATTAGCTTGCCAAGTTCCTCTTCGGCGTCGAATGCGAAGAGACGGACACCCTTCGCGTAGGCGTCGGCGATGTGACGAGCCTTCTTGATCGTGTTCCCGAAGGAGATCACAGCCGGATCAGCACCTGCGGCCAGGCACATGTCGATTTCGGCAGGCGACGCGACATCGAAGTGCGAGCCTCGTGACACGAGCATCCGAAGAATCTCGGGGGCCGGGTTTGCCTTCACGGCATAGAACACGTCCGCTACCGGCAGCGCAACTCGTAAGGAGTCATATCGTTCTGCAACAACGTCGAGGTCGACGACCACGAAAGGTGTCTCGAGAACTTGCATCTGTTCGTTGGCGCGAAGAAATGCTTCGAGCTTGCGAGTGGGTACTCCGGTGGTGATCGGACGTGCGGTGATGGGCAATGAAGGACCTCGTTACGGCGTGCTCGCACCATGCGAGCCCGAAGACCATAAGGAATCCAAACCCAAAAAGCATCCCCTTTTCCCGTCAACGAATCGAATCGAATCGTTGCATTCTCTGCACTACGAATTTCGAAGCAGAAATGCCCTCGAACAACGCCCGAAGTGACTAAAGCGCCGATTCCGTTTTACCGACACCCCCAAACTCATTGGCATCGGCCCGATTTTGTCGCGATGACTCGCGACGAATGGTTTCGAAGCGATGGCCAACCTTTTTGGGACATGACAACCGGTTTCGCCACACCAACGTCGGATCCGTTCGTCAGTGACCCTCGCCACCGCCTAGGACAGGCGGCTTGTCCGACCAGGGGAAGTCGATCCAACGATCGGTCTTCTTCCAGACGTAATCGCACTTCACCACGGAATGCGACTTCTCGTAGATGACCGCCGTTCTCGCTTCGGCCACGGTCGCACCGACGAAGTCCATCACCGCTTTCAGGGTATGGCCGGTATCCGCGACGTCGTCCACGATCAAAATCTTCGTGTCCTTAATGTCGACCAGGTTGAGTTGGGGCGGAAGCATGACCGGGAAGTCGAGGCGCTGATCAACGCCGCTGTAGTACTCGACGCTGACGACGAACACATTCTTGATGGAGAGCGCGTACCCAAGAGCCCCGGCGGGCAACAAGCCGCCACGAGCAATCGCCAAGATGATGTCGGGCACCCAACGTGAGTCGGCGACCTGCTGCGCGAGTTGGCGTCCGCTCTCACCGAAGTCGGGCCAGGTCAATATTTCACGTTCAGCTGCAGAAGGGACGGCCATGTACCGATCGTATCGGCCCACTTCGTCGGGTCACGACACCCTGTGCGTTCCAGCAATCCAGGCGATTCCGTTCGGAAAGACGTTTTCCGGTGAGGCCGTTCTAACATTGCGCCCATGCGCGTAGACCTGAACTTTTACGGATCCGTTCCGATGACCGATGCTGGAAATGACGGCCCAAAACCGACCGAGCGTCGCTACGGGCAAACGGACTACGTGGCCTGCTACAACAACCTGACCCACTGGTCCATCGAAGCCGAGAAGGCGGGCATCCATTGCGTGTGGTTCACCGAACACCACTTCCAGTATGAAGGCTATGAGGTAACGCCGAACCTGATCCTGTTCGGATTGGCCATGGCTCAACGCACCAAACACATCCGCTTCGGTCAAATGTTCAATGTCGTCCCGCAATGGCATCCGTTGCGCTTGGCGGAGGACTTCGCGATGGCCGACATCCTCACCGGAGGACGTATGGAGTTCGGGGTTGGCCGCGGGACGGTCCCTCGCGAAGCGATGGCTCTTGGCTCTCGGGTGGCAAGCGGCGACAACGACATGAGCGCGAAAGACGATGCATTCAATCGTGAGCAGTTCGAAGAGGCGAAGGAAGTTATCAAGGCGGCGTGGAGAAACGAACGGTTCAGCTTTCAGGGGAAGCATTACCAGTTCCCGCCGGTCGGCATCCCCGACCGGGGGCACGAAGTTCTCGATCTGACGCTGGTTCCCAAGCCAACTCGATCCGTGCCGATCTACCAACCCGTGACGAGCGGCGAGACCATGGAGTACGTCCCACGCGCCGGGCATCAGGGGGTTTACTGGTTGATGCATCCGGATTATCTTGCGCCGCGATGGGAGCATTATCAGCACACATACGAACAGGCACACGGAACCACCCTTCGTCCGGGCGAGAATCGCGTGCTCGTGTTGACGCTGCACGCGCAAGAAACACGTGAGCAGGCATTCGCCATAGGTGGGAACGGTCACGACGAATTCTGCCGATTCCTTACCCCCTATGGCCGTTTCACGAACTACAAGGGCGCAGACGGACAGAAGCTGCCCTTCGGTGTGCAACCGACCGTGACGCAGTCCGCAGATCAGCAGATCCAACTCGTCGACTCGATCGAGAACTGTGCGCAAGCCCTGAAGATGTACGTCGAGCGATTCGGTGTCGAACACTTCGTGTTCTTCCTCGAACTTCCTGGCCTGACCCGCACACAGCTCACCGAACAGATCGAGATTCTGACCCGCCGTGTGCTTCCCCAGGCCGGCATCACGCTCGATGCCCTCGAAACTCCGACGCAATCGCCACGCTATGAGTTCCTATGACGTCTGACTCTGGAACGCTCGGTCGTCTCCACTGGTTGCGGGGAGCGGGTCTGGCCGACGGTCGCGTTGTTGATGTCGCCGTCGACTCGACCACCGGCCTGATCGCCGAAGTCGTCGACACCCGACGAGCCCTTCCGAGACCGGCCTCGCCTCCTGATCCCAACGGAGCCGGTGAGATCGACCTCGAGGGTTTCCTGTTGCTGCCGGCCATGGCCGAACCTCATGCGCACCTTGACAAGGCACTCACGGCTGACCTGCTTCCCAACCCCAAAGGCGACCTTCTCGGTGCGATCCAGGCGTGGGTTGCCTACCTGCCTGAACTCGATACTGCCGATATTGCACAGCGGGCGCGAACTGCGGCTGTGGAACTTGTCCTGTCCGGCACGACGGCCATTCGCACCCATGTCAACGTGCATCCCGGTCTCGGCACGGGTGGCATCGAAGCGCTTGTTCAGGTGCGAAACGAGCTTGCCGACCTGTGCGACCTCCAGATCGTGGCGCTCGTTGGCAGTCCGATCACCGGGCCCGACGCAGGAGCCGAGTACCGGGCGGTGTTTCGAGATGCATTGCTGAGCGACCGCAAGGTCATCGTCGGCGGCTGTCCTCATCTAGACATTGATCCCCTCGGTGCATCCGACGTTTCGCTGGCATTCGCGATGGAGTACGGCCGACCGATTGATCTGCACACTGATGAAACGCTCGATCCGAGTCATCTCGAGCTCCTGTACCTCGCCAAGCGCGTCGCCGAAACAGGTTTCGACCTCGGTGCCGTTGCGAGTCACTGCGTGAGTCTTGGCGTACAAACCCTCGAGGTCCAGCGTTCGGCTTCCGCGCAGGTGGCCGAAGCCAATGTGGCCGTGGTAACGCTCCCACAGACGAACCTTTTCCTCCAGGGACGTGACCATGCGGTTTCGACGCCGAGAGGACTCACGGCGATTCGTCCGTTGCTCGACGCTGGCGTGGTCGTTGCGGCGGGTGCCGACAACGTCCGAGATCCGTTCAACTCCATGGGGCGAAGCGACCCGTTCGAGACCGCATCCTTGCTGGTGATGGCCGGGCACCTCCTTCCCGCCGAAGCGTTTCATGCGGTGTCCAGCGCATCACGGCAGGCCATGGGCCTCCCCGTTGTCGAGATCGCGCCAGGCTTTCCTGCCGAGCTCGTTGCGGTGCGTGGAGCCGGAATCGGCGACGCAATCGCTCGGGCCGATCAGGAACGAATGGTCTGGCACCAGGGCCGTCTTGTGGCGAGCACCCGGGTAGCTCGTTCGACCTTCGTTCGTTAGCAGGGTGATGAAAATCCTACGTTTCGACCGTTTGCCAACCACATACTGGCTGGTCAACGAAGTGTGTCGAGGTCGGAAGGGAGGTTTTTCAGAACCCTGTTAGCTCCCGCGGGCACGACCCGCTGAACCAGGGCAGCTAGCGTTGCATCGTGCCTGTCTGTACTGCTTCGTCGTCGACCAGACGCCGAAGGCCCTCACTGTTTTCGATCATCCTCGTCGCGCTGATCACGGCCGGGTGCGGCGACAGTGGTGACGGCAAGCCCGCCTTCATCACTGTCGTGCCCGAGTCCGTCGTGGTGCCGATCTCCACGGTGGTTCCCACCGACGCCACCACAACGACGATCAAACCGACGCTCAACCTCGATGGCGTCTGCAGCAACCCCGTCGTGGTGCAACTGGATTCCTCGCTCGATCTCTTCGCGCTGCCCTACGTTCATCTTCTGGCCGACTCGGGATCGGGAACGACCACGAGCTTTCGGGCCCCGCTTCTCAACCCGCAAAACGGATCGCCGACCGGTATCGACCTCGAACTTCGGACCGCCGGGGGCGTCTCCGCTGGCGGCATGGAAAAGGCCGACTCCGTCCTTGGCGACACCGCCGTTCTCTTCACCACAACCAACATCAACGAAGTCCTGCCGGTGACGGCTGGTCATCCCGTGATCGTCGCCGCGCCCTGGGCGCAGACCGACGTGGCGCTCCAATGGGACGCGAAGATACCGGCGATGCGAACAATCGCCGACATCGCCGGGTCCGTACTCACGAACCCAACGCTGGACCAGGCCGCAGCCGACTATCTCATCGGTGCACGTCTCCTGCCCGACCCGGCGAAAGCGAAGGCACTGCGGCCCGACATCAAGGACGTTCCGGCGGGCAGCACCGCTTCGCTCGTGCATCTTTTGGACTTTCCACAAGCCGCGCAGGCCATGACCTCCAATGAGGGTTTGGGTGTCAAAGCACAACCGCTGTCCGACGTCGGCTGGGAGCCCTATCCGCACGTGGTGGTCGTGAGCCAGACGAGTGCGAAGGAGCGAGGGGATTGTCTTCGCGCCGTCGTTCCCCTCCTGCAGTATTCGATCTTGCGCTTGAGCGTCGAGCCGCGTCGAAGCGTGCTCAAGCTTGCTCGTATCGCCGAACAGATGGGACTGGCCTTCGACCAGGAACGGCTGTCCGGTCAGCTTCGCGGTGCCATCGATCTCGAGATGCTCGCTGTTGGCACGCCGGCTTCGCCGATCGCGGGAGACCCGTCGCTGGCTCGATTGCTCCAGATAGCGCGCTCACAAAAGACCCGATCGCTGCTCCGATCGCCATCGCTCAAGTTGCCGCCCGACTTGGCGAAGGAACTCGAACCATTGGTGAACCGCTCCTTCATCGATTCCGACATGAAGTACACGATTCGCGACAAGCCGGATTTCGGTCAGGCCGATTCAGCGCCCTGAGCGCCGCAAGACCTGCCGTCTCTTCGAGAAGCCCTGTAACTACGTACGCTTATCGCTGACGCGAGATGGCACGGGCCAAGCGTGATCGATGTGAGTCGGAGCGCAACACGACGGCGGCGGCACTTCGCCCCGACGCTCCCCAGATGCCCGCTCCGGGAAAGGTCGCTGCGCCGGTGACGAACAGACCATCGATCGGTGTCTCATAACGGCTCTGCTCCCGGTTGGTACCGAGCAGCGCCGTGACAGGTGTACCAGCGAACGCAACGGCGTGTCCGCGATGCATGAAGAATTGACGCTCGTACTCTTCTGGCCCCATGAGTCGCCAATCGACAACGGTCTCATGAAACGGACGCCCGCTCTGTGTCTCGACAAGTTCGGACACCTTACGGAGCCAGCGTTGCGGCTCAGTCGTTCCCGCCCAACCTCCGGCGAGCGCGTAGGGCGTCCAGAGAACCTCGAGACTGAAGACCTGCAGCCCCGTCGCAAGCTTGGCGGCGACCACGGGGTCGAGCGCTGACGGCATCTGAACGAAGAACTGTGGTCGATCGGCGACAACCCCAGACTGCGCAAGCGCATGATCACTCGCCATCTGCTGGAGCGACGGCGAAACGACCATGCTCGGGATGAGCGAGTCCTCGGCGCTGAGGTCGAGAGCGGCAAGGACACGATCGGTCACGCCGCGAGCGCGGTACGTTTCCGATACGACTGCATCCACCTTCGATTCATATCCGTCGTGAACATCCATCGTTCGATAACGGTCGACCATGGCTTCGGCTTTTCTGGGAACCTTGGTCAGCCAGTCGACCATGGCGACTCGCGGATCGGTCGCAATCACGACGATGGGGGCGTAGATCTCCTCACGCTGATCGTCGTCCGAGCCAGTCGTCTGGACTTCGACCCCCACCACTCGTTCGTCGTCGCACAGAACGCGACACACTTTCGTATCTACACGTATGGTTCCACCGAAGGACCGAAAGGCGGACGCAATCGACTCAGTAAGTGCGCCGCTCCCACCCACCGGTCGTCCGATTTGAATCGCATGACGAAACGCGTAGCCCAAAGCGCCGAGGCCGGTGTTCGGAAACTCTGGGCCGAGCCCCCAGACCGACGGACCGGTCGAGACCACGCCACACTGGAGCTGCGGAGCGTCGAAGAACGATCGAACCACATCGCCAACGCTGCGCTTGGACCACCGCAACAGCGTTGGGAGCGCTTTCGTGGCATCGCGGGCCGACGCTGCGGTCTTGCGGACGACCGAACCGGGCGTCGGCGTGTCTTGCCCAATCTCGAGAACCATCCGCGCCACGGGCGCTGCTTCGCGCAGATATCGACGATAGTTCTCGACTTCTCCGGGGTAGGACACTCGCAATGACTCCAGAGTCCGCTCGACCTCATGAAACAAGAACCAGGCGTCGCCGCCGTCCCAGTGTTGATACGCATACGTAGGGTCAACGTCGAGATAGCGCAGGCCATGCTCCGGGAGACCGAGTTCCTCGGAGATCGGCGTCGACCGGATCATTGCGTGATCGCAATTGCAAATGTTCACCAACGCTCCGCCGAGCGCAGTCTCTGTGGAGGCACAGCCGCCAACCGCAGACCGAGCTTCGAGAACGAGCGTCGATATTCCTGCTTTGGCGAGGTACGACGCGCAGATCAGCCCGTTGTGGCCCGCGCCCACCACGATTGCGCCGTAGCTCATGTTCGCAACTCATCGAGAGGCACGACCTCAGGCTCCTCCGCAACGGCGTTACCTGGCTCAGTGATTTCTGACATGGTGATTCCTTGGTTCGAAAAGGGCGAGGTCATCTCGGCCCGGGCATCTCGAATTCGACGTGCGATGACGATCACCGACGTGAGAGCCGAAACGATCAGCGCCACGACGAGCAGCACGATCAGGGCCGGCGGAAGGTGATCGGTGGCAAGATACGCGTAGACGTCGGGCGCCGCAAAGCAGACGACGACAACAGCGACCCAGCGCCGAGCGCGCGCAACTCGACGTTCGTCGTTTCGGCGGTCGACGCCGAAGCTCAGCAGTGCGTCGTCAACGCCGCCCACCACGTTTCGAACGACATGGGCACTCGCCACCGCAAGGAACGACGAAGACACGAACTCGACAATGGCGAAGACGACGATGTTCAGCCCGTACTTTTCCAAGAACGCCGACGCACCAAGCACTCGAATTGCGGCGTACCCGAGGCTCAGCACAAACCAAAGCCTCTCCTTCACCGCACGACTCATCCCTTCGACGGTAGCCGGAGCGCATGACAACCGATGTTCAGGGTGAAAAGTCATGGCGCCCCGATTCGAACGACTGCGCCGGGTAACATGGTGCGCAATGAACGGCGCCGACGGAGAAAACACCGCTCACGATTCTCCTTCCCGGCGTCTCATCCGCCGAGCCTGGTACGTCCATATCTTCACGACCTCGGGCGTCGTCGTCGGCATGATGGCTCTCGAGGCCATTTTCACTGGCAAACCGCGCGCCGCGATCGCCTATCTGCTCATCACGCAACTCATTGACGGCATCGACGGGCCCATGGCCCGCCAAATCGACATCCGCGCCGTCGTTCCGAAGCTCGACGGCTACATCCTCGACCTCGTGATCGACTACGTGACCTGCGTCGTTGTGCCCGCGGCGTTCATGCATCAGTTCGGATTGCTGCCGAGCCGGTTCTCACTGGCTACGGCGGGCCTCGTGGTGTTTCTCTCCGCCATGTGGTTCAGTCGAACCGACATGATGACTGAAGACCACTGGTTCAACGGGTTCCCGGCCACATGGAATCTCGTTGCGCCCAGCCTGTACCTCATGAATACGTCCAAGTGGATCAACCTCGGCCTCGTGGTGTTGCTCTCGGGTCTGATGCTCACCAACGCCAAGTTCCCCCACATGGTTCGAGCCGCAGCAGCACGCGAGATCACCCTTCCGGTCACGGGCATCTGGCTGCTCACCCTCGCCTATGCGACCACACGTACCGCGCACTCGCGAGCCAGCACGGCCATCCTGATCGCCGTATTCATCTATTTCACCGGTCTCAGCGTCTGGCGTTCCCGGTTTTGTAAATCACGGGTGACACTGCCGACGAACCAGGTGGCAGGATCAGCGTGAGCGCTGCCGACAGCGAGAGAACCACCGCGGACGGAACTCCAAGCCGTCTCCTGCAGGATCTTTCTGCGCCGGCCGTGCACACGTCCTTGAATGCCGATTCGATTGTCGTGCTGCCGA
Organism: Acidimicrobiia bacterium; assembly: GCA_031418035.1. GTDB lineage: Bacteria > Actinomycetota > Acidimicrobiia > Acidimicrobiales > JANYDT01 > JANOYY01. Next base: position 26,084 of record JANOWU010000269.1, read on the forward strand.
TCGGAGCCGTCGAAGCCCACGGCCCGCACCTGCCGCTTTCCACCGATCTCGAGATCGCGTCCTTTGCGGTGACACGCCTTCTTCAGATCGCCGGGGCGGAACTCGATCTTTGGGGTTTGCCGCCAGTGGCGTTTTCGAAGTCGAACGAACACGCATGGTCGGCGGGAACCGTGTGGCTGTCAGCATCGACCATGATCTCCGTGTTCGACGACATCGGTCGGTCGCTGGCGACACTGCCGTCACGCAAGGTGCTTTTCGTAAACGCCCACGGCGGCAACTCCGCGCTTCTCCAGGTGATCTGCCGTGACCTGCGCCTCGCCTATGGGCTGGAAACGTTCCTCGCCCACCCCTTTACCTCGACGGACGAGGGAGACGAACTCGGTATGGGTATCCACGGCGGCCACGACGAAACGTCGATGCTTCTCCATATTCGGCCCGACCTGGTGGACATGACCGGCGCGGCGCGGGCCGTGCCCGAGCACCTTACCGCCAACCGGCACGTCAAGTGGGGCGGTTCGGTCAGCTTCGGGTGGCTCAGCAGCGACTTCGAACCTGTTCCGCCGCCGGGTGTCGAACCCGTCGGGGTGATCGGCGACCCGACCCAGGCGACTGCGCAGCACGGCGCCGTGTTGTGGGAGCGCGTCCTCTCCGACCTCGTCGACGCCTGCCGCGAGATTCGGGCGTGGAACCCTCGGGGCTGACGACCGAGCGAACCCCGACTCTTCGACGAGAAACTGGTGCGGGCCTGCCAAGTAGTGTGTACACGTAGCGCACCCGGGCCGCAAAACCGAACTTGAGAAACACATCCGTGCAACGCCGATCCCTCTACTCCTACGCAGCTCTTGTCGTCCTCGTTGGCCTCGTGGGCATTGTATTTCTCGCGCTTCGCGACGCGCGCTCCCTCGACGGCCGAGTGATGCGCAAAGTATCCGTGAATGGGACGAACGTAGGCGGACTGAGGGTCGAGGAGCTCGACACCGTTCTGGCCGAAGTGCAAACCGACCTCGAGACGATGCCCATACGGGTCGCGACGCCCGACGGGGGATTTTCGACAACCGGCGAAGCCGTCGGCATTCGCCTCGATACCGCTGAACTCAAACGCCGAACGCTCCTCGCGAACCGACCTGAACCTCTCACCGGACGTCTTTCGGGATACATCAGGTCGTGGTACTCGACGGAGGAAGTACCGATTCCTGTCACGGTCTCGATTCCCGAAACCGTCTCGGTTCTGCAGCTCAACGAAGGGACTCGACGCCGCGATCCGGTCGATCCCCAATTGAAGATCCGTAAGGGGAAATACATCGTGTTGCCGGGCTCCGACGGCGAGGGCATCGACGCCAAACGTCTCGCCCGGGCGATCGAATCGTCGATCGAAGCGGGCGAGCTGCCGCCGATAGTCTCGGCTCGACGGGTACCGCTCCCCTCCACGTTCACGACGCAGGAACTCGAGACCCTCGCCAATCGAGCGACCGAGCTGACCTCGAAACCGTTGGAGCTACGAGTCGACAGCAAGCTCAGCGAGATTACGTCGGAACAGCTCCGTGATTGGCTCAAACCCGCCATCGTGGATCGCGAGGTCCAGCTGACTCTCGATGAGGCGAAAACCCTCCGGGGTTTGCGCAACATCATTGGATCGACGATCCGGCCCGTGCAGAATGCTCGGCTCGCGGTGAATGCGGCTGGCGAGGTCGAGCCGGTGAGGTCGCAAAGTGGCTTGCGGTGCTGCAGCGCGAAAACGGTGGCCGATCTGCAACGGGCATTCAACGGGTCTCTGCCCCAGCCGGTCGACGTCAAGCTCGAAGAAGTAAAACCAACGGTAACGACCGAAGAGATCATTTCCGTCGGTGTCAACGAACCCATCGCCAGCTACACCACGAAGCACCGCGCCGGTGAGTCGCGAGTGACAAACATCCACCGGATCGCCGATCTCACGCGCGGCGTGGTCATCAAGCCTGGCGAATCGTTCTCGGTGAACGACTTCGTCGGTGAGCGCACGGCCGCGAAGGGATTCGTCGAGGCACACTCGATCGCTGATGGTGTGCTGATCGATACGTTTGGTGGCGGGATCAGTCAGTACGCAACGACGCTTTTCAATGCTGCGTTCTTTGCGGGGCTCGACATTCCCAAGTACAAGCCGCATTCGATCTACATCTCGCGATATCCCTACGGCCGCGAGGCAACGCTTTCCTATCCTCAGGTCGACCTGGTCCTTCGCAACAACACGCCCTATGGCGTCATGATCTGGCCGACGTACACCGCGTCGTCGATCACGATCACGCTGTACTCCACAAAGTGGGCCCGGTCCGATGTGTTCGGGCAGAAGAAGGCCAGCAAACAGCTCTGCACCGACGTGTTCACCACCCGGCTGCGCATCTACCCGGACGGGACGGAGAAGAAGGACGTCTTCAAGGCCCGCTATCTTCCGGGCGAGGGCGTTCGCTGCGACGGAGCCCCGACCGCCGGAGTCAGCACGACGGCCCCGCCGCGCACGACCACGAGACCGCCGCGCACCACCAGCTCTTCGAGCAACACGGACTCGGGGAACAACGACAACAACGACACCGGCGACACTGCGGCGAACTCAGACTCGGGCAATTCAGGCAATTCAGGCAATTCAGGCAATGACGGCGGCACGGCAACGTCGAAGCCGAAGAAGACGACCAAGTCGGTACCGGCGGCGACTCCTGAGCCGGCACCACGCCCGGCCCCGGAACCGGCGCCGAGCCCCGAACCCGCACCTGCTCCGTCACCACCGGCACCCGCGCCTGCTCCGACCCCGGTACCGATCGAAGTGAAGCCTCCCGTTACCGCGGTTTCGTAAGTACGCGAACTAACGCGTCGCTGACGCGACCAGGGGGGCCGGCAGCAGACTTTCACCCATGAGGTATCGGTCGACCGCGGCTGCTGCGCTGCGCCCCTCGGCGATGGCCCAGACGATAAGGCTCTGTCCACGACCCATGTCGCCGGCGACGAACACGCCTTCGACGCTCGAGGCGTAGGAAACGTCACGAGCAACGTTGCCTCGGGCGTCGAGTGCAACACCGAACTGTTCGAGCAGGCCGTTGCGTTCCGGTCCGAGAAAGCCCATGGCGAGAAACACGTACTCACATGGCATCTCGAACTCACTGTCCGCGACCTTTTCGAACGTCGGCCGACCGTCCACGATCTTCGACTCCACTTCATGTGCGCGCAGACCAATGAGGTTCCCGTTGCCGTCGTCGACGAACTCCGTCGTCGACACCGAGTACATCCGTTCCCCACCTTCTTCGTGCGCGCTCGTGACCTTGTAGACGAACGGAAAGAGCGGCCAGGGGTTGGAATCGGCGCGGTCGTCGGGCGGACGGGGCATGACTTCGAATTGCGTCACGCTCGTCGCTCCCTGACGATGCGCCGTGCCCAGACAGTCCGCTCCGGTGTCACCCCCACCGATGATCACGACGCGCTTTCCTGCGACATCGATCGGCGACTTGGCCATGTCACCGTGTTGCACCCTGTTCGCCGGCGTCAGGTAGTCCATCGCGAAATGCACGCCGTTGAACGACCGGCCAGGAATGGGGAGGTCGCGAGGCGCTGTTGCGCCACCGGCGAGGACCACGGCGTCGAAGTTTGCTCGAAGCTCTTCTGCCGACGCATGCCCCTCGGCACCGATGTTTACGCCCGTCTTGAACACGGTCCCTTCGGCGCGCATCTGTTCGAGCCGACGATCAAGGACCGCCTTTTCCATCTTGAATTCGGGAATCCCGTAGCGAAGCAGGCCACCGACTCGGTCGGCGCGCTCGTACACAATGACGTCGTGACCGGCGCGGGTGAGTTGCTGCGCGGCGGCCAGGCCCGCAGGGCCGGAGCCGACGACGGCGACCCGCTTACCGGTCTTGACCTTCGCCGGTATCGGCCGTACGTTGCCTTCCTCCCATGCACGGTCGACGATGCTGTTCTCGACCACTTTGATCGAAACCGGATCATCGTTGATGCCCAACACACATGCACCCTCGCAGGGTGCCGGGCAAAGCCGGCCCGTGAACTCCGGGAAGTTGTTGGTCGCATGGAGGCGCTCGATTGCATCGACCCATTCGTTCTTGTAGATGAGGTCATTCCACTCGGGAATCAAATTCCCCAGGGGGCAGCCGTTGTGGCAGAACGGGATACCGCAATCCATACAGCGTCCGGCCTGTGCCTTTAGGGCGGCGTCGGGGAATGGTTCGTACACCTCCTTCCAATCCTTCAGTCGGATCTGTACGGGCCGACGCGTTGGCGACGTCCGTTCATGCTTCAGAAATCCACCAAGCTCACCCATGACCGTTTCCCTACTCTCGTTCTCGTTGATTTCTTACGCGCGCGCCGCAGCCATGACGGCGTCGTCGACGTTCGAGCCGTTCGATTCGGCATTCGCGATTGCGCGAAGGACCCGCTTGTAGTCCTGTGGCATCACCTTGACGAACCAACGGCTGTGTTCTTCGAAGTTGGTCAGGATGAGCTCACCAATGGCAGAGCCGGTTTCTTTCGTATGCATACCTATGGTCTGTCGGAGCACGCTCTTGTCATCATCAGAGAGAGGATCGAGATCGACCATCTCGCGGTTGACCTTCGATGGGAACACTCCGGACGGGTCATAGACGTAGGCGACGCCACCGGACATGCCGGCGCCGAAGTTCCGCCCTGTTGCGCCGAGCACCACGACCTTGCCACCGGTCATGTACTCACACGCGTGGTCGCCGACGCCTTCGACGACGGCGGTAGCGCCTGAATTCCGAACGCAGAATCGTTCCCCGACCGTTCCTCGAAGGTACACTTCGCCACTAGTTGCGCCATAGAGGGCGACGTTTCCGGCGATGACATTTTCTTCGGCGACGAACGACGCCGGTGCATCGCGACTCGGGAAGATGGCGATTCGGCCACCCGAAAGACCCTTTCCGACGTAGTCGTTCGTGTCGCCCTCGATGCGCAAGGTGATGCCCTTTGGAACGAACGCCCCGAAGCTGTTACCGCCGGAGCCGGTGAATTGAATCTGAATGGTGTCGTTCGGCAGACCGTTGCCACCGAAGCGACGGGTGACCTCGGCTCCGAGCATGGTTCCGACGGTTCGGTTTACGTTTCGAATCGGCAGATCCAACGAGACCGCCAACGCGTCCTCGAGCGCCGGTTGACATAGGGCGATCAGCGTCTTGTCGAGCGCACGATCGAGACCATGATCCTGCCCTTTGGTGTTGTACAGCGACGACTTGTAGCGATTCTCCGGTTGATGCAGGATCGGCGAAAGGTCGAGCCCGGCTGCCTTCCAATGCGCGACGGCCGACGTCGTGTCGAGGATCTCGGAGTGCCCGACCAATTCCTCCAGTGTCCGGAATCCGAGCGATGCCAGAAGTTCACGTACTTCTTGGGCAATGAATTCGAAGAAGTTGACAACGAACTCCGGCTTCCCGTTGAACTTGGCGCGAAGAGCCGGATTCTGCGTTGCCACACCAACGGGACACGTGTCGAGGTGACACACCCGCATCATGATGCAGCCACTCACCACGAGCGGGGCAGTCGCGAATCCGAACTCTTCAGCACCGAGCAACGCCGCAATGACGACGTCGCGACCTGTTTTCATCTGGCCGTCGGCCTGGACAACGATGCGATCTCGAAGCCCGTTCAAGATCAGGGTTTGCTGGGTTTCGGCGAGGCCCAACTCCCATGGTGCACCGGCATGCTTCAACGAGGTGAGCGGAGATGCTCCGGTGCCGCCGTCGTGCCCACTGATGAGGACAACGTCGGCGTGAGCTTTCGAAACACCTGCGGCAACCGTGCCCACGCCGACCTCAGCAACGAGCTTCACGTGGATCCGCGCCCGGTCGTTCGCGTTCTTGAGATCGTGAATCAACTGCGCGAGATCTTCGATCGAGTAGATATCGTGATGTGGCGGCGGGCTGATCAAGCCGACGCCCGGAGTGGAGTGGCGTGTCTTCGCGATCCACGGATAGACCTTGTGCCCGGGAAGCTGACCACCTTCGCCGGGTTTTGCTCCCTGCGCCATTTTGATTTGGATGTCGTCGGCGTTGACGAGGTACTCACTCGTTACTCCGAACCGACCCGACGCGACCTGTTTGATCGCACTGCGTTTGGAGTCGCCATTGGGCATCGTGAGAAACCGTTCGGGGTCTTCCCCGCCCTCACCGGTGTTCGATTTCGCGCCAAGGCGATTCATCGCGATGGCCAGGGTTTCATGGGCTTCGGCGCTGATCGACCCGTAGCTCATTGCGCCGGTGGAGAAGCGCTTGATGATCGACGGAACCGACTCGACTTCGTCGATCGCGATGGGCGTGCGACCGATCTCTTCTGCACTGCGAACACGGAATAGCCCGCGTAGAGTTGCTAAGCGCGCAGACTGATCGTCGACCATCTTGGTGTATTCCTTGAAGATGTCGTACCGCTTCGCCCGTGTTGCGTGCTGCAACCGGTACACGGTTTCGGGGTTGAACAGATGGTGTTCTCCCTCGCGGCGCCATTGGTATTCGCCACCCTGCTCCAGCGAGCGGTGTGCCTGTGAGGTGACACGGTCGGGATAGCCCCTCGCATGACGTGCGGCGGCTTCGGAAGCGATGCCGTCGAGGCCAACACCACCGAGCCGACTCACCGTACCCGTGAAGTACCGATCGATCGTCTCGTGATCGAGACCGATGCACTCGAACACCTGCGCCCCCATGTAGCTCGACACCGTCGAGATACCCATTTTCGACATGACCTTCAACACCCCCTTGCCCAGGGCCTTCACATAGTTCTTGATGGCCTTGCGCGGGTCGGCGTCGAGATCACCTTCGCGAATCATGTCTTCGATCGTCTCGAACGCGAGATACGGGTTGATGGCGGAGGCCCCGAACCCGATGAGCAGCGCGGCGTGATGCACCTCGCGGCAATCTCCGGATTCGGCGATCAAGCTCACCTTCGTACGGGTCTTTTCGCGGATCAGGTGGTGATGCACTGCGCTGACGAGAAGAAGCGACGGAATCGGGGCCATGTCGATGTTGGAGTCGCGGTCCGAAACCACAATGATCTTTGCGCCTTCATGGATCGCCGCGCTGGCTTCGGTGCAGAGCTCGTCGAGGCGTTGCGTCAGCGATGTTCCACCACCGGCAACCTTGAACAGACCCTTCAGGACGTAGGGTCGATAACCCGGCATGTCGCCATCGTCGTTGATGTGCACGAGCTTGTTGAGCTCGTCGTTGTTCATGATCGGCGTGGAAAGCGAGATCTGGCGACAACTCGACGGCGTGGGATGCAACAGATTGCCCTCGGGTCCGATCGAGTTGCCGAGACTGGTCACGAGCTCTTCACGAATCGCGTCGAGTGGAGGGTTCGTCACCTGGGCGAACAGCTGCTGGAAGTAGTCGAACAACAGGCGAGGTTTCTCACTCAAGGCAGCGATCGGGGTGTCGGTGCCCATGGAACCGAGCGCCTCGAGGCCCGTTTTCGCCATCGGCTTGATGAGAATGTTGAGATCTTCGTGCGTGTACCCGAAGACGTGCTGGCGCCGCAGCACCGACTCGTGTGGATAGACGACGTGATCGCGGTCCTTGAGATCATCCATGTGCAGCAGGCCGGCGTGCAGCCAGTCTTCGTAGGGATGCTCGGTCGCGAGTTGGGACTTGAGTTCCTCATCGGAAATGATGCGACCCTGGGCCGTATCGATGAAGAAGATCTTGCCGGGCTGGAGTCGAAGCTTGCGGACAACCTTCTCCGGCGCAATGTCGAGCACGCCAACCTCGCTGGCCATCACGACCAGATCATCGGAGGTCACCCAGATCCGAGAAGGACGCAGACCGTTTCGATCCAGCACTGCACCGACGACCGTGCCGTCGGTGAACGCCATGTCTGCCGGGCCGTCCCAGGCCTCCATGATCGACGCGTGATACTTGTAGAACGCCTTGTTCTCCGGGGGCATCGTCGTGTGGTTTTCCCAGGCCTCGGGAATCATCATCAGCATCGCATGATGGAGCGGCCGACCACCGAGGTGCAGAAGTTCGAGCACGTTGTCGAAGCTCGCCGAGTCCGAACCGTTCGGCAAAACGATCGGAAACAGTCGTTCCAGATCGCCAGGAATAAGTTCGCTCTTCAGGAGCGCTTCGCGTGCGCGCATCCAGTTCCGGTTTCCTTGGACGGTGTTGATCTCGCCGTTGTGGGCGATGTATCGATACGGATGGCTCAGGGGCCAGCTGGGAAACGTGTTGGTCGAGAAACGCGAGTGGACCAGCGCAATCGCGGATTCGATGCGGGGATCCTTCAGGTCGAGGAAGAATTCGTCGAGCTGATGGGTCGTGAGCATCCCCTTGTAGATGTGCGTCCGGTAGCTGAGGCTCGGGAAGTACACACCGGGTACTTCGTTCTCGATGCGCTTACGGATCACGTAGGACCGGCGCTCGAGGGCCATGTCGTTCAGGTACGGATCGAGGCCGGCGATGAAGATCTGGGCGAAGCTCGGCATGACCTGGCGCGCCGTAGGCCCGATGCTCGAGTCGTCGATGGGCACATCTCGCCATGCGATCGTGCGCATGCCTTCCTCGGTCACGATCCGATCGATCTTCTGACTGGCCTGAACGGCGGCTCCCGGTGCCTTGGGGAGGAAGGCCATTCCGCTCGCGTAGCGACCGATCGGGGGCAACTCGATGCCCTGTTCTCCGAGGACGGCACGGAAGAACCTGTCGGGATTTTGAATGAGGATGCCAGCACCGTCGCCGGAGTTCACCTCGGCACCGGCCGCACCGCGGTGCTCCATGTTCTTGAGCGCCGTGATGCCCTTGACGACGATGTCGTTGCTCGCCACGCCCTTGATGTGGGCGACGAAGCCCACCCCGCAGGCATCCTTTTCGAACCGCGGGTCATACAGTCCCTGCTTGGCGGGGATATCGCTGAACGGAACCGGACGCAGGGCCGACGAGGTGTCGACACGAGAGTCAGACGCGGACTGATCGGGGGACTCGACAACGAACGTAGAGCGGGGCTGATCCACGAGGACCTCCAAGAGTGACGAACCGAACGAAACGACTGGCTCTCACTCGGGACGACGTTGGCCCGAAACGAGTACCAAACCTTAGCGCGCCCCGACAGGTGATCGCTGCAGATTTCGCGCTGCACTCAGGCCAGTGCCGCCCTAGGTGAACGCACCGTAGGTCCCTGCCGCCACAAAAGCGGGATGGATCCGTTCCAGGAGCTGAGCCAGCCTCGCCGCACCGCCGTCGCCGATCGGTTTCCATATCGGTGCACACAGACGATCTGTTTCGTCTTCGATGTGCTCGCGCGCGGCCGTACCCTCAGGGGTCATCGCTCCGTCGGCGCTGACCCACCCGCGAGCCGCGAGGTCACGGATTGAATCGCTCCACTCGTCTTCATTCCATTGCCGGGTGGCCTTCGTAATCCCCAAGGGAAAGCGACCCGTTCCCACCTGAAGCACCATGCAATCGCAGGGTCCGACGCTGTTGGCAACCAGGAGAGCGATATGTGCGTCGCCCCGCCACTCCCGGATGACGGTGACCTGTTGCCAGAGGGCGACCAGCGGGTCCTGAGGGAGCGCGACCGCGGCGTTTGCTGCGGCGAGCGGCTTGCCGGCGAGACCAAGCCCGACAACAACCGGATCGATAAGTTCACGTACTTCTGCGATCTCGTCGGCCGTGTACGAGACTCCGACCCGGTCCAGAGCTCGACGGACCGCCCGAAACCGCGCGGCCTGAATCTGCTCGGGCGACGCCTTCGACCACGCCTCTGCGATGTTCGCCGACCGAACCGCTCGTTCGCTGAAGTTGTAGAAGGTTGCGAGGATTACCTCGTCGGGGACCACGCCCATCGGTGCGGTACGTGAAGCAAAGTACGCCGCCCGGCCCGTGATACCGAGTGCGAGATACTCTTCAGCCGCCTCGGGAACGAAGTAGACGAACCGGTGCACGAGGTTCGTCGTCATATGAATGGTGCGAAGCGTCGTCGGGTCCATTTCCGCACACTAACGGGTGCCCGCGTGACGCCACCAACTAGCGCGGGTTCTCCACGAATGGTCGCGCCTTCACCCGTTTGCCCTTGATCGTGGTGCTGCTCAGGGCAGCGATGACTTGCTGCGCGGCCTGCGCCGGTACTCCGACAACAGAGAACTTTTCGGAGATCTTGATAGGACCGATCTCGCGGCCACTCAGGTTCGACTCGTTCGCGATTGCGCCCACCAGGTCACCGGCTCGAACGCCGTCGGCCCGGCCCAGGCCCACGTAGATCGTCGCAACGTCGGCGATGTCGGGCCGTGTTCCCGTGTCGCGGGAAAAGCTCCGGTTGCTGTCGCGCCCGGTGTCGCGGCCCGTGTCGCGATTCGAGTCCCGGTTCGTCTCACGAGCAAACTTCGATTGGGGTTTGGCGAACTTCGGGTTTTGCGGACGCTCCACGCGACTGAGCGCATCGGGGATTTCGCGCTCGTCGACCGTTGCCCCTGTCGCAGCATGGGCGAGCTTGATTGCGGCGAGGGCGACCGTGCGAAGCTCCGTCGGATCGACAAGTGCGTCGAGCACCCCCGCGTAGCGCTCCAGATCTTCATCGATCGCCTCTCGGATCGTTCCGATCGTGATTTCGATCTGACGGGCCCGAAGGTCCGCAACCGACGGCACCTTCTCGAACAAGATCTTTTGCTTCGTGAGCCGCTCGATGTTCGCAAGCTGTCGTTGCTCTTTTGGCTCGGCAAGGGTAATTGCCGTTCCTTCACGACCGGCGCGGCCAACGCGACCTATTCTGTGCACATACGATTCTGGTGCGGAGGGCACGTCGTAGTTGACGACGTGCGTGAGGGTGTCGACATCGAGGCCCCGGGCCGCAACGTCGGTTGCGATCAACAACTCGGCGTTGCCACTGCGGAGACGACCCATGACCCGATCACGTTGCTCCTGGCTCATCCCGCCGTGCAGAGCTTCGGCCCGATAGCCGCGGCCCGTCATCGTCTCGGTCAGTTGATCGACTTCCGTCCGAGTGCGACAGAACACGATGGCCGCTGCCGGGGCTTCGATATCGAGAATCCGTCCGAGCGCAGCAGCTTTGTGGGACCGTTGCACGATGTAGGCGGTCTGACGCACGAGCGCCTTGCCGGGCTTCGTGTCGCCGAGTCCGATCTGGATCTTGAGCGGATCGCGGAGATGACGCTTGGCGATCGAGGTGATCCGTGAGGGCATGGTGGCCGAGAAGAGCACGGTTTGCCGCTCTTCTGGCGTCGTCCTCAGGATCTCTTCAATGTCGTCGGCGAAGCCCATGTCGAGCATCTCGTCGGCCTCGTCGAGCACGACCATCCTCACGGAGTTGAGGTTCAGGGTGTTTCGCGCGATGTGATCGAGAGCTCGTCCTGGAGTAGCGACGACCACGTGCACGCCTCGCGAGAGCGCCTGCAGCTGACGACTGATCGGTTGACCGCCGTAGATCGGCACGACTTGAGCGCCAAGTTCGCGACCGTATTTGTACATAGCTTCCGAGACCTGCACGGCGAGTTCACGAGTGGGAACCAGCACGAGTGCGATTGCATCCGGCCGTCCTTTCGATTGCTCGATCATCTGCAGGATCGGCAGCGCGTAGGCCGCTGTCTTCCCGGTGCCGGTGGCGGCCTGGCCGACAAGGTCACGGCCCTCGAGCAGCAGCGGGATGGTCTGAGCCTGGATAGGGGTCGGCTCTTCATAGCCGAGGGAAGTCAGGGCCTTCAGGAGCTCGGGTCGTAGACCCAGATCCGAGAACCCAACGGTTGCTGTTTCATCACTCAAGGTGCTTAGGCTAATGCCGTTCTGTGTCAGGCTCGTTCTATGCCGACGCCTGCTTATGTCTCTATGGGCGCAAGCCCCCTGGTTGCCGACGCTGCGCTGATCGCCCGGCTCACCGAACCGAACGCAACGCGCACGAAGATTCTGGAACACGAGGTTCCCGTTCGATCAGGCTTCGCGTTCCACGCCGATGCCGGATCGATCATTCGCTTCTCGACGGTGAACGGACCTCAGGTCGTCGACCTCAACCTGTGGAGCGCTCGTGACCCGCGAGAACGCTTCTGGGCAAGTCGGACGCGACAGTTCTACGGAACCCACCTCACCGTCGGTCATCGACTCTGGTCGAACCTGCCCTTTCTCCGGCCCCTCGCCACGTTCGTCGCAGACACCCTCGCCTACGGTCGCGATGAGGACGATGCCGGATGCCATGACCTGCTCGGCACCCGGTGCGATCCGTATGTCAACCAACTATTGAGCAATGCGGCATACGACTATCACTGTCACTCGAACCTGACCCGATCCGTCCTCCCCCACGGACTCACCGAGTTCGACGTGCACGACGTCATCAATCTGTTCCAAGTGACCGGCTTGATGCCCGACGACAAGCGGTACTTCATGAAAACGTGCCCGGCCAAGCCGGGCGACTACGTCGAACTCCTCGCCGAGACCGACTTGTTGCTTGCCATCTCGCTGTGCCCGGGCGGCGACCTTGCCGTGCCGATCTGGGGCGAGGGGTCCGACGCCGAGCCGAACTGCAATCCCCTACTCGTGCAGGTCTTCGAGCCGGACCCCACGACGCTTGCGGGCTGGTCGGCGTCGACACGCGCGTCGTACCAAGGCATGCACGGCGATCGTCATGGACTCGCTGCACCATCGGGTACGCCGCCGAGCCTGACGCAGCAGGTCCCCCTCGCATAGGTGCGGGGACCGGCCCGCACCCACGGGTTCAGTTAATCGCGACCCATCAGGCCACCGAAAAGACCACCGATCGGATTTGCTCCCGCGCCCGCACCGCCGGTCCCAAGAGCCGCCGACAACCATCCAAGCAGTTCGTTGGGGTTGCGGGTCTGCGTGTACACCCGGCCCGGTCCGACAAAGTCGAACACGATGCCTTCACCGCTTTTGAAGGACTGCACGAGACCACCGGTCACCTTGCGCAGTTGCATCTTCACGCTCTCTTGGTATGCGACCATATGACCGGTGTCGACGGTGACGACTTCACCCGGCCCGAGATCCCACGACTCGAGCGCGCCGTAACACCCGACAAGGATCTGCCCTTCGCCGCTGGCGTGCACCATGAAGCCGCCTTCGGAACCGAACATGTTGGTGAAGCCGCCCCATTTCGCATCGGTGTTGACGCCATTGGCCGACGCAAGCCACGAACCCTTCTGGATGATCCATCCTGCTCCCGACGTGACGTCGAACGCGCTGAGATCTCCGGGCAGTCGTGCGGCCACGTCCACAAAGCCGCCCTGCGACGGTGCGGTGTACGTCGTGACGAAGAAGCTTTCCCCACCCAGGGCTGCCCGCTTCAGGGACTTGAAGACGCCGCCTTCGGCTTTCGCTCGAAGTTCGACACCGGCGGACATCGCCATCATTGCGCCGGCCTCTACCTTGACCGACTCGTTGGAGGCCAGTTGAAGACGGGCGACGCCAAATGCGGGAGTGTGACGAGTTGTGATTTGCATGGAGACAGCTTGCCCGACCCAAACGCGAAACGGTGGCTTTGCGTCCCCCAAACTTCCCCGAAAAGACCCCGAACTATACGCGATCGCTCGACCATCGGCCCGGCGGTGCGTGAATCAATTTGCAGAGACCCACGAGCGACGCGTCGTAGTTCACCCGCCATCCCACGAAATCCGTCCACGCCCGTTCCTCGTCGGCCTTCAACGCCACACCGGCGGCGCGTAACTCAACGAGCATCAAGTCGAACTCGCGGCGGGTCACCGAAATCGGATCCGTCGGCGAAGGGTTCTGGGGATTCTCGATCTCGAAATAGTTCGCGATGCGTCGTAGCGCGAGGTACCCCTG
>JANOWU010000270.1:0-1721 GCA_031418035.1 Acidimicrobiia bacterium
CGAGACACCCGACCGTTCGAGCGCGGCGCGGATGGCGAAGCCTCCGAGTTCGGCGGCACTGAATCCGGCGAAGGCTCCCTGCATCTTTCCGATCGGTGTGCGGGCTCCGGCGACAATCACTGAACCTGGCATGTCATCCTCACTTCTGGCTGGTTGAAACGTCGGTGAAACACCCGAACGAGCGGGCCCCATGCAACGCCATCCAACCTAGGCGCAGCGGGACAACCTCACAACATCATGCTTCGTCGGACATCGCAACCGCTGAATTTTTTCTTTGAATATTCACCCTGTACCTTGCATGTATGCAAGAGATATTGCGGGCCATAGAAGCCAACGCCTCGTCCGACGAAATCGCCAACCTGAAGCTTCCCGAGTCGTACCGAGCAGTGGTGGTGCGTCGCGAAGACGCCGCCATGTTCGACGCAATGCCGTCGGTGGAGAAGGACCCGCGAAAGAGCGTTCACGTGCAGGAGGTTCCCTTGCCGGAACTCGCTCCCGATGAGGCCTACGTGGCCGTCATGGCGAGTTCGGTGAACTTCAACACGGTGTGGACGTCGATCTTCGAGCCGCTGTCGACGTTCGGTTTCCTGGATCGCCTAGGTCGAGAAGGGCACTGGGGCAAGCGCCACGCGCTTGACTATCACGTCATCGGTTCCGACGCGGCAGGCGTCGTGTTGCGGGTCGGGTCCGCGGTGCGCAATTGGAAGGCGGGCGATCGGGTTGCGGTGCACTGCAATCACGTCGACGATCAAGATCCGTCATCGCACGACGACTCGATGTTGGGCAACAACCAGAGGATCTGGGGCTTCGAGACCAACTTCGGTGGCCTTGCCGAAATCACGGTGGTGAAAGCGAACCAGCTGATGCCCAAGGCCAAGCACCTCAGCTGGGAGGAAGCGGCGTCGAACGCGCTGTGCAACTCCACGAGCTACCGAATGCTGGTCTCCAAGAATGGGGCCCGGATGAAGCAGGGCGATGTGGTCTTCATCTGGGGGGCGACCGGTGGTATCGGTGGCTACGGGATTCAGTACGTCCTCAACGGTGGCGGGACGCCGATCGGCGTGGTCTCGAGCCCCGACAAGGTTGATCTGCTCCACGCGATGGGATGTGAGCATGTCATCGATCGCAAGGAAGCGAACTATCGGTTCTGGAAGGACGAAACCACGCAGGACGAAACGGAGTGGCGTCGTCTCGGCGCCGATGTCCGTCGGCTCGTGGGGGAGGACCCCGACATCGTGTTCGAGCACCCGGGCCGCTCGACCATGGGTGCGTCGGTGTTCCTCGCCAAGCGCGGCGGCACCGTGGTGACGTGCGCAGCGACAAGTGGCTACATGATCGAATACGACAACCGCCACCTGTGGATGAAGCTGAAGTCGATCAAGTCATCGCACTTTGCGAATTACGCCGAGGCCTACGCGGCGAATCGTTTGATCTGCCAGGGCAAGATTGCGCCGATGGTGTCGGCGGTCCACACCTTGGAGGACTCCGGTAGCGCGGCGTATTCGATGCATCACAACCAGCACGAGGGAAAGATCGGCGTGCTGTGCCTTGCGCCTCGTGAAGGTATGGGGATTGATGATCCCGAGTTTCGGGCCAAGGTCGGCGAAGACCGGATCACGCTGTTTCGACGCCACGCCGCAAACAAGTAGTCCGGGTCCGCGGCGCGTCCGCGTGACGTCCCCGTGGCGTGGTCAGTCCCGTAGGACGTACGCGAGGTCGGT
>JANOWU010000271.1:0-24834 GCA_031418035.1 Acidimicrobiia bacterium
GACGTGATAAGCGGTCGAAACGAGGCGATGTCCGGGCGGCAGCTTCGTACGTCGGGTCAGCTCCGGTACCTGACCCCTCGTCCGCGCACGGACTCGGTCAATGCCGACCTGCCACGGCATTGGAGTGTCGGGCACCAGCCAAGGAGGCGTCGACGTGAATGCGCCAAGACGGAGATCCCGTGGAGGCGCCGTCGTCGGGGGCGGCGATACCAGAGGCTCATCGCGATCGACAGGGGCGTATTCGATCGTGGTCTTGATCATTTGCTCAAGTATACGGGTGATGAATTGCTAAGAGTTTGCGGCAGGGGACCACTAAGTTTCAGGGGACCACTAAGTTTGATGTGTGCCCCCGCTCTCGTCGTCGCAACTCGGTCCGGCTCGCCGACGAAGCGACATCCTCACCGCACAGAGCGAGACATTCGATGTCGTCATCATCGGTGGTGGGGTCACCGGAGTGGGCGCTGCGCTCGACGCGGCCAGCCGGGGCCTTCGCGTGTGTCTCGTGGAGAAGCGAGACTTTGCCGCAGGGACCTCGAGCCGCAGCTCCAAACTCGTGCACGGAGGCCTGCGGTACCTCGAGCAACGAGACTTCGGCCTGGTCCGTGAGGCGCTCCGGGAACGTCGGGTGCTGTTGCAAGACGTCGCCCCCCATCTAGTGCGTCCTGCCTCGTTCCTGCTGCCGCTTCAGAAGCACTACGAACGCCCCTACATCGGAGCGGGCGTGCTCCTCTACGACATCTTGGCCGGACGTAACGCGGCCGTTCCACGGCACCGTCACCTTTCCCATCGCCAGTGTTTGGAGGCGGTACCGTCGCTGAACCCAAAGACCTTGGTCGGTGGAATCTCGTACTACGACGCCCAGATCGACGACTCGCGTCACACCGTCGTGGTCGCCCGCACCGCGGCCTCGTATGGCGCCGTGTGCCTCTCGGGTGTCGCCGTGCGCCGTGTGCTCACCGAGGGCGGCCGGGCCTGCGGAGTCGAAGTGGTCGACGCAGAATCGGGAACCGACGAACCCTTTGAAATACGCGCGCATACGGTTCTGAATGCGACCGGGGTCTGGTCCACCTCCATCGAAGAGTCGGCCGGAGTGCGTACTCCACTGCGCGTGCGGGCATCCAAGGGCATTCACGTCGTGATACCACGTGCACGTATTAAGTCTTCCACGGCGATGATTCTCCGTACGACGAAGAGCGTGTTGTTCCTGCTTCCGTGGGGGGATCGGTGGCTGATCGGAACGACGGACACCGACTGGAATTATGACCTGGACCACCCGTCAGCGTCGCGTGCCGACATCGACTACGTCCTTCACTGGGCGAACACGATGTTGCAGGACAAGCTTTCCTACGACGACGTCGTGAGCGTGTACTCAGGACTCCGGCCGCTCATTGCCGGAGGGGCGTCGGCAACGACGAAGCTGAGTCGCGAACACGCGGTTAACGTCGCAATGCCAGGAATGATCACAATCGCCGGTGGTAAGTACACAACGTATCGTCTCATGGCCGCCGACGCGATCGATGCCATCGGACGTGAACTCGGCAAAAGCATCCCGAAGTCCGAAACGGAAAAGATTCCGCTGCTCGGCGCACAGGGTCTCGATGGTCTCGTTCCGCGGCTCTCGAAACATGAGGGTGCCAAGCTGCTCCACCAAGACGAGCTTGCACACCTCGCTGCTCGTTACGGTTCTGTTGCCACGGAGTTGCTCGAACTCATCGCGAAGGATCACTCGTTGCGAAAGCCCCTGCCCGGATTCGACCGGGCACCTGCCCCGGCTCCCGCCGATCCCCGCCTGTTCGACACCGCCCACCGGTCGTTTGTGTCCGGCGGCCGCTACCTCGCCGCTGAGGTACTCCACAGCGTCCTCTACGAAGGAGCGTTGCGCGTCGACGACGTGTTGTGTCGTCGGACCCGCGCCTCGATTGAATCCGATGACCGAGCGGTATCGGCGGCACGAGTCACGGCCGAGCTCCTCGCCGAACCGCTCGGATGGTCCCCCGAGCGAGTCGAAACCGAGGTCGATCACTATTCGTTCCGTGTCGCCGCCGAACGAAACGCCGAGCGCGCCCCCGACGACATGACCTCCGCCCACGAACGCGCCGCTGTCCGCGACACCCGTCTCCATGTCGTCTGATCGCACCAGATGAGCAACCGGTCGTTCAGCGATCGCAAACGCGAGGTCCCGGCCGATTTCGACATCGTGGCTCCCACCTACGACACGCTCGTCCAGCGCAATCCCGGCTACGTCGAGCACCTGAAGCTGAGTGCCGAACGGCTCGAGTTGCCCGGCCGCGGCTCGGGCCTACGGATTCTTGACCTCTGCTGCGGCACGGGGCTCTCGACCGCCGGTGTGTTGGACGCCTATCCCGAAGCAACCATCGTGGCTCTCGACGCGTCGTCCGGCATGTTGGACCACGCCAAGGCGAAGCCGCTGTTCCAGCGGGCGGCCAACGTGAGCTTCGTGTACGGCGACGCCATGGACCCGGCCGCCGCACTGGGCGCCGAGCCCTTTGATGCCATTTTGATGGCATACGGCATTCGCAACATGTCGGATCCCGACGCCTGCCTCGACAAGTTGATGCCACTGCTCAAGCCTGGCGCTCCCATCTGCTTTCACGAGTACTCCGTACGTGACTCCCCGCGCTCGATCGGAACGTGGACCAGCGTGTGCTGGGGCATCATCATCCCGGCAGGTTTGATCACGAGTCGCCACACGCGGATCTACCGGTACCTCTGGAAGAGCGTCCTGCAATTTGATGGTGTCAAGGCGTTCGAAGATCGCCTCCGACGCCACGGGTTTGTCGACGTGCGCACCCTTGCGGTGGTCGGGAAGGCGCGGTTCGATTTCTGGCAGAAGGGGATCGTGCACTCCTTCCTGGCCCGCCGACCAGTCTGAGCCCCAGACTCCCGAAGCGGCGACCTACTTCATGAAGCGGGCCCAGTCCTTCGGGTCGCGTCCGAGTTGCGCGTAGCGCTTCGTGATCCACACCGGCACTTCGCTCGGCTCGCCGCGCTTCAACGCCTCGACGTGCTCCCCGTGTTCGTCCCAGATGTGACAGGTGTTGAGGTTGAAACGCATGGCCTCGAGACGCTGTTGGGGTGTCAAGGACACGTCGTTGTTCACGGCACCGGGCATCCCGTCGGCCACATCACTGCCCTCGGCGGTTGCTGCGCGCGCCGATGCCGCCATCATCGAGAAGCGTGCCTGATTCGTGACGGGCGCCATGGCCTGGAGGAGTGCGAGGATGTGGGTGCACCCCCTTGGACCGCCGAGAAGATCGCGAACCTTGTTCGTGAAGCCCCGTGCCACGGACAGCCCGATCAGTTTCTGGTACTCGGGGACGATTGACGGGCAGGTTGTATGCGGGAAGTCCTCGAAGACGATGTCGACTCGCTGGATCTCCATGGACGGGAACCCGATGTCGAGTTCCAGAACCATGTGGTGAATGGTCAACGGTTCCGGATCGTCGGCTATGTAGAGACCGGCAGGTTTCACGTCCCGGACGATTCCCCGCAACGTCATTGTGGTGGCGTTCTTACGATATGCCTTCACCTCGTAGGTTCGGTCGTGAAGGAGTTCAAGATCTGGTTCGGGCGGAAGTGGCACGAGGAAGACCTTATCGATGTCGTTCCTTGTGCCTGGAATTGGTCGCTCAGCGAGGGCAGTGACGAGCCGATGGGATGATTGCGCAAGCGCTTTCTGCTGTGTAGGCTTGACCCGCTGCAGCAGTGAGGGTATTCCGTCGGCCCTAACTGCTGCAGCACTTTGTTTTTCCGGTCGAGGTTTTCCGGTCGAGGTTTTTCCGGTCGAGACGCTTGGCCGTTACGGTCCAGTGGCGACAGGTCGAAGCGGATCCGCTTCCCAGTCCGACCACGAGCCAGGATACAGACGGCCGGGGTCGTAGCCCGCTACTTCCAGGGCAAGCAGGTTGTGGCATGCCGTGACGCCGCTGCCGCAGTGGGAGATCACGGTGCGTTGGCCGTCGACGCCCATCATGTCGAAACGCCTACGCAGTTCATCAACACTGCGCATCAACCCCGAGACCGGATCAAGGTTCGCCGTCCACGGCGCACTGTGAGCTCCGGGAATGTGGCCGGGTCGACGATCGATCGGATTCGCTTCGCCAAGAAATCGAGCGTTGGAGCGAGCATCGAGGACGACTGCGGCCGGGTTACGTCGGGCCGAGTCGACGGCGATGACGTCGGCCACTCGATCCAGCGGCCACGCAACAGGGGTGAAAACCACGTCGGCCGTCGACGACGCGGTATCGATGTCCAGTTCCCCCGTCCACGCCGAGATTCCGCCGTCGAGAACTGCGGCCCGGTGTCCGATGACCGTCAACATCCACCACAGCCGCGCTGCAATCGATCCGCCGGCGTCGTCATAGGCCACGACGAGGGTGTCGTCGCCGATGCCCTTGGCGGCCATGGCGGCAGCGAAATGCTCGGGGTGAGGGAGGGGATGACGTCCCGGCCCGAGTCCTTTTGTACCGGCAAGGTCGTGGTCGAGGTTGATCCACACCGCCCCCGGGATGTGACCCGCCTCGAAGGCAGCTTCACCGCTCTTCCCGTCCACGTACCAGCGAACATCGCACACCACCAGGTTCGGTGCACCGAGGTGCTGGTCGAGCCAGGACGACGAAACGAGGGGGCCGGGAAGTGAATCCATGGCGTCGGACAATACGCGCGAAGTGCCGACGGCACGTGCATGATCGACTACCCGCACGAAGCCGCGTCGGGGTACCCCTCGTGTTTCTCTTTCGGCTCGGGTTTAGGGCGTGCGGAACCGGTGACCGAAGCGATCGAGGAGACGGTCGGCTTCCCCAGGACCCCACGTGCCAGCGTTGTAGCGGGCCAGAGGAAAGTCCGGATCAGCGAATGCGCGCAGCATCGGATCGACGATGCGCCACGCCTGATGCACCTCATCGGAGCGGATGAAGAGCGTCGAATCGCCAAGCAAGGCGTCGAGAAGGAGCCGCTCGTATCCATCGAGGTCTTCCTCGGTGAACTGCTCGTCGTAGTCGAAGTCCATGTGTGCCGTTCGAACGACGAATGCCTGGCCAGGAACCTTTGCCCCGAACCGTAGCGAGATGCCGGAGTCGGGCTGGATTCGAACGATCAGCGAGTTCGGTTCAAGCTTGCGTGACATCTTTTCGGCGAACGGGAGATGGGGGGCTCGTCGAAAGTGCATGGCGACCTCGGTGACTCGCTTCGCGAGGCGCTTTCCGGTCCGCACGTAAATGGGGACGCCGGCCCACCGCCAATTGTCGACCTTCAAACGCATCGCCACGTAGGTTTCTGTCGTCGAGTTGGGATTGACCCCCTCTTCGAGTCGGTAGCCGATCGCCTTCTCGCCCTCGACGAGGCCTTCGTCGTACTGCGCACGAACGACGTTCTCCTCCACCGTCCTGTCCGTCAGGTTGACGATGGATCGAAGGGCCTTGACCTTCTCGTCGCGAATACCCGTCGAGTCCATCGTTGACGGCGGTTCCATGAGGGTCAGCGCGAGCACCTGCATCACATGGTTCTGCACGATGTCGCGCAACGCACCGGCCTCTTCGTAGAAGCCGCCTCGATGACCGACGCCGAGGGTCTCTGCGACGGTGATCTCTACGTGATCTATGTAGTTTCGGTTCCACAGGGGTTCGAAGATGGTGTTGGAGAACCTCAACGCCAAGAGGTTCTGGACCGTTTCCTTGCCGAGGTAATGATCGATACGAAAAACCTGGGCCTCGTCGAAGTGCTCGTGCAATGTGGCATCGAGCGCGGAGGCGCTTTGGAGATCGTGGCCAAATGGCTTCTCGATAACCACGCGCGAAAAGCCTTCCGCCGTTGATGCCTTGTTCAGGCCTGCGTGGCCAAGACCTGCGATGAGGATCGGGAACGTACTCGGCGGCGCTGCGAAGTAGTACAGCCGATTGCCCGTGCCGCCGGGAATGCCGGCGGCAATGTCGACCTCTTCGAGTAGTTGGCGAAGCCGTGCGTAGGTGTTGGGGTCGGCGTAGTCGCCGGTGATATAGCGAAAGCGAGTCGTCGCCTGTGTCCACGACGCCAGCGGTTTGTCTATGGCCGCCGCACGCGACCGGAAATCTTCGTCGGACATTTCGGTGCGGGCGACACCGACCACGGTGAAGCCGGGGGCGAGGAAACCCCGATCGGTCAACTCGGCCAACGCGGGCATCAGCTTTCGCGTCGTCAGGTCTCCCGACGCGCCGAAGATGATCATGACGCTCAGCGGTGGGTTCGCCTCCAAGGTCTGCGTGGATTCGTTCGTCACGACTATTTGAACTCAGCAGCCCGAGCCGACAGCGTGGCGAGCAATTCGTCGAACGCTTTCGCAAAGGACGCAACGCCCTCTCGTTCGAGGACTTCGGCCACATCTTCGACGTCGATCCCGGCACCCTCCAGATCGGTCCAAACCGTATGTGCCTTTACAATCGATTCGATGCTGTCAACTGTTCGCGCCGCAACCCCGTGATCATCGAAGGCCTCGAGCGTCGGCTCAGGGAGCGTGTTGACGGTGTTCGGGCCGAGCAGGGTGTCGACGTACAACGTGTCGGCGAACGTTGGATTCTTCGTCGACGTAGACGCCCACAGGGGCCGCTGTACCCGGGCGCCGTGAGCGACGAGGCGCTCCCATCTCGGACCGCTGAAGCGATTGAGGAACAACTGATACGCCAGCACACCCTGAGCCACCGCCGGCTTGCCGATCAAGTCGGATCCCTTTCCGGAAACGGCGAAGCGTTTCTCGATCTCGCTGTCGACGCGCGAGATGAAGAAAGAAGCCACGCTCGCAACGTCGGAAAGCGTCGTAGCCCCTGCGGCGAGTCGGTCCTCAAGGCCGCCAATGTACGCCTCGATAACGTCGGCGTATCGCTCAAGACTGAAGATCAGCGTGACGTTGATGTCGTAGCCCTCACCGATCATCTTGCGAATCGCCGGTACCCCTTCGCGGGTCGCTGGAATCTTGATCATCACGTTGGGCTCGGCCACCCGCGCCGCAAGTGATCGGGCATCGCGTTCGGTACCCGCCGTGTCGTGCGCGAGCACCGGAGAAACCTCGAGAGACACGTACCCGTCGACGCCATGGGACGATTCGTAGACAGGACGAAGCAGGCGACAGGCGTTGCTGACATCGTCGACAACCAGTTCCCAGTAAGCCTCTTTAACCGTCTTGCCCGACTGGACGAGCGCGGCGAACGCGCTGTCGTAGTCGTTGGACCCCGAGATTGCCTTCTGGAAGATCGACGGATTGCTCGTCACACCGCGCACGCCCCGGTCGACAAGGTTCTGCAGGGTGCCGTCGCTGAGGTACGAGCGCTTCAGGTTGTCGAGCCACGGACTTTGGCCGTGATCTTGTGACATCGAGACAAGTGGGGTGGTCATGATTGGAAGCTCCTGTGGTGCCGTAAGGGCATCGACGTTGCTGCGGTTGAAGGGCGATAGGACAGATTGAGAACGCGGAGTGAAACGTGGCTACTCGTCTTCGAGGAGGAGAAGTGCTGCTTCGAACACCGAGTCCGCGTTGATTCCATACTCTTCCATCAACTGTTCGCCAGGCCCGGATGCTCCCCATGTGTCGACAGTCACCGCGAGGTCGGCGAATCGCTCCCACCCGAACGAGGTGCCGGCTTCGCAGGCAACGACGGGAACCTGGGCCGGGAACACGGTATCGATGTACTCGTCGTCCTGTTCGTCGAAAAGATCCCATGAGGGCATGGAAACGACTTGGGCCGAGAATCCTTCGGCGGCCAGCATTTCGGCAGCCTTCACGCAGTGCTGAACTTCAGAACCCGTGCCGACGAGAACGATGTCGGGCTCGTTCTTCGCTGACGGCACGAGAACGTAGGCCCCTTTCGCGACACCGTTGCGGGCGAGTGTGTCCGTGCCGGGAAGGGTCGGCACCTTTTGGCGTCCGAGCACGAGGCCCGTGGGGCCACTCTCGGCCCCGATGATGACTCGCCAGGCCGCGGCGACCTCGTTGCCGTCGGCTGGGCGGATCAACCGGAGTCCGGGCATCGCACGCAACGACGCGAGCTGCTCGATCGGTTGGTGGGTCGGGCCATCCTCACCGACGCCGAGTGAGTCGTGCGTCCACGAAAACACGACCTTGAGATCCGAGATCGCGCTGACGCGAACCGCTCCGCGCATGTAGTCGGAGAATACGAAGAACGTACCTCCCACGGGGAGGGCGCCGCCGTGGGCAGCCATGCCGTTCATGACCCCGGCCATCGCGTGCTCACGAACACCGAAATGCACGAGGCGTCCTTCCGGCGTGGCCGAGGAGAACGTTCCCAATCCTTTGAGCATCGTGCCGGTATTGCCGGTGAGGTCGGCCCCACCTCCAATGAGGGAGGGAATCTTTGGGGCAAGCGCGTTGAAGCATTCACCACTCGCTTCTCGGGTTGCCGACATGGCACCGGTTGCGAACGTGGGCAGGTCGCTGTCCCAGCCCGACGCGAGTTCACCGCTCACGAGCTGACGAAAGGCGATTGCCTGTTCGCTGTCGGCCTGAAGACGGCCCTTCCAGTCCTGTACGAGTGACCGAGCGCGTTGAGCGTTCTCGCGATACGTCTCGACGAGACCGTCCGGAACGGCAAATGGTTCCGTCGAAACGCCCATGGCCGCTTTCGTCAGCGCGATCTCGTCGGCACCCAATGGCGATCCGTGGGCTGCAGAGGTGTCCGTCTTGTTGGGCGACGGATAACCGATGTGACTGCGAAGTCGGATCAGCGAAGGTTTGTCGGTCACCGCCATCGCGTCGCGAATGGCCTTTTCCAATGCGGGCATATCATTCGCGATTTCTCCCACTTCCATGACGTGCCACCCGTAGGCCTCAAAGCGCTTTCCGGCATCGTCGGTCAGCGCCAGTTCGGTCGCACCGTCGATGGTGATGTGGTTGTCGTCGTACACGACGACGAGACGACCAAGGCCCAGATGACCGGCAAACGACGCCGCCTCGTGACTGATGCCTTCCATCAGGTCGCCGTCGCTCACGATGGCGAAGGTGTAGTGGCTGCACAGATCGGCACCGAAGCGTGCCCGTTGGTTCGCTTCGGCAAGTGCCATCCCGACTGCGTTCGAGATGCCCTGGCCGAGCGGACCGGTTGTGACTTCGACGCCGGCGGTGTGCCCCCGCTCCGGATGGCCGGGAGTCTTCGACCCCAACTTGCGAAAGGACTTGATGTCGTCGAGTTCGAGCCCGAACCCGTTGAGGTAGAGCATCGAATACAAAAGGATCGACGCGTGTCCGGCCGACAGCACGAATCGGTCACGATCGAACCAGGTCGGATCCGACGGATCGAAGTTCATGATTCGTGAAAAGAGGACGTGCGTCAGCGGGGCGAGTGCCATCGCCGTGCCAGGGTGGCCCGAGTTCGCCGCCTGAACGGCGTCCATCGCCAGCACACGTATGGTGTCGACGGCCTGCTGATCGTGGACGCCGTAGTGGCCTGGTACTGCTGCTCGTAGCTCTGCGTCGATGGCCATCAGGTGCCCCTTGGAGATAACTCATTGTCCGTCACACAACTCTTGCGTTCGGATTTGCACCCCGAACCCTAGTGTGCACGTGCACGATCGGATCGCCCGAAACGTGTGTTGTATGGCCCAGTTTGCTGGTCTTCCTCACTTATAATGTTGCTTTCCCCGAGGAGGAATCGTGCGTTGGGCACACTCACACAGTCGCATCTCCACTGCCCTGGCCGTTGCGCTGGCAATCGGCGTACCGCTGTCGTTCACTTCGCTGACGGCGGTCGCCCAAACGGCCACTGACCCCGCCACGTCGTCGACCACTGCCCTTCCGACGACCACCGTCCCGCCGTCGACGACCCTTTCGACATTGTCGACATCGACGACACTTACGACATTGTCGACATCGACGACAGCGATATCGACGACGACAGGGTCGGGCACCTCGTCGCCTTCATCCTCGTCGCCTTCATCTTCATCTTCATCTTCATCCTCATCACCGTCGTCGTTGCCCTCGTCCTCGTCCTCGACTGCCACGTCGAGCACAGTGGTGGCCTCCTCGACGAGCGCCACGTCAACGGTGACGGGGTTGACCACGACGGTGCCGTTCGAGCCCGGACCAACTCTGCGATCTGGTTCTCGTGGCGATGCCGTCGAGGCGATGGAGCGTCGGCTCGACCTCTTGAAATTCGAGGTTGGAAAGGTCGACGGCCGATTCGACAGCCAGACTGCGCAAGGCCTGATGGCATTTCAAAAGGTCCTCGGACTGAAGCGAAGCGCTCGTTTTGACCCGGCCACCCAGCTGGCGTTGTTGACGGCGACGACACCGGGCGGTCTCATTCCGAACGGTGGTTTGCCCCGCGTCGAGGTCGACCTGACGCGGCAGGTGATGTTCTACTTCGACAAGTTCGGCCTCTATCGAGTCGTCAACGTATCGAGTGGTTCGGGAAAGAAGTACTGCGACTATTCGTCCAAGGCGAAGCGTGAGATCTGCGGAAGCGCCAAGACCCCCCGGGGAAATTTCCGGGTCCAGCGACGGATTCGAGGCGACCGCGAGAGCGATCTTGGCCATCTGTACAACCCGGTGTACTTCAGCGGAGGATTCGCCGTGCACGGATCGGGAAGCATCCCTGGATACCCTGCATCGCATGGGTGCGTTCGGGTGTCGAACCGCACGGCGGAATGGTTCATCGACGAAGCCGCTGACGGGACCCCGGTCTACCTGTACGACTAGCTTCCGTGGACCACCGCAATCGCGCACGACCGTTTGTGCGCATAGGATCTTGATTCCAGGGGGCCGTACTGTTCGTCGCAAAAGACCCCGGCTGACGGCGCATTGAGTAGTTCCGACACGGCCGACGCGTCACATTGGTCATCTCCGAACAGCGCTCGTCCACGCCGTGCACTCGTGAACAACAACGCCCCTGCGGCTTGCTTGTCGCCCGACCCCGTCCGCACCCGGGCCAGGGTCCGTTCGAGGTCGTCGAGCGCGCTCGCCCGATCGAGCGCCTGCAGTCGAATCACCTCTCCGGTCTCCAGCGGAATGTCGACGTGAAGCGCCCCGTTTGCCCGGTCGGCGCCGAGGACCTCTCGAAGACGACCCTGCGGTGAGACGCAATCGTCTGGATCGGCGGGACACGTCGCAAGGTGGATTGCTCCTCGAACGCGAGAGCGATCCTCGTCCGGTAAAGCGGCGAGTGCGAGAGTCATACGATCTCGTGCCGGTTCGAACGCTATCTCGTACACGACATCGCGCTCGGACCGTGTGACCGCAAGCGGAGGCCCAAGCGCAACAGAACCCTGCGAGACGCAACACTCAAGAATCGGGTCTTGAAAGGACACGAAGACCGCTCCGTCATCGAAGATTTCGTGATCGAGAACTACGCAGACGCCCTGACGTGGAGCGCCGGTGGCCACTCCTCCACAGACCGGTGCAAACGAGTCGGGTCGCTGTTCCAGCCAGTCGACCAGGGCACCCCGCTCGGAACCCAACACGAGCACGGGGTCGGGGTCGTGGCCGGGCAGATCCTCATAGCTGGTGTGCACTGCCCGGACAATCCCAACGCAGCCCGCCCAGGCGCTTAGGGCCGGCTCCCCGTCGGACTCGTAGCCGTCCCCGAGAACCGCTCGAGCGGTCGTACCGATGAGACGCCGCGGGCCCACGATTGCGTGCGTCGCTTCGATGATCTCCTGGAGCAATGGCCTATGAGCGCTGGAGACGAACAGCACGACGAGGTCAGGGCCATACCCGATCGACTCCAACAGGGAACCCAGAATCTCGCCGGTCGCAATCGACGTGATCGGATGCGTTGACAACGCACTGGCGCCCCCGCGATTCACGACGTCCTCGGGTCAGGAGTTGCGGTTGCGGTGCCCATGGCCCCCGACACTACGAGACGCTGTCGAAAGCGCAGTGTGTTCGCGCGCAGGCCACGCGCCTCGGTCGATGACGCCGAGATACAAGTCGGTTCGCGAAGGCGGCAGTAGAGTCTCGGGCGTGGAGGAATCGGGGGGAGATGCGACGATCGACGAGTCGTCGATACGAACCCATGCTCCATTGTCAACCCGCGACTCGATTCTCAACGCCGCGGAGACGCTTTTTGCCCGGTTCGGGTACGAGGGGACCTCGCTCAACCACATCGCAGAATCAGTGGGGATCCGTCGACCGAGTCTGCTCCACCACTTCGAATCCAAAGAGCTGCTCTACCAGGCCACCTTCGAGCGACGCATTGCCGATTGGTTCGTTCGAATCGAAGACGCTACCGACGGCCCGAGCGACGAATGGGAGACCCTGGATCGGATCCTGGCGGCAGGGTTCTCGTTCTTTGCCGCGAACCCGAAGTTCGTTCGCATCGTGCGGTGGGAAATGCTTGCCGAAGAGAGCCTCCTCGGAGAGGGCTTAGGCGAAGCTCTTCGACCACTTATGAATCGGGCCGAGTCGTTCTTTCGTCGAG
The DNA here is from genome assembly GCA_031418035.1 of Acidimicrobiia bacterium. Lineage (GTDB taxonomy): Bacteria > Actinomycetota > Acidimicrobiia > Acidimicrobiales > JANYDT01 > JANOYY01. The sequence goes on from JANOWU010000271.1 coordinate 12,420, forward strand.
CGATGGATGGAGGGATATTCCGTCAGCACGATCCGGAACAGCTTCTCCTGACCGGTTACGGCGCGATCTTGTCATCGTTCAGCGATGTCGTTTTTCTGGAGGCTCTCACGAGCCGAGATCCGCTGTCGAAGGAGTCACTCGACGAGCGCCACCAACACCTTCGAGCGTTCTTTCGTTCTGCGCTCGAACCCGTCTCCGACACCAAACCCAGAAGTCCCAGACCGCCCGCGGTTCCGTGAAAGTCGATCGTTTGTATGCCTACCCTTTCCGAGTCTGATTCGAAAGCTCTGCTCGCCGACGTCGGCGTGCTCCTCCCCGCCGAGCAGGTGGTCGCCACGGCCGCGGAGGCTGGCAACGTAGCGAGTCAGATCGGCTTTCCTGTCGTGGCAAAGCTGTGTGGCGACGCGATCGCGCACAAGACGGAGCGCGGGCTCGTGCGGCTCAACCTGGGCTCAGTCGACGACGTCGTCGCCGCAGCTCAGTCGCTACTTGATGCAGCAACGCCCGAAGACGGGCCGGTCGGGGTGCTCATTGCGGAGATGGTTCGAGGAAGACGGGAGTTGATCGCCGGTGTCGTTCGAGACGCCGCGTTCGGTCCGTGCGTGATGCTCGGAGTAGGTGGTGTCCTTGCCGAAGCCATCGAAGACGTTGTGTTCCGTGTTGCGCCGCTCAGCGAACTCGATGCACACGAGATGATCGCCGATCTCGCATCACAAAAGCTTCTTGGAGCGTTTCGTGGCGAGCCAGCGGTCGATCGGGACTCACTCGTACGGACGCTGCTCGGTCTGTCGCGATTCGTCATGGAGCGTGACGACGTCGTTTCCGTGGACTGCAATCCGTTGATCATCGTCGACGGTAAACCTGTCGTCGTCGACGCATTGGTGGAGGTAAGCGAATCATGATGTCTGCGACCCGTGTCGAACAGTTCAACGCGTTGTTCAACCCGAAGGGTGTCGTCGTCGCCGGTGCCTCGAGCCACCCGGGGAAGTTCGGCTTCACGGCACTGCACAATGTCCGTGCCAACGGCTTTGTCGGCCCGGTGTTTCCGATCAACCGGGAAGGGGAGACGATTCTTGGCCAGCCGACATTTCAATCGGTCGACGATATTCCCGACGGCGTTGCTGACCTGGTAATCGTATGTACACCATCGAGATCGAATCCTGACATTCTCCGGTCGTGTGCCGCGAAGGGAATACGGGCCGCATTCGTGACGTCGGCCGGGTATCGAGAAGCCGACGCGGCCGGTGCCGTTGCGGAGCGGGAGTTGGTCGCACTCGCCGACGAGTTGGGGATTTTGCTCGCTGGGCCAAATGGTCAGGGGCTCATCTCGACCCCCGCGAAACTCTGTGCCCAGATTGTTGCTCCCTACCCGATCGCGGGGCGAATTTCGATCGCCAGCCAGTCCGGAAACCTCTGTTCGGCCTTCATGAACATCGCGAACATCTCAGGTGCCGGGATCGCGCGCGCGATCAGCGTCGGAAACGCCGCTGCCACAACGGTCGCTGATTTCGCGGAGTTCTACGGCGATGACCCCGAGACCGGGGTGGTGCTCGCATACCTCGAAAGTGTGAACGACGGTCGACGGTTCCTGTCGCAGATGGCCGCAGTATCGGCCCGCAAACCGGTGGTCCTTCTCAAGGGCGGATCAACGGCTCTCGGCCAGTCGGCGGCGGCGTCGCATACCGGAGCGCTCGCGTCAGTAGATCGCGTGCTCGACGGCGCGCTGCGCCAGGTCGGTGTTCTACGCGCACATACGGTGTCCGAAGCCTACGACGCAGCTGCTGCGTTTGCCACGCAGCCGTTACCGCGTGGCCCGAGGGTTGCTGTGCTTACGACGGTAGGTGGATGGGGTGTCCTGACCGCCGACGCCATTGCCAACTCGTCGCTGGAACTTCTAGCTCTACCGGACGATCTGATGATGGCGATCGACGCAAAGTTGCCACCTCGATGGAGTAAGTCGAATCCGATCGACATGGCAGGTGGGGAAACACGCGACACCATTCCGGAACTTATGGAGATCGTTGCGTCGCACGAGTCGGTCGACGCGGTCATCTTCCTCGGGCTGGGAGTCCAGTCGAACACCGCGAGCCTGATTCGATCAGGTCCGTACTACCCCGATCACGGCCTCGAACGAATCGTCGAGTTTCATGAGCGCCAAGACGCCCGTTTCGCCGAAGCGGCGATGGCGGTTTCGGCATCGACGGGCAAGCCGGTTCTTGTGGCGTCGGAGCTTGGAATCGCCGACCCGAACAACCCAGGGCCGCAAATGCTTCGCCAATCCGGACAGGTGTGCTTCCCGTCCGCAGATCGGGCGGTTGCGGCCCTCAACCATATGTGGACATATGTTTGCTGGCGTCGTGCCCGCGGGCTCCCGGAGAAAGTCTGAGCCGTGCTGAAGTCCTTCGCCACCGGAGCATCGGTGCTCTCGATCGTTGCCGGAACCGGTCTCGCTGGAGTTTCCCTTTTCCGTGATCCATCACAGTCGAACCCGGTCGGCACCGCGACCGGTCGAACGCCTGTCCTCTCGATCCGTCGAACACCACTGATGCTGGCCGACAGTGTCGCGTCGAAACAGATCGAGCAGATGGTCTCGACGGTGCTTGCCCAACCCGAGCTCGAAGACGCTGCGGAGCGGTCATGTGTCGTTGCCGAAATCGTGACCCCATCGGTGACCGGACGACCAATTCTTGCCTTTGCGCCCGACCGCGCCGTCATCCCGGCGTCGACCTTGAAGATGTTCACCGCAAGCGCCGCCTTGGCCATGTTCGATCCCGGCGAGCGGTTTCGGACAACGGTGCGCTCGACCGTTGCGGCGAGCGGCGGTCAACTGGGGGGAGATCTTTGGCTCGTGGGTGGAGGAGATCCCCTCCTGGAGTCGGCCAAGTACACCAAGACCCGCAAGCATCCGCCCGATACAGCGACGTCGCTCGACAAACTTGCCGACGATATCGTCGCAGCCGGGATCACCACCATCACAGGTCGAATCGTGGGTGACGATCGCCTCTTCGATGAGCAGCGGGTGCTTCCGTCGTGGAAGAAGTCCTATGTGTCGCGCGGTGAAGTGGGGCCGATCGGAGGTCTCATTATCGATGACAACTTCACGCTCCTGGATGCCAAGGGTCGTCCCATCGCAGCCACGGATGTACCGACGAACGCGGCACAGGCCTTCCAACGGATGCTCGAGGAGCGTGGTGTCGTCGTCGAGGGCGAGGCCGGCGCGGCTGATCGAAGGAGCCCCGACGCCGCAACAGCGGCCCCCGTGGTCGTTGCGACGATCGACTCCGTCACCGTCGACAAGGTGGTCGCACAGATGCTTCGCGAAAGCGACAACATGACTGCGGAAGCTCTGCTCAAACTCGTTGGCGTCCGAGCATCGGGCAACGGTTCGACCCAAGCGGGTTCCGCTGCCGTCGGCCGAACCCTGTGGGCGCGTGGTGCACCCTCTACGAGCCGTGACGTCCTTCGGATGGTGGACGGATCGGGCCTCGACCGAGGCGACCGTGCGAGTTGTGCTGCACTGGTCGATGTGTTGCGGGCGTCGCCTCAGGAGGGCGATCTCATTCAGGGACTCGCCGTCATGGGCGAGTCAGGCACGCTGAAAACACGGCTGAAAGACACTCCCGCGGCCGGCAAGGTTCATGCGAAGACAGGGACCCTCAACGGCGTTTCGGCACTCACGGGTACCGCTGAGACCACCGATGGCCGTTTCGTGCGTTTCGCGATGGTCCTGAACGGGCTCGCCTCGACCGACTACGGCGTGAAGCTGGGGAACGACCTCTCGGTGGCGTTCGTGGACTTCGGGAAATCCGTCGACATCGCGGCGATGGAGCCGAAGGCCTAAGGGTCGGACCCTCATGGATCGCCAACGATGAACGTCGTGCCAATGTTTCCCCTGGGGACGGTGTTGTTTCCCAACGTCGGGATCCCTCTGCGGGTATTCGAGGAACGATATCGAGAGATGATTCGGGTGTGCCTCGCGAACGACGGACGGTTCGGCGTCGTGCTGATCGCCAGCGGACTCGAGGTCGGGGGCGGCGACGACCGCTTCGACGTCGGCACGATCGCGGAGATCGTTCACGCAGAGGTGGATCCTGATGGCCAGGCTCGCCTGATGGCCGTCGGGAGGGACCGATTTCGAGTGCTCCGTTGGGCCGATGGTGCCCTGTACCCACAAGCGGAGATCGAGATGTTTGCCGACGTTGACGATGCTTCGACGGCCACGGTCGAGGTGCTCGCGAAGCGGGTTCGACGTCTGCTCGCCACGCGCTCCGAACTAGGCCTGATGGGGCCACCAGCCACCATCGAACTTCACGACGATCCAGACGTGCGTCTGTGGCAGCTGTGCGCGCTTGTTCCAACGCTGCCCCACGATGATCTTGCGTTGCTGGCCTCGCCGTCCGCGGCTTCGCGAGCCCTTCTTCTCGGTCTACTTCTCGATTCGATTGACGAGGAATCGAATAGGCTTCTGCATGACGAGTGACCGACATGCAAGAATTTCATCTCCCTGGATGTGTTCTTTTTCGTAGGGAGGGCAGTCGTTGTTGTGTGCGGTTCTTCAGATACAAAAATCGGTGACTACAAAGGAACTCTGTGGCGAAGGAAAAAATCCCAGGCAAAGCGTCGATCGTCGAATCCGTGAGTCCGTTGCTCGACAAGATACGCGGCATCAAGCCTGGTGCAGCGAAGGAGTCCGCAGCTCGGGGCGCCGCAAGCACGAAGGATCTGATTCAGCTCTCGATCGGGTACGTAAAGCAGGAAACGAAACAACCTCTGGTCGGAATCGGTCGGCTGTTGTCGAGGGGGCTCATCGCAGCGATTCTCATCTCGACCGGACTGGTGCTCTTGCTTCTCGGTCTCCTGCGGGGAATCCAGGCCGGACTTGCTTTCGAGCGGGTATCGAACGAGGGGATCGTCGAGCGCGGTCACTTCAGCGGGAGTCTTTCGTGGCTCCCGTATCTGTTCACCATTCTCGCCGCCGTTCTGGCCCTTGGCCTCGTTGGGCTCGCTGCCCGTAAATCGCTTCGCAACGCTTCATCGGAGGAGACACGATGACCAAGAAAGCCGCCGCCGAAAAACCCGGCGTTGACCGGCCGATCAAACTCGACGACATCGAAGACGGCCTTCGCTCCCTCAAGTCGGATATAAACACGGTGAAGGAGTCCGCGACGGGTGCCGGTATCGCAGGCGGCCTCGTGCTCGCGCTCTTGCTCGTCCTTCTGGCCTTCAGCATCGGGCGAGCTCGCGGCAAGAAGAAGTTCGCGTTCGTCGAAATTCGTCGTGCCTAGGTCACCCCAGGGGCAGCCGACGTGAAAAGCCTGCTTCGGATTCTTGTCGCGCGTGGCGTTTCACGGAAAGGTCTGCGTGGCGGATCGTCATTTTGGCTCGTGGTGGGTGCGCTTCAGCTGGTTGCTCGCTGGTACGGAAAGCACGGGAAGCGCGTCGAGACCACGACCCTTACCGAACGACTGCGGCCGGGAGACGAATTGACCATCCGCTACCCCGGAAAGCCGGGACGCAAGACCCGTCGCGAAGTGTCGGCCGACCAACAGCGCCGACGAGCGCTCGAAGAAGGACATCAACGCGAAGTCGCACGATTGCAGATGATTCACGAGCGTGGTGGTCGACGCGGCCGCAAGGCGGCGAAGGCGCTCGACGCGCTCCGTGAAACTGCCCCAAAATGACCGACGATCCCGTCGTTCCTGTCGCCGCCCGGAGTCGGGCAGCAGAAGCTGAGATCTTGTGAGTCGTCCGCTTGTCGCCGGAGAGAAAGTGGTCCTCGTTGACTCGAAAAAACGGCGGTACCTGATCGCTCTCACACCCGGCAAAGAGTTTCACTCCCATGCCGGGTTCTTTGCCCACGATGTTCTCATCGGGGCCGAGGAAGGGATTTCGATCCGTTCGAGCGGGGGAGCGCGCTATGTGGCGATTCGTCCGACCCTGGCCGAGTATGTCCTGAAGATGCCACGGGGCGCTCAGGTTATCTACCCGAAAGATCTCGGGGCGATCTTGATCCTCGCCGACATCTTTCCCGGAGCGCGGGTACTGGAGTCCGGGGTTGGTTCAGGTGCTCTGTCGATGACACTCCTGCGAGCCGGCGCGCACGTGACCGGGTACGAACTCCGGTCCGACTTCGCAGCCAAGGCCATCGAGAACGTCGGAGGGTTCATCGGGGAAAAGGCGCTCGAAAACTACGACGTACAGGTACGAAACTGCTACGACGGCATAGACGGCACGGATTTCGACCGAATCGTTCTTGACCTCCCCGAGCCGTGGGAAGTGGTATCCCACGCAACGACGGCTCTTCGTCCTGGCGGAATCATCCTGTCGTACCTCCCCACCATCAACCAAACATCCCATCTTCGGGCAACGCTAAGCGCACATGGGTTTGCCATGGCGGAAACCATCGAGGTGCTTCATCGTGGTTGGCACATCGAAGGCGCCTCAGTCCGACCAGATCACCGAATGGTCGCACACACGGGTTTCCTTACGCACGCAAGGATGCTGGGCGGTCCGCCGGACGACTCCGGCGACGTCGCCCATTGGGGTCGCGGCCGATTCGATCAGGATGCTGGGGTCGAGGGCGCCGAAGTCGAAGCACCCGAGACCGTCGAACAAGACGACGACTCTTCCGCGGGCTGACGAAGTTCACCCAAGTTGACCGCCCAACAGCGAACGACGCCGAGGTGATTCGCAGGAATTCGTATGCTTGCGTAGCAACGCTGACGTGCCTGTCGGATTGAAAGAACTGGAACGAGAGCGTCTTTTCCGAACGTATGTGTACGTTCCGAAATGTAGGTGCGAGTAGTATTGCAGTTCATGAACGGACTCGATATTGCGATCGTGGTCGGTTCCGTGTTCGCATTCGTCGGTGGGTACCGTCGAGGGCTCGTCGCAAGAATCGTGCTCTGGGCGTCGGTTGCTGGCACGATGCTGTTGGCCGCGGACAACATGTCGCCGCTCCTTCGGCTCGTGCATCGCGGTGAGGTCGATCCGAGTGCACACCAAATTGTGCTCGTCGTAGTGGCATCTCTATTTGTAGGGCGATTGATCGGGGCACTCGCCGGCCACTGGGTTCGTCGGCGTATCCCGACGCGTCCGCTGCGAGCGGCTGATCGTCTTGCCGGTGGCACAACGGGTGTTCTCGGAGTAGCCATCACGGTCTGGCTGGCAACGCCGATTCTTGCCTTTCTGCCCGGCTGGCCATCAGGTGCTGTCCGGTCGTCGACGTTGGCCGCCAATTTGTCGCGTCGGGTTCCGGTCCGTTTGGACGCATTGGCTGCCGTGCGGAACCTCCTGAGCAATAGCGGGTACCCCATTGCCGTTTCGGCGATCGGCCGATCCTTCGACGCAGGGTCACCGCCGTTGAGGACGGTGGTTGCGGACACGGTTCGAACCCGAGTGCAGACCTCGGTTGTCCGCGTCACGTCCTACGGATGCGGCGTCGAGTCGATTGGGTCGGGTTTCATCGTACGGCCTGACCAAGTCCTGACCGCTGCCCACGTGCTGGCCGGAGGCCAAGCGATTTCGGTGCAGTCGGGTACCAGGATCGTTCCGGCCACCATTGTGGCCTTTGACCCCGGAGCTGATTTGGCCCTGTTGCAGCTCCGTCGCGGAGAACTGCGCAACAGCCTGAGGCTGGCCCCGGATTACCCGATCGCCAGCGAAAACGAGAGCGACAACGAAACACTTGATACCGGCGACACCGAGAACCAAGGCGAAGTGCTTGGTTTTGTCGACGGCGGCCCGCTGAAGGCACGATCAGTACGTTCGTCAACGGAGCTCTCCGAGATAGGACGAGACATCTTCGACGAGCGGCGGGTGAATCGGAAGGTGTTGCGCCTTGCCGCCGACCTGGGTCCGGGCGATTCGGGTGCGCCCGTGATCGATCGCAACGGCGCCGTGATTGGGCTCGTGTTTTCCCGAGCCCCTGACCGCAAAACCACGGCATTTGCGCTTGCGACGTCGGAGATACGGCGGTTCCTCGCTGATCCCGACACCGACGTCGCGGCGGCCACACGATGCCTGCCGGGATGATGGCTGCCGGCTTGAGGAACGTGGCGGGTGTTACGCGGCGCAAAACGACGTAGCACCTGGCCAAGACCAGGTGCTACTCAGAACTGGGTACCGCGAAATTCAGGACTGCGTACCGCGAAATCGGCAACGGGTTAGTCCATTTCGATGAAGATGCACTCTCCGGGGCACTCCTCAGCGGACTCGATCGTGCCGTCGTGTGCGTTTTCTGCGACGTTGGCAAGCCCTTCGGGACCGCCCGGGTCGCTAAACACTTTGCTCCCTTCCTTGACGTAGGCGAGGCCGTCGTCGAGGAGGGTAAAGACGGAGGGAGCGATTTCCTCGCACAAGCCGTCGCCGGTGCACAGATCTTGATCGATCCAAACTTTCATTCCCATTGCGGGTGCCTTCTTTGGTTCGGGTTACTGCATTCGCAATAACGGCGTTCGTATGGTGTCACCCTAGCAATCGGCAGAGGCTATGTGGTGCTTGAGCATGGGACTTGTTTGATCGGCGGTGCGTTGTTTCACCTGCCTGAATGACCCTCGTTCAGTACGGGTTCTGGCTTCGATTCCACGCCGATAGGGCTGCAACTAGCCGTTTGTCGCTGTTATGGTCTGAAGAACGACAAGGAGGGCGCAGTGGCCAACGCCGACAGAAAGATTGGGGAGTACGAGCTTCGGCTCGCTTCTTATGAACGCGAGGTCGCTGAACTGCAAGAGCAGATCAAGGTTCTTGAGGACGATGTCGTGGGTCTGCGTCGCAAACTGCAAGACGCGCCGAAACGAGTTCGGACCCTGGAAGAGCGGCTACTCGAAACCAAAGGGCAGCTTGCGCATGCGACCAGTCAGAACGAAAAGCTGACCGTAACGCTGCGCGACGCACGTGAACACATCGCCGCGCTCCGCGAAGAAGTAGACAAACTCACCCAACCGCCCGCCAACTACGGAACGTTCCTGGGTCGCAACGACGATGGCACGGTCGATGTGATGACCGGGGGACGCAAGGTACGAGTCTCCCTCCATCCAGATCTCGATGGAGTCGAACTTCGCAAAGGACAAGAACTTGTCCTGAACGAATCGCTCAACGTCTACCTTGCTCGTGCCTTCGACGGACACGGCGAGGTCGTGACCCTGAAAGAGCTTCTCGACGACGGCCTTCGCGCCATCATCTCCGCTCGGGCCGATGAAGAGCGTGTGGTCGAACTCGCCGACCCGCTATTGCAAGCCGATCCGGCAAGTCGGCTGCGCCCGGGCGACTCGGTTCTGCTTGATACGCGCGCAAACCTTCTGCTCGAGCGTCTCCCACGGCCGGAGGTTGAGGATCTCGTGTTGGAGGAAGTCCCCGACATCTCCTACGAAGACGTCGGTGGACTCGATTCCCAAATCGAAATGATCAAAGACGCTGTCGAGCTGCCCTTCCTTTACCAGGACTACTTCGCCGAGCATAAACTTCCGGCGCCGAAGGGAATCCTGCTCTACGGGCCACCCGGATGCGGCAAGACGCTGATCGCTAAAGCAGTGGCAAATTCACTCGCGAAAAAGGTCAGCCAGGTGACGGGCAAACCGGCTGCACGGAGCTACTTCATCAACATCAAGGGACCCGAGCTCCTCAACAAGTACGTCGGCGAGACCGAACGTCAGATCCGCATGGTCTTTCAGCGCGCCCGCGAGAAAGCCGAAGAGGGCGTTCCCGTCATCGTGTTCTTCGACGAAATGGATTCGTTGTTCCGAACTCGAGGTACGGGGATCAGCTCCGACATGGAGTCGACCATCGTCCCTCAGCTCCTTGCCGAGATCGACGGGGTCGAAACGCTGCGCAACGTGATCGTGATTGGCGCTTCGAACCGAGAAGACCTTATTGACCCGGCAATTCTTCGCCCCGGCCGTCTCGACGTAAAGATCAAGATCGAGCGTCCCAACGAAAAGTCGGCGAAGCAGATCTTCCGTCAGTACCTCACCGACACCTTGCCGCTCGACCCTGCCGAGGTGGAAACGCTCGGCGATGGGGATCGCGCCAAGGCGGTCGAGGTGATGATCGAACGCTGTGTCACCGAAATGTACCGAGAGGCCGAGGACACGAAATTCTTGGAGGTCACGTACCAAAACGGTGACAAGGAAATCTTGTACTTCAAAGACTTCTCTTCGGGGGCCATGATCGAAAATATCGTTCGTCGAGCCAAGAAGCTTTCGATCAAGCGACAAATTGCCGACCTCGGAAAGGGAATCCGGGTGCAGGACCTCATCGAGTCGACGCACCAGGAGTTCAAAGAGCAAGAGGATCTCCCGAACACCACCAATCCCGATGATTGGGCCAAGATCTCGGGGAAGAAGGGCGAGCGGATCGTGTACATCCGCACGATCATTTCGAAAGGTGCCGACAAAGAACCACTTGGCGGCCGCGCAATCGAACGGGTGCAGCCGGGCCAGTATCTGTAACCCGGCCTACTAGTGCATACTCACGGAAGTTACATGTCATGGAGCATGGTCCTAAGGGTTTGCGTGATTTGCCGCGGCCTGGTCGACCGTTGGTGTATGGCCCGTTCGAGCGGTTGACGTTGGTGAAGACGATCACGACTCGTCCGGTAGAAGCGGGGCAGTTGGCGGGGCGTCGGATCAAGGCTCGCATGTCGATGCCTGAGGTGGGTCGCCGGTTGCGTGAAGTTCATGGCATTCCGATTTCTGATTCACAGACGTGGCGGACCTGTCGGTCGTTGTCGTTGAAGCCGTGGCAGGTGAGGTCGTGGATGACGTCGCATGATCAGGCCTTTGATGAGAAGGCTGTTGATCAGACGATGCCAGCGTTACCGGCTGATGTTGACCATGGCGCAGGGCTGGCCGTGCGTCAAAGAGTTCGAGTATCGCCGTCATGGCACGACAGGACTGTTCGCAGCGTTCAACTGTGGTGATGGATCGGCGTACGCCGAGCCGACATCGTCGACGTGCGCAGCGAACTTCGTTCAGTTCCTCACGGGCCTTGAAGCCCAGGTGCCCGCTCACCTCGAGTTGCTTTGCATCGTAGACAACCTGTCGGCGCATGGCACCGCGGCGGTCGAAGCGTTCCTCGATGATCATCCGCAGGTGTTCCTGCATCGAAAACCGACTCATGGCTCATGGCTCAACCAGGTCGAGATGTGGTTCTCGATCCTGACCCGTCAACTCCTCGACACGGCCGAGTTCGCGACGACCACCGATCTCGCTGGAGCGATCCTCGACTACATCGCCGAATACAACAGCCGAGCAAAGCCGTTCCGGTGGACCTTCGACGCAGCGAACAAGCACGCCGCATGAACAGCCACATCACTTCCGCGCGTGAGCACTGGGCGTAGGGGCGGCCGGGCTCGACCAGGGCGGCGCCGGGGCGGGTGATGGTGGAGGCAGACTCCCACTCGCCGAGGGAGATCGAGGCTCATGGTCGCGACGTCCGCGACAAACCAGGCCGTTGCCGGTCTGACGATTCTCGACGGCTCCAACCGTCACGCGGTAGTCGCATTCTCCGACGACCCTGAACTTGCCCTCGTTCATGGGCGGCTCTCGGCGTACTCCGGCCCGGTCCCTGACGGTCAAAAGACTGCCCCTCATCAAGCGCTCTTCGATTTCGATCGTGAAGATCCGCCCGTCCGGTCCGCAGGACCGGATCAGCGACGAATGTTGCGTTTACGTCGAGCGCCTCACGGCCTCTGAAGAACTCCGGTATGGACGTGATGTGTTGGTACCCGGACACCGCGACCACAGCTATTGACTGGGCCCAGGATCTCCGGACGTTTGTGGCGCAGCGAAGGGTCGCGTGGCGAACGAGTACATCAACCACTATGCCGGGGTCATCCTCGCGAGGGTGTACCTACCCCGCTGCTCCAGGGGCGGTGCTCCAGGCCGAAGCGTTGTCGCCGCATATCGCCGATGGTGAGGATCGTCACGGGCACGCACCGTTGTTGCGTCGAAGCGCTTCATGGCGCTCTCGATCATGTTATTACAAGCGCGCTTATGACACCGATCGCTCGAGTCGTGTCGCCAGCTGTGCTCGACGCAGAGAACAGGTGTCCATGCCACTCACCTTCCGATGGCGACGCGGCACGAGCGCATGCTCTTCGCCGGTGGTGACGTGTCGTGGTGCGTGAAAATCCATGGCAATCCCTAGTTTCCCTATGGTTCGGCCAGTCCGAAACGAGATCGCACGACGGCGAGTAACCGGTACAGTTATGCGAATGCCAGGACGTGACGAGCGACGCGAAGCGCGTCTTGACGGCGACCTCGTCAGCGCAACCGCACAGTGGTTTGTCGACGCCGGGCGAGTCGTGCCGGGTGCATCTCGGACACCCGACGGTGTGCGGTCATGGTGGTGGCCGCTGCCGGCTGCGAGCGATCGCGAACTGTTGCGAGCGCTCTTACCCGACGCCTCGCCGTTG
>JANOWU010000272.1:0-16902 GCA_031418035.1 Acidimicrobiia bacterium
GTCTCGTTCACCTGGTGATAAATGAGGATCGCCCAACGATCCGATGCAGCCGCCTCCTCCAATTCGGCGAGCACCTTGTTGAGGTCGGCATCACCGCTTACCCCGTAGAGTTGGTAACGGTCCGCGGCGACGTCGTTGAGGTTCACGAATGCGGTGCGATGGCTCTCGTAATACTTCTCGAAGTACGGAAACTCCCGTTGGGAATACGCACCCGATGGCGTTGCGAAGGACCGAACGTTTGCACCCGTTTGCTGTCGGATCGATGTAATGGGCTCTGCCAACTCCTTCTCAAGTACCGGCAGGCTCTGTTGAGGCATGTCGCTGTGCGTGATCGAGTGCCCCGCCATCTCGTGACCCTCCGCCACCATCGCCTTCATCTGCAACCATCCGAGCGCTGCCTCGTTGTCCGGTTGGATAAAGCTCGTCGGGGTGTAGAACGTCGCTTTGACGCCAGCGGCGTTCAGGAGCGGACGCGCGATCGACGCTTGCCCGGGCGCGTTGTCGTCGAAGGTGAAACTGACGAGTCCGCCGGGGAACGGACGATTCCCGGCCGCACGCACGTTCCCCGTTGCGGGTCCCACGAAGTACACATCATCGACAAACACCGTTGGCTGGTCGTCGTTCACGTCGGCGACGACCGCAACCGACACATCGGCGCGTGAGTTGGGTGCGCCCCCAACGTCGGACAAAGGTATGCGTACTTCCTGCCACGGTTGATCCAGACCGCGAACGAACCGATCCGATTGCTTCCCGTTCACCTTGAGCGTGACATGCACGTTCTGCCCACCGGTTGCGCCACCGCTGAGCCAGACCGAGAGCGCAGTGGCGCCCCGAAGGTCAACGAGGTCGCCCCGGTAGGCCACGCCTCCCCACCAGTCGGCCTCGAACGCCAACGAGTTCTTTCCTGACCGCACGACCTGTTTGCTTCGATCGTCGCGTTTGGTCCAGCTCTCGTCTTTGAAGAGGCTCCCGATTCGATCATCGAAGACCACCCGAACGACCATTTCGTTCCCCTGGGCCTGACTCTGCCCTGCGGGCGTCAAAGTCGTGAGCGCAGTCGTCGCAGCAATTCCTAGAGCGGTGAAGACGACAGCGATCGCACGCCGAGTGGTCATATCGACACTGTAGATCGCAATCCCACGTTTCGGAACTGTTCACTGGCCACGGCGACCTCAACAGTGAGCTAAATCTCCAACATCATCGGGTCGATGCACGCTCGGGACCTAGTGTCTCTCACCACACACAGACATCTTGTCCGCCACCGGGCAAGGAAGGAGCAACATCGTGTCTTCTGAGGCATCCCGAGCGCAGCCCAACGGGGTTTTCGTGGCCGGTGTCTCCTCCGGGTCAACGGAGCTGCTCGCCCAATTGCGCTGGGATGCGTTCCTCGGGCGAGTCCAGAAGCATCGTGACAACCCGATCGACGGGGTCTCGAACAAGGCCTACGACGCTTTTGTTCGTGACTACTACGCGAACATTCCCCTCGAAGACCTTGACGAACGAACACCGAACGATCTCGCCGGTGCGGTCACGTCGCATGTCCGTCTCGCGGCGAATCGCTCCAGTGGCAAAGCACTCGTTCAGGTCATAAACCCCGAACCTGAAACCCACGGTTGGCGAAGCGCGCATACCGTTATTGACGTCGTTTGCGACGATCGTCCGTTTCTCGTCGACACGGTGCGCATCGTGTTGAGCCGTCGAAACATTGGAACTCTCCTGTTCGTGCACCCGATCGTCGGCGTACGGCGCAGTGCTTCCGGCGATCTGGAGCGATTCGACCCAGGAGCGCCGTCTCCTGAATCGTGGATGCACATAGAGATCCAACGCCAAATCAACCCTCACGCCATGGCGGAGTTGGCGAACGAACTTCTCACGGCAATCGCCGAAGCCACCGCGGCTGCTGACGATGCTGAGGCGATGCGAAGTGTCGCGATCAACCTTGCGAAGTCGCTTCCGCATCAGACGCTTCCCATCGACCCGAAGGAAGTTGGCGAGGCCGTCACCCTCCTCTCGTGGTTGAGCGAAGGAAACTTTCAGTTTCTCGGCTATCGGCAATACGAAATCGCAAAGGAATCTCGAGGGCCTGTTCTGCGGGCGATTGCCGGGTCCGGACTGGGGCTGCTGCGCGAATCGGTGAAGATCCCGAAAGGCAATCGGCTCGCCGATATGCCAGCCGATATGCGCAAACGTTTCGAGCATCCCGAGCTCGTTATCGTCACCAAAGATCTCGCCCGGTCGACCGTTGTTCGAAACGAGTACTTCGACTACGTCGGCGTCAAGATCTTCGACCGCAAGGGCCGAGTTATAGGTGAACATAGGTTCCTGGGACTGTTCGACATGAGTGTGTTCCGCAAGAGCGTGTTCGACATCGAGCCCCTGCAGGACAAGGTCGACTCCGTGATCGAGGCCAGCGGCCTTTCGATGACGAGCTACCGAGGCCGCGAACTCCTCGACACCCTGGAGGCCTTTCCACGAGACGACATGTTTCAGATCACGGCACCGGATCTGCAGCGGATCGCCATCGGGATAACCAATTTGCAGGAGCGCAAGCAGATCGCGCTGTTCGCGCATCGCGATGGATTCGGTCGCTTCCTGAGCTGTCTCGTATACGTCCCTCGTGAGCGTTTCTCCACGACGATCGCGGAGGAGATCGCCGAGGTTCTGGTCGATGCCTACGGTGGGCGTAGTAGCGAGATCGAGCCCCGAATCACCGATCGCATTCTTGCTCGGGTTCACGTGCGACTTCAGCTTGCCGACGACGCCCCTGCCGAGGTTGATGAGCAGATTGTTGAGACCCGAATCGCAGATCTCACTCGGCGATGGGTGGATGATCTCCAAGACGAACTTGTCGCTGTCTACGGTGAAGCCGTCGGCATTCCGTTGTTCCACGAGTCCGTCGAAGGTTTTCCGGAAGCCTACCGAGGGTCGTACTCGGCCGAGATAGCGGTCGACGACCTCCAGCGAGTGTCGCAATTGTCAGACGACAATCCGCTCGTCACGTCGCTGTGCCAATCCCCCGGTTCGGCCCCGAATGAGTACCGCTTCAAGGTGTACACCAACGGCACTGCCCTGCCGCTCTCCACGATGCTGCCCCTGCTCGACAACCTGGGGCTTCACGTGGTGGATGAACGTCCGAACGAGCTTCGCCTGGGCACCGGGGCATGGCTGCACGACATTGGGGTAACGGTTGGTTCCGATGTGAACCTCACCGACTCGACAAGAGCGGAAGAACTCCAGACGACCTTCGGGTCCGTCTGGCGAAACGAGGTGGAGAACGACGGGCTCAACCGACTTATCGTCACCGCCGGACTCACCAAACGCCAAATCGTGATCATTCGTGCGTACTCGCGATACTTGCGCCAAGTGGGAAGTACCTTCACGCCGTCCTACGTGGAGTCGACCCTCGCTTCTCACGCGACCATCGTTCGCCTGCTCGTCGAGTTCTTCGACCTGAAGTTCGATCCGAGTCGTGGATCGAACGTCGGGAGTGAACGCGACACCTCGGTGATTCAGCAGCAGATCGAACAGGAACTTGCCGCAGTCCGAAGCCTCGATGAGGATCGCATACTTCGTTCGTTCTTTGCCGTCATTGTGGCAACCGTACGTACAAATAGCTTCCGATCATCACATGCGCCCGACGTTCCAACGTCGTCGGCGCTGTCGTTCAAGCTCAATCCCGAACTGGTTCCGGACCTTCCGCTCCCGAAACCGATGTTCGAGATATGGGTGTACTCCCCACGTGTCGAAGGAATTCATCTGCGCGGTGGCCGCATTGCCCGAGGCGGACTTCGATGGAGCGATCGTCGTGAAGACTTCCGCACAGAGGTTCTTGGCCTCATGAAGGCGCAGATGGTCAAGAACGCAGTGATCGTGCCCGTTGGCGCAAAAGGCGGTTTCGTCGTCAAGCAACAGCCGTCGGATCCATCGGCTCGCAAAGCTGAAGTGGTGGCGTGTTACCAGGCCTTCGTTGCCGGCCTGCTCGACCTCACCGACAATCTCGTTGACGGCGACGTCGTTCCTTCGGCCGGCGTCGTTCGCCATGATGCCGACGACACCTACCTGGTGGTCGCCGCCGACAAAGGAACGGCGACGTTCTCGGATACGGCCAATGCCGTGTCGGCCCAGTATCGATTTTGGCTCGGCGACGCGTTCGCCTCAGGCGGAAGCGTCGGCTACGACCACAAAGCCATGGCAATCACCGCACGCGGCGCATGGGAAAGCGTCCGCCGCCACTTCCGCACTATCGGGCGAAACGCCGATACCGACAACATCACCGTGGTCGGCGTCGGCGACATGTCAGGAGATGTCTTCGGGAACGGCATGCTCCTAAGTGCACATATGAAGTTGATCGCGGCTTTCGACCATCGCCACATCTTCTTCGACCCGACACCGGATCCATCAACCTCGTTCGAGGAACGGCGTCGTCTCTTCGCCTTGCCGGGTTCGAGCTGGGATGATTATGACAAGTCCCTGCTTTCCAAGGGGGGCGGGGTGTTCCCCCGAAGTGCGAAATCGATCTCGCTGTCGCCCGAGGCGCGCCGCGCGCTTTCATTCGACCAGGCACAGGCCACGCCACCGGAGCTGATTCGAGCAATCCTTCGCGCCAACGTCGATCTGTTATGGAACGGCGGCATCGGAACCTATGTGAAGGCCAGCACCGAGTCCAACGCCGACGTCGGCGACCGGTCCAACGACGAGGTGCGAATCGACGCTGCACAACTTCGCTGCACCGTGGTCGGCGAGGGCGGCAACCTTGGGTTTACGCAGCGAGCTCGTATCGAGTTTGCCCTCGCCGGTGGGCTGATCAATACCGATGCCATCGACAACTCCGCAGGGGTCGACTGTTCCGATCACGAGGTCAACATCAAGATTGCCCTTGATCAGCTCTGCGCCAGCGGTGACCTCACGCGTAAGCAACGCAACTCGATTCTCGCAGCGATGACCGATGAAGTTGCCGAGCTCGTTCTCGACGACAACCGCTCACAAAATCTGACCCTGGCGATCGCCCGTCGTCAGGGAGCGGTGATGACGAACGTACATGCGCGACAGATTCATGCGCTCGAACTCGCCGGGGAAATCAACCGGAAGGTCGAGTTTCTTCCGGACGACAAGGAGCTCACCGAGCGGATCACCGCCGACAAAGGCCTCACGGCTCCTGAGCTATCCGTTCTTCTCGCGTACACGAAGGACACCGCTGCAGATGCGATCTTGAGGTCGTCACTGCCCAACGACGTCTTCTTTCGCACTACCCTGCACACGTACTTTCCGCGTGCCATGCGGAGGAAGTTTGCCGAGTCCATCGACTCACACCCGCTGCGTCGAGAGATCGTTGCCACCACACTTGCGAACATGATCGTGAACCGATCAGGGCTCTCCTTCTTTCATCGCCTCGTCGAGGAGACGAGTGCCACCGTCGAAGAGATCGCCACGGCCTACGTCGTCGCTAACGCCGTCTTCGACGCATCAGATCTTTGGGATTCGATCGAAGCCGCAGGTCCCAAGCTCACGTCGGACCGCGAGATGGAACTGTTTCTGACATTGCGTCGGCTGAATGAACGCGCCGTGCTCTGGTTTCTGCGCAATCGACGGGCTCCGATCGACATCAGCGCCACGATCCAGTTCTTCCGTCCCGGAGTCTCCGTTCTTGCGGCCCTGTATAGCGACGTTCTGCGCCCGAGCTTCGGGGTCGCGATGGATTTGGCCACGAACGATACAGAGGTCCCCAAGAGCCTCTCTCGCAGCGCCGCCATTTGGCCGTATCTCCATACCGCACTCGACATCGTCAAAGTCGCGATGGATCACGTCGCGGATCCTGCCGTCGTTGGAACGGTCTACTGGAACATCTTCGACCGACTCGAATTGGTGTGGTTGTGGGACGAGGTCGCGAAGCTGCCGCGAACGGACCGCTGGCTTGCCCAGGCGCGATCGGCGCTTCGCGAAGACTTGTTGGTCGGCATTCGCGAACTCACCGGCGAGGTGCTTTCGACCCCGAACGGCTTTGCCGGTTGGAGCGAACGCAACCGTGCAACCCTCGAACGGGCAACTCTGGTGTGGAGCGAGGTACGTGCTCAGGGCGTCTTCAACGCCTCGACGCTTACTGTCTCGTTACGTCAACTGAGAACCCTCGCCGCCAAGTAACAGCGTCTTGTGTTGGCCTCGCTGGTCGGGCTCCTGTCGCGCCACGCGAAGTGGAGCGCTAGTTCCCGAGTGATCCGGCGAAGTCACCGACGACGTCTGCCGACGTCATGACCAGATCGGCCGTTGCCCAGTAAAGCCGCGCGGCCGCCTCGAGGGTGTCGTTGTCAAGAATCGTTTCGCGTTCCTCGTACTCACAAATCGACTTCGCCATCTTTGCCAGGTCCCAGGGATAGTTCGCGCGCAGTCCGATCGCGTCACGTTCTCGACAGATCCGCTTCATGCTGGGAAGCGTCTCTTCGGTAAGGCCCACCTTTTCGATGCGTCCAGCGAGATTGACGATCTTTCCGAACTGATCGTCGGTCACGGGTCCTACGTACACCTTGTTCTTGATGCGGCGGAAGAACGCCTCATCGCCCAGGTCATTGGGGTCCATGTTGGTGGAGAAGATGACCATCAACTCGAACGGCATTGCGACCTTCACGCCCGTCTTCAGCGCGAGGAAGTCGACTCGCTTCACCAAGGGATAAATCCAACGGTTCAACAACTGTTCCGGACTCAGCACCTGACGTCCGAAGTCATCGATGAGGAACATCCCGTTGTTGGCCTTGACCTGTAGCGGTGCGGTGTAAATCGCGCTGACGGGGTCATAGCTCAGCGAGAGCATGTCGATCTCGAGCTCACCACCGGTGACCACCAATGGACGTTTGCAGGCTACCCATCGCGGGTCGAGGTCTGGGGGCTGCGCAGGAAGTGCTTCGTGGACGACCGGGTCGTACACAAGGATGTAGGCACCTTCGATGTACACGCAGCGCGGGACGATGATGAAGTCGGGGTACAGCCGGACGAGGCGCTCCGCGAGCGACGTCTTCCCCGTACCGGCGGGGCCGTAGAAGAAGATCGAGTGCTGACTGTTGAAAGCGGGACCCAATTGGTCGAGCATGTCGTCGGCGACGACCAGATCGGCGAACGCATGGCGAATGGACATGCGGTTCACCTTCATTGATGCCTTCTGAAGTTGTACGGCAACGACGTACGTGTCAAAGCCAACGGGGGCAATACCTGAGTACTGGCACGATTCGAATCGACTCTTCGCCTCCTCACGTCCGAAGGACGTCAAGGAAAAGATGTAGTCGTTGCCGTTCAAGCCCTGGACGTCGAGCAGCTTGCGGCCGCGAAGCTCGTCGAAGGCCTCCATGACGATGCCACCGGAGAGACCGAGCGACTTCGTCAACCGGTACACCGATGTGGTTTCTTCGTTCAGCGTTCGGCGAAGAATGAGGTCACTCACGACCTGAAACGGAATGTCCAGTTTGTCGCGTGTCTTCGGTGGGGAGACGTCGAGTTCGCCAGCATTACTCACAGAGGGCCTATCGGCACAACGCAGGGGGATCCTGAAGGTTTCTCGGGCGGAAGTCCCAGTGTCCGCTGACTTACACTGAATCGGGCTTCAGGGCACCCAGTGTCTTGCGTCCCGCAGGATCGTCGGCCGTCGTGGGGACCAGGCACACCTCGTCGACGCCGGCCGAGCGATACTCAGCGACTCGCGCGTGAACGGTCGCGACGTCGCCGACCAAGCCGACGGTCGCGCACAGCTCCGACGGCATGGCGGCAAGCACTTCGCGAGGATGTGGTCGGCTCTTCGCCAACGCCACAACGTCCCCGAACCCGGCGGCAGTGAACATCTCCGCGTATCCGGGGGCGGCGAGGTAGGCGACGGTCGAGCGTCGAATCTGTGCAAGAGCAGCCTCCGACGGGTCAATCGACGCGCCGAGCCAGACGGCGATCGTGGGGCGCGGGCGCCCGACCCGATCGGCCTCCTCATGGAGCTGGTCTCGTATCACTTGCACCGCAGCGGGTGTCACCAGGTTCAGCACGAGCCGGCTGCTGCACCGCGCCGCGACCTTTATCGCTTCGGACCCAAAGGCCGCGACCGTCACCGACGAATCCGGAGCCGTGACCCGCAAGCGAAAGCCGCGGGTACATAGTGTTTGCCCTTCGAACACGACCTTCTCGCCCGAGAGCAGCATTCCCGACGCCACCACAGACTCTTCGAGTCGTCGAGCTGGTCGGTTCCGAGGAATGCCGTGCCACTCCTCCACGACCACATCGCTTGAGGTGCCGAGCGCCAGTCGCACCTGCGCCCCCGTCAGCTCAGCGACCGACGCGATTCCCATGGCGAGCGTCATTGGCGTACGCGCATGGACGCTTAACGGACCAACCGTGAGGACAAGGCCCTTGCACCGCATCCCCACTGCGGTAGCGAAGGCGAACGAATCGAAGGTCGCCATCTCGCCGATCCAGAGCTCGGGGTAGCCGAACTCGTGCGCGGCAATGGCCACGTCGACGTTTTCGAGTGCGGGTCGATCCTGCCAAAGCGGTATTACGACGCTGATAGTCACGTCTTTCCTCTCGTTTGCCGGTGTTCTGATGTCACGTTGTATGGGGACTGACGTTCTGTTGCGTTCTGAAGTGCGAGGTGGGCCGGATCAAATCACCCGATCGTTGCACATGGACCACCAGGTCACGCGCCACGCGTTGCAGCGATCGTGAACTTCGACGCATCATTGCGTCATGCAAATCGCACTGGCGCTGTATCCCGGATTCACCACGCTCGACATCGTCGGACCGTTCCAGGTCCTCAACGATGTGCCCGGCCACGATGTGGTGTGGGTCGCTGCGGAGGTGGGCCCCGTGCCGGATCACACCCGGAAGCTCCCCATCACCGCGACCCACCGATTCGACGAGGTCACCCGGCCCGACGTGATTGTCGTCCCGGGCGGCATGACCTACGACGTAAACGGGCCGTTGGTTCCGTGGATCAAGCAGGTCCACGAACACACGACGTGGACGACGAGCGTGTGCACGGGTTCGGTGTTCTTGGCAGCAGCCGGTCTCCTCACCGGGCTCGCTGCGACGACGCACTGGGCGGCGACCGCAATGCTCGAACAGCACGGTGCTACGTACACAGAGCAACGGGTGGTGCGTCAGGGCAAGATCATCACGGCGGCCGGCGTTTCCGCAGGCATCGACATGGCACTGACTCTGCTCGCCGAAATGCACGGCGACGAGATCGCCCAAGCCGTGCAGCTCTTCATCGAGTACGACCCGCAGCCGCCTTTCGACGCCGGGTCGCCGTCGAAGGCGTCTGCCCGCGTCGTCGAGCTCGTTCGGGAATTGGGTCGACAACGACCCAAATTCGAGGTGTCTCAGCCGTCGTAAAAGCCTGGGCGATGCAGTCCCACGAGCGTTCGTTCCCGTGGCGTCGACGCGCGAGCGATCGCGTCTTCGCTGAGGTGATTCACGTCATCCGTCGTCCGGATCCGCTGGGCGAGATCGCGCCGGCCGTAATGAACCTGCTGGAAGAACCGACCCGGATCTCCCGCCAGGCTCGCCATCCGTTTGTGCCACAGGTCAGACACGAAGAGCGACACATCACCTGCTCTCGCAATGACCGGAACAATGCCCACTCCGTTCCACGTGAGCGTTTCATCAGCGTTGCGCTCACGTGGCGGTGCTTGGCCGGAGGTGTGGCTTCGCGGAATCACCCCGGTCGGACCACATTCCAACGGGCAGTCGGCGAGGAAGATGTGACAGGCAATCGCAAAGATCGGATACGGAATACGTTCGTCCCACGGCACCCCTTCAGGTCGCGGGATGTGTGGACCGGCGTCGAGATGCCAAAAGCGACCACCATGACGGTCATCGTCGGGCGCCTGACGCCACGCGGTGTTGGCGATCACGTGGCAGTCCTCACCGAGCAACGGTTCGACCACGTCGAGGATCTCTCGTCGAGCGATCGCCTCGTGGACCAAGGCGCTTCGATTCAGCATCTCGTATCGAAAGGGCTCGAAGTGTCCGTCGGACACTCGAGCGGAACGAACATCCGGGTCAACCCGATCGAACACCGACGAGATCTCTGCTGCGAGCGCCTTCACCTCCTGGGCGCTAAACACGTGCGAGAGCACCGTGAAACCCTCACGCTGGAGTTCGCGCGACGCGTCGGGAATGTTGGTCTCGTGTTCGTCGCGAATCGTGAGATAACCGGTTTTTCGCGTCAGCATGACAGCTCCCTCGTTCACTCGTCGCGTGAACTTTACGTCGCCGATAGTCGGCGGGTACCAACCGTCGCGAATCGCAATTGCGCCAAGGTCGTCGAGCAGGCATGATGCCGCCATGTGGTTACGACTCCGCCAGATTGCATTTGTCGCTCGGGAATTGCCGCCGGTCATCGACGACCTCTGCGCGGTTCTCGGAATCGAGCCGTGTTACGTGGATCCGGGTGTCGCAACGTTTGGTCTGGAGAACACCCTGATGCCCGTCGGGAACCAGTTCATCGAAGTCGTCGCTCCAGTCGCGGAAGGCACCGCGGGTGGACGGTACCTCGATCGGCGCGGTGGCGACGGCGGCTACATGGTGATCACCCAGACGGATGCTCATCCTCGACGCCGTGCGCGGGCGAGTGAACTCGGTATCCGTGTGGCATGGGAGTTCAGCACCCATGGCGAGTACACCTGCATGCAGCTTCATCCCCGCGACACCGGTGCGACGTTCTTCGAGATCGACGAGCAACTCGGCGATCGCGCGCTCGAACTCGATGGTCCGTGGCACCCGGCGGGTCCCGACTGGCAGCGAGCGAAGAAGACCGACGTGAGCCTCGCGATCGTCGCCGCCGAGCTTCAGGTCGATGATCCCGCCGCGACGGCGAAACGATGGGGAGACATCGCCGAGATCGACGTCGTGGAGGATCAGCAGTCAAACCCCTGTCTCGGGCTCGACAACGCAACCCTTCGATTCGTCCCGATCACCGATGGTCGGGGCGAGGGGCTTGGCGGAATCGACGTCGCCGTCGTGTCTCGAGCCGAGGTGGAGCGACGGGCCCGGGAGCGAGGAGTCTGGGACGACGAGCATCAGTTGGTTCGCATCGGCGGGGTCCGCATCACCCTCGTCGAGCAGCACGACTCGAACTAGTGGTTGTTGACCCCGTGCGGGGGTGACGGCCGCTAGTGCTTGATGATGGTTCGCGGGACGACGCGGATTGACACTCGCTTCACGTCCGGCGGATCGAAGCCCGCCCCGGTTTCGAAGCCGTGTTTGCGCACGACCCGCTCACGCGTATCGAACGTTGGGTCGTCGAGCGCCTCGGCGAGACCCCGGAACTCCACGTATCGCATCGTGTTCGTCGGATCGATCACCGTGAACGACACGCGTGGATCGCGAGCAATGTTTCGATGCTTTTGGGTTGCCGACCGCGTCGACACCAACACGCACTCGCCGTCGAACACGAACCACACGGGTGCGGCATGTGGCCCGTCGGGTCCAATGGTCGTGAGCAGACCCGTCAACGGAGCGTCGAGGAGATCTTGGTAGCTGGCAAGGATCGAGGAGTCTGCGGCGTCGGTCATATGCGCGCGTATCAGACCGCAGCCAGGAGGTCTTTGGCGGCCCGAGAACTCGTCTCCTCCAACTCGGAGCACCGCGCCAGTTCAGCCAGCACGTTGGGGTCGGTGACCGTTGCCGCAACCGAACGCCACGCATTTGCGCCCTGCAGTTCCGCGTCGGACTGCATGCGAATCTGTTCATGAACGCTGTAGCCGTCGAAGGCCGCGTAGTACAGATCACGGGCCTGCGGCAGTAGCGCCTTCAGCTCAGCGAGCTTCGCATCGTCGATCGAGAACGCCGCCTCGATCCGATCGGCGATCTCGTCTTCACGGGCAGCGCACGCAAGGAGCACCTCGGCATCGTTCGGGAGCAACGATGCCCAGTGACGGTACCGGTCGGCGGCGGTCCGTTCGAGCAGCGCGAGAAAGCGGGGCCGGGCCACTGCATCAACTTTGCCGAGCACCGGCGCGAGCAGAAGTCCAAAATTCGGCGATTCCGTAGTCATAGGCACAGTCTGGCAAAGACCACGGGCAAAGCCCTAGTTCACACCGCGATGCGATAGTTGGAGATCTGTGCGTCGTCGGTCCCGGCGTCGGCATAGTTGTCGGCGCCGCGAGCATCGATGAAGGCGCGGAAGTCGAACGGATGATAGCGAGGCGAGTCGAGGGCGAGCTCGGGAATCGGTGCAATCACGGCATCGCGCTGCGGATTCAGGAAGTACGGGATGCTCATCCGATCGCTGTCGCGCATGGGAAGCACACGGTGAACCGCAGCTTTGTAGCCGTCGTTCGTCCAGACCTGCATGCAGTCGGCGAGGTTCACGACGATCGTGCCCGGACGGGGGTCCACGTCGATCCAGGTGTCCTCACCGGACAGAGCCTGCAGACCCCCGACGCTGTCTTGGATGAGCAGGGTCAGAAGTCCAAGATCGGTATGGTGGCCAAGCGCGACGTCCCCCAGTTCGTTGAGGCCGTCGCGTTCGTCCTTACGCACCGGATCTCCAATCGTGTAGTGATTGAGTCTCATGTTGCTCGTGGTGCGGTCCCCCCGGTAGTCGGCCACCGTTCCTTCCGAAAGCTCCAGGGCCGCGAAGACCAGCTCGGTCGCACGCAGAGCAAGCTCGCTAAAGGCGTCGTAGTGCGTGCACATAGCTTCCCGGAATCCGTCGACGCCTGAGGGCCAACGGTTGTAGTGCGAGGCCTTGCCCTCCGTCGGATCCACGAAGTCGAACACCTCTTTGTGGTCGCGCTTTCGCTTCGTGAGTTCGCGGTCGTTGTACCCGAGCGGATTTCGCTCATCGCGTCGTATCGCATCCTTCACTGATGGATCGGCGTCGAAGAACCTTCGCGCCGCCGCGAAGGTCGCATCGACGACGCCGTCCAGACCGTGACCGGAGAGGAGGAAGAATCCATGATCGCGGCAGGCCCGATCGAGGTCGGCCAGAGACGTCGCTGCGGGGTTGTCGATGTCGACGACGGGTACAAGGTCCATATCCTCACTTTACGTTGCACGATATCGTTTGCACCATGCAGCTCACGGAACAGCAGTTGTCGACCTTCCGTCACGATGGAATCGTTGCTATCGACAACGCCTTTTCGGCCGACGAGGTCACCGCCATCGCCGAACGGCTCCCCCGCCTGTTCTCCGAACGCTGTCCCGAGAACTTTCGCGAAAAGTCCAGTGATGTGGTCCGCACCGCCATGGGCCTCCACCTTCGAGACGATCTGTTCGCGCAGTTGGTGCGCGACCCGCGACTCGTCAGGCCCGCGCAACAGATCTTGGCCGACGATGCCCTGTACATCCAGCAGGTCAAGGTCAACGCGAAGGAAGCCTTCACCGGGGAACAGTGGCAGTGGCACTACGACTTCGCGACGCACCACCACGAAGATGGGGTTGCGGAGCCTCTCGCCCTGAACCTGCACATATTTCTCGACGAGGTGAACGAATTCAACGGGCCGTTGGTGTTCATCCCGCAGTCCCACATTGATGGGCCCGCGCCCACATCGCTCGACACCGTGACGACCAGCTATCCCCTGTGGACGGTCGCCAACCACGTCGTCGGCCCGCTCGTCGAACGAGGTGGTCTCGTCTGTCCGAAGGGCAAGCCGGGCACCATGCTCATCTTCGGCGACAGCCTCGTGCATGGATCCCCGATCAACATGTCACCGTGGGACCGGCGAATCTTTTCGTTGATCCTGAACCCGGTGTGCAATCGTCAGACCTCGTTTCGACGCGGTGACCATCAGCATCACCGAGACTTCACGCCGGTCTCGGCGCTTTCCGGATCGTTCCTCCAAGACAGTACTCCCCACGCTGCCTCAGGACGCAGGGTAGCGCTCTGAGTGTTGTTTAGGTTGGCAACAGCGAGGAAGTAGCGTCGGCCTGTGACCTCGCTCTGCGTCGCGGGCCGGGACGGCCGGGAATCATCACCGGTCAAGGAGTCGCGCCGACGGGTCGTGTTTGCCGTTGGGGTGGTGCTCCTTCTTGGCTTTTCTGGATCGTCGCGCATCACGCCAGCGGCGGCCGCAGCGGTTTCGGAAAATCCCTTTCGGACCGGCCGCACACTGGTAATCCCGCACGGTGGCGGGGATGGGTTGTACCCCGAAAACACCATCGTGGCCTATGAAGAGAGTCTTGCGTTGGGCGG
Organism: Acidimicrobiia bacterium; assembly: GCA_031418035.1. Classification (GTDB taxonomy): domain Bacteria; phylum Actinomycetota; class Acidimicrobiia; order Acidimicrobiales; family JANYDT01; genus JANOYY01. Next base: position 14,165 of record JANOWU010000272.1, read on the forward strand.
CGAGGTAGTCGACGTTGACATCGCACTATCGGCCGATGGGATTCCCATCGCTTTCCACGACGGCACACTCGACCGAACCACCAACGGCACCGGCTCGGTTGCGGCGAAGTCGTATGCGCAACTAGCAACACTCGATGCCGGTTGGAAGTTTCTCGCCGGTGGCAGGTATCCGTTTCGCCGGAAGGTATTCGTATCCCAACACTGGAGGCGGTCCTGAAACGCTTTCCCTGGCGTTTTGCACAGCAAAGGCATCGCCGTGGTGACCTGGGTGGTGAATGACCCGAATGATATGCGCAAGCTGATCGAGCTTGGCGTCGACGGGATCTACACCAGCCGACCCGACGTGATGGTCAAGCTCCTCCGTGAGATGAGAAACCGCTGAAGGACCAGATCGTGAGCTCAGCTCCGGCCTAGAATCGTTCGACGACGGAGACGAAGACGCTTACTGCGGAGAAGCGACTTACGACGAAACTCGGTCAAGTACCAATGCCAACCGGTAGCCCACGATCACGACCACATGCAGCCCGTATAGCCAGAGCGCGAGCACGCTGATGGCACCGACGCCTGGCAAGTCGCCGAAGCCTGCCGACCAGGAGATCGGGATGGCGAGGAACAGAACAAAACCGTGCAGGAACCCGGCCACAATAGAAGCTGCGCACGCCGACGCCAGGGCGAGGGGGCGCCCGTTCATCGAGACCGTGCCGACCACGCCATAGATCGCTCCGAGCACAACGGTGAGGAGTACGAACGTAATGTGGAACGAGACGACTACCCCTGCTGCCAAACCCCAACCTCCCCGTTCGTAGAGCGGGGCAACGAACGGAACTGTGGCGACGATGGCGAGGAGCGCAATCGGAGCTAGAGCAATGATCGGGAGGAAGGCAAGGCGTCCTCGCCAGCCGGTGGACCGTCGTGGACGGTCGAGCGACATCTGCAGGAACGATCTGCGAAATCCTTCTCCGTACACGGTGGTCGGCACAAGCAAGAGCGCAATGTTCGGCCACGACAGTCCGAGCGAAGCGTCGACCATCGAGCGCATGGCGGCCGGCGCCGAATTCGAATTCGGAAGTGCACCTAGCAATTCCGCTGCGCGTTCGCGGACGATGCTCTCCCCGGCGATCCGGCCACCGAGAGCGACCGCCTCCATCAGTAGTGGCACCAGCCCAATAGCTGCGAAGAACGTGAGTCCGGCGGACCACAACGCGAGATCATTGACCGGGTGGGCGTGGGCCAAATCCCGGGTCACCGAACGGATCCGATCCTTCCGGACCTCTACCGACTTCATCGCTGCGCGCGTGACCCCGGCGTCATGCCATCTCACGCTGCCGGAACGCCTCACGGACGCCCGACAGCACCGCCAGCACCGGCACCGCGCATATTGATCCGGCCAGGCCAAAGGCGGACCCACCGGCTGCGACACCGATCAGAACGACGAGAGGATGCAGGCGCAAGGCACGTCCGTACAAGACAGGCGCGAGGAGATCGTTATCGAGCTGTTGGACCACCAGAGCAACACCGGCCATGACCAACGCCGCTGTCGCTCCTCCGGTCGCGAGAGCCACGAGAACCGCGACTACCCCGACAGCGATCGCACCGATGATCGGTACGAATGCCGCAATGAAGGTCAAGATCATGACCGGCGCAATAAGCGACGATCCCGTCACGGCGAGCGTTAACCCGAAAATCAATGATTCGATCACGCCGAGTAACGCTGAGCCGCGAAGATATCCGCCTAACGCGTCCCAAGACCGATTCGCCGCATCGGTGGCGAGCGCGCGGTGACGGGGTGGAAGAAGATCAACCGCTTGAGTGCGGAACGCCGGTCCATCTTTCAGGAAGAAGAACGAAACGATCAGCGCGAGCAGCAGGCCCACGAGGAGCTTGCCGACCGTCATTGCGCCGGCAAGGGCCGACCCGCCCCCACTGCTTCCGATGTTGGTTATCGACTCTGTGGCACGCTTGCGAATGCGCTCCAGGTCGGACCTGTCCACATCGACTATCGAAAGCGACGTGATCCACTTCTCGATATCTTTGGCACCGGTGTCGAGCGAGTCCGCCAGAGAATCACTCTGTCCTGCGACCGTCGCCGTGGCTGCTGCGATGATTCCGGCAGACAGCGCCATGAAGAGCAGCAACGAGAGTGCTGCGGCCGGGCCCGCGCCAAGTCGCATTTTTCGAAGAAGCTTGGCAATCGGTGTCAGTCCTCTCGCGAGAATCAAAGCGAGGAATGCTGCACCGATGACCACAGCGATCCGCCCAAGACTCCAGCCGATTACTGCTACTGCACCTGCGATGACCAGTAGCCGCCAGGCATATGACGCCGCACGGTCGAGTGCTGGGGGAACCGGGGTCTGGGGCATCCGTCTCTGCTACCCGCATCGGTATTCTTGCAAACGCTGCCCCGGTTACAACTTTCTTCTTCCTCGAGTGATGACCCCCTTTTCGCGCTCGCCGTCAGCGGGGACCGCCATTCACCCGAATGACGGCGCCCGTGGTGTAGCTGCCAGCGTCGGACGCGAGATAGAGCGCTGCACCGACGATTTCGTGGGGCTCGCCACCGCGCTGCATCATGAGGGTGTCCTTCGCCTGCCGTGCAAAACGCTCGAGATCCCAGGCCTTGGAGATATCGGTGAGGAAGGGACCCGGCTGGATGCAATTCACACGGACCGTCGGACCGAACGCAACGCCGAGCCCATGGGCCAGGTTTTGCACCCCCGACTTCGCCGCGCCGTAGACCA
>JANOWU010000273.1:0-12409 GCA_031418035.1 Acidimicrobiia bacterium
CGAAAAGGGCTTCACCATCCTCAAGGACAACTTCGGTACAAGCGGCGGAGGGGGCTTCAACGGACAGTTTGTCTTCCAGGCCCAGCAGGGCGTCGAGGACCCTGCCGTCAGGGCCGCCATGGAGAAGTTCTTTGCAAGGGCCGGCGAACTGAAAGGGGTCACGGTCACCTCGCCCTACAGCCCCGAGGGTGCACAGCAGGTAGCCCGGCAAGGAGAACTGGCCGGGAAACTGGCCTATGCCGACGTCGCCCTGAGTACCGATCTCTCGCAGCAGGACCTGCTCAAGTACCGAAAGATTCTGGTGAAGGCCGAGCCGAAAATCGAAGGTCTCGACGTCTTGCTTGGAGGACAGGCCTTCGGTGAGTTCGAGCCGCCGGAGACCGAACTCATCGGTCTGGCGTTCGCCGTCGTCATCCTCATCCTTGCGTTCGGTTCAGTACTTGCCATGGGACTTCCGATCGGCACTGCACTCTTCGGCATCTTCGTCGGCTCCGGGCTCTTGGCGATTGCCACACAGTTCCTCTCCATTCCCGACTTCACGCCCTTCATCGGCATCATGATCGGCCTCGGCGTCGGCATCGACTACGCGCTATTCATCATCACTCGTTACCGAGACGGCTTGCGCGCAGGACTGAGCTACGAAGACGCCACGGTCGACGCCATGGACAGCGCCGGTCGCGCTGTGCTGTTCGCCGGTATCACCGTAATCATAAGCGTGCTCGGTATGTGGCTCATGGGCCTCAAGTTCATTCAAGGACTCGCCGTTGGTGCGTCGGCAACAGTCCTCGCGGTGCTGGCCGCGTCCATGACCTTGCTCCCCGCATTGTTGGGTTTCGCGCAACACCGAATCGACATCACCAAGCGTCGCGGCGTGCTCGCATCCGCCGGCCTGGCACTGGCTTTCCTCGGTGGCGGCATCAAAGTTCCGGCGCTCTCCCTGGTCGGTGTAGCCGTCATCATCATTGCGATCGTCGGCGGGTTCTTCATACCGGCGCTGAAGAAGATCGTTCCCCACCGTCCCGAGAAGCCGATGCGCGAGACCATCTGGTACCGCTGGAGTCGGCTGGTGCAGCACCGGCCCTGGCCGATGGCCATCATCGGGTTCGTCGTGCTCGGTCTCCTCGCCGCACCGGTCTTCTCGCTACGCATGGGGTTCGCCGACGAAGGGAACTTCCCCGAGAAGACACAGACCCGACAGGCCTACGATTTGGTGGCGAAGGGCTTCGGCGCCGGGTTCTCCAGCCCGATGGTCGTCGCGATGAAGTTCTCCTCCCCCGCCGATATGGAGGCGGCGTCAAAACTTCAGCAGGCCATCGCCGCCGACTCGAACGTGGCGTTCGCCAGCCCGCTCATACCGTCGCAAGATGGAAAGGCTGGCCTCGTCCGAGTCATCTCCAAGTCATCACCGCAGGACATCGAAACCGGACGCCTCATCGACCGGATTCGCAACGAGGTTGTTCCGGCGAACACCGCAGCGTCGGGCGTTCAGGTCTTCGTGACAGGCGCCGGTCCTGCCAACAAGGACTTCGCCTCGTACCTCGCGAAGCGAACCCCGATCTTCTTCGGTGCCGTTCTCGGCCTGTCGTTCCTTCTCCTTATGGTCGTGTTCCGGTCGCTGCTCGTGCCGCTCAAAGCGGTCATCATGAACCTGCTTTCCATCGGCGCCGCCTACGGCATCGTCGTTGCCGTGTTCCAGTGGGGTTGGTTCCACTCGCTCCTGGGACTCGGGTCGGGTGCACCCATCGAACCGTTCCTTCCGATGATGTTGTTCGCCATCGTGTTCGGACTTTCGATGGACTACGAAGTCTTCCTGCTGTCGCGTATGAAGGAGGAATTCGATCGCACGGGCGATAACGCAAGTGCTGTCGCCGACGGTCTGGCCATGACGGCACGCGTCATTACGGCAGCTGCAGCAATCATGGTGGTGGTTTTCGGGGCGTTCGTGTTGGAAGAGGATCGAACCGTGAAGATGTTCGGCATCGGACTCGCATCCGCCGTGTTTCTCGACGCAACCATCGTGCGAATGTTGCTCGTCCCGGCAACGATGGAACTCCTCGGCGCGAAGAACTGGTGGGTTCCGAAGTGGCTCGACAAGCTCATGCCGCGCATCAACGTCGAAGGCCATCACCTCGCGGCGCCGACGGTTCCCGTCGACGTTCCCGTAAAGGTATAACCACTTACGAAATCGCGGCGAGCTCAACTCGGGTGTCGTTGAAACAGGCACCGCCGACCAGCGCGTCGGCGGTGGCTGGTATCAATACGTTCAGGCCGACGCCACCGTCGTACTCCCGCAGCCACATACCCTTCGGCGTCACGACCGTGCCCGGGCAGGTGTCCTTGCTGACGATGACGGTCATCTTCACCCGCCCTCGACCGTTGTACACGTGCACCAACTGACCATCGGTCAACGAGCGTGCTGCAGCGTCGTCGGGATGCACCACGACATCGAGCGAAGGACTCTGGAACTCGCCGAACATCGAGCTGATCGTCTTCGCCGTTGCCGGTGAGATCAACGTGAGCGGATACGCGCCGTCGACAAGCGGGACGTAACGGGGCGCGCCCTGAACCGGATCGATCAGATGAGCCCGCCCTCCGGCTGGGAACGAGTCGACGAACTGGCGAGGTGAGCTTCGCACCATGCGAGGACCGACGTCGTCGACACAGTTCGCCAATGCACCCGACGGCATGGTCCAATCGAAGCCCAACTCGTTCGCAATGGCCAAGCCAACCTCGTCGTTGGATCGGCTCTCCCCGACTCGTTCGATGACAGCTCGCACCGGCTGAATCATGAACGATCCGTAGCTGCCGGCGACGTCGTCGATTTCGAAGGCGGTCGTGGCAGGCAGCACGACGTCGGCGAAGCGAGCCGTATCGGTCATCACCTGTTCGTGCACCACCGTGAAGACATCAGTTCGCCGAAGTGCGGCGTGAACCGCAACAGAGTCCGGGCACATGACCGCAGGATTCGATCCTTGAACGAACAGGACACGACACGGGTCCGAAGTTGGCGACGCCAGCCACTCACCGATGCGATGCATGGGAACCGTACGTCGATCGGGCGAAGGAGCTGCACCGTTGGGCCAGCGCCGCATTGGATCTTTGGCGACACCCGAAGATGTCGTGCCGATGATGCCCGAACCCAACTCACCGAAGTGTCCGGCGAGGATGGGGAGCGCAAGGATTGCTCGACACGCGGCGCCCCCGTTTGCGGTTCGCTCCTGTCCCCACCCGATCCGCAACACCGACGGCGTCGTGGTTCCGTAGAGCTCGGCGAACGCTTCGATGTCGGCCGGATCCAAGCCACAAATCGTGGCCGCGTCGGCGATCGACGTATCGGCGGCCGCCGCCAAGTACTCATCGGTGCCCTCGGCATGTTCGGCCAGGAATGCGCGATCGATGTAGCCCTTCCGGGCCCAGTAGTTCGCGACGGCCAACGCCAAGACCACATCGGTTCCCGGTCGCACGGCCAGGTGCAGGTCGGCGCGTTTGGCCATGGCGGTGCGTCGAGGATCAATCACGACGACCTTGGCCCCGTTCTTCACGGCCTGCTGCACCAGCGGCGGGAAGTGCGTGTTGGAGATCGTGGGGTTGGCCCCCCAAATCACGACGACTTTCGAGTGGATCACATCGAAGGGATCGGTGGTTATGAGGCCGGGGATCACGCTCTTCCAGCCCGCACTTCGTGTCGCCCCACAGATCGTGTGAACGGCTTGGGTCGCACCGATCTCTTTGAACAGCGCTTCGGTGAGGCCGTCTGCCTCGTGAATGCCGGTCGAGGAGTTGTAGGTGAACGCAACAACCGAGTCCCCGCCTGCTTCGGCAAGGCTCGACTTCATCTGTGCACCTATGACCGAAACGGCTTCGTTCCATGTCGCAGTACGGAATTCGCCGGAGCCCTTCTCCCCCACCCGAATGAGCGGGGTGAGCACGCGATCGGGCCCGTAGACCCGCTTGGCATGGCTCTTCACTTTCTTGCAGATCCACCCGTCGGTCAACGGGTTTCCCGGTCCGGCGTCGATGTCGGTGATGACACCGTCGGTCACGGTGACCGAGAGCGAACAGGCATCAGGACAGTCGAGGGTGCACGTGGTCGAAAGAACGCGGGTGCCGGCAACGGTCGTCATGACGGAAGCCTAGCCAGGACGTATTTCCCGCGTTCGATAATTGGTCACGACGTCGCTCCGGGAGCGACGAAATGACCACTTATGCTGGCACGGTGGCCCAGAACGCTTCGAGCGTGGAGGCTCCCAGCTCGGGATTCTCCAACATCCACCAGTGGCCCACCCCGGGAAGATCCACGGGCGCGGCGCCCAGGCGCAGGGCCATCGAATGGGCCATTGCGGGTCCTCCGACGAAGGGGTCGTTCTCGGCCGCAATCACCAGGCCCGGACGCGCCTTGGCCTTGTCGGCGTCGGTCCCCCACTCACGCATCGCCGGCTGGGCCGCCGAACGATAGAGGGCGAGCACGCAGCGGGCCATCTCCTCGTTTCCGGCGTCGACGAAGGATTCCCCAACCTCGCCGATGATGCCCATGGAGTTGTACAGCGCGATCCGGTCGGCCCGCGGCGTGCCGAGTTGGTTCGCAAAGAACGCCTCGCCCTCCTCGGACTGCCAGATCTTGGCAAAGTCATGCCACACATAGTCATCGTGCAGCAGCCCGGCGACGTCGCTCGCCCAGCAGCGAATGAGGTCGGGACGCAGGCACGCGACCCGCAGTACAAAGCCTCCGCCCCAGTCGTGACCGACAAGGTCGACGGGCTCGCCGATTGCTTCAAGCTCGGCAACTAGCCAGTCCACATACGATTCCTTCGTCGCTGTGAAACCCGGCGCGGTGGGGATTCCGAAGCCGGGAAGCTGAAGGGCGATCACGTCGGCGCGACCCAACTTCTTCAGGAGGGGGCCCCAAACGGCAGGGGTCTCGGGGTTTCCATGGACGAATACGGCGGGCATGGGCCCAAGGTACACCGCAGGGGCCGAGTGAGCAGTTTCGCATTCGCCGCCCGGTGCTGTTTACATATCGGCCGTGACTTCGTTGCCTGCGCCCCCGGCGTGCCAATTCGATCGAGACCTCGCCATGGTCGAAGAAACTCTTGCTCAAGACGCCGAGTCGCCAACGGTCCGTCGTTTCGCCGGTTCGTTTTCGGATCGGTGGCTCATCGATCGAGGCCTTCACGGCGGACACTCGATTGCTGCCGTAACGAGGGCCATCGAGGCAGCAGCCGGGTCAGAGAATCGATCACTTCGTACACTTACTAACCACTACCTGCTTCCCGTGCAGTCCGGACCGTTTCACGTCGACGTCACCATCGAGCGCGCAGGGCGCACACTCTCGAACGTATCCGCACGGCTCGTGCAAGACGGTCGCACGGTGGGACTTGCCCTCGCAGCGCTCGGTGGACCATGGGAGAGCTACGACTGGGATCACACCGTGATGCCCACGGTGGCGGGCCCGGAGTATTGTCCCGATTTCTGGGAGGGGGTTACGCGACCGCGAGTCCAGGAGAACTGGGATTCACGGCGCGCACTCGGCCCCGAGTACGGCAGCGGACGTTTGCTCGACACAGCACGAACCGAGACCATCTCGGGAGGATGGGTCCGTCTGTTCGAGCCGCGACCTGTCGACGCCGCAGTAGCCGCAGCCCTCACCGACACCTGGGTGCCGACGCCGATCACGTATGTGGACGAGGGTCACCGCGTGCTCTTCCCCACGGTTGAACTCACGGTGCAGTTCCTCGACCCGCTTCCTCTCCCGGGCGACACCGGCGAAGAACACTGTCTGGTGTGGCATCGCATCGACACGTCGCGTGCCGGCTTCGTGGTACAAGACACCGAGGTGTGGACCCGCGCCGGTCGACTGATTGCTCGCGGCCGCCAACACGCGCTCCTCATTCCCGCAACTCGATAGCCCGAGCACACGAACCATCAACATCTCGCGCCGATGCCCGACGAGTTGCCCTACGTCGCATCGAAAGGGCCGGCTGGCGCAGACACGCGTAGTGCCGAGACGATGTCCAAAGAATTTCGCGTTGTGTAGCGGCCGTCACGGAACACATCCGTGATTGCGTTCATCGTGAACCCATGACTACTACACACATCAAAAATCGAATCGGCGCAGCACTCACCCTGGCCTGTGCCGCATCCCTACTCGCCCCCTCAGCGGCGTTTGCCGATGAGCCGACCAGTAAGTTTTGCGTGGCTGCGACAGCAATGGACAAGGCCAACAAGAACATCCCCGAAGACCTCGACGGAGAGGAGCCCCCGGCGAACTTCCGAGCCGTGGTGTCGTCAGCAGCGACGGTGTTCGTCGAGCGGGTCCCAACCGTGTTCAACAACCTCAACGACCCTTCGATCAAAGCGATCGGGACCAAGCTCGGAAAGGCGTACGTCGCGCAGTACGGCTCGCTCAAGAAGTCGATGAAGGCAGCGAAGTCCGATCAAGCGGCCGTCGTGGCGTACGGGAAGTGGCAGGTCGCAACCTTCACGAAGTTCCGAAAAGTCCCGGGCATGTCGACCGCCAAGCTCGAAGCGATCTCCACCGAGATCGACACGCGATGCGGCCTCTCAACCATGACGACCGAAGAGTCTTCGGTGTCGGTGTCCACGACCATCGAACTGGAAATTCCCGACCTAGCCGTCATCGGATGAAGCACAATAACGTTGACACGACCGTGACTTGCTCGATGCGGGCCGCCTTGGCCGTTGTCGTTCGTTCCGCAGAAGACTCTGCGACGAACAGCGACTCGGGGTGGGCCCGTCGGTCAATGTGGCGTGGACCGAAGTTCGGCGATGAGTTCGTCCACGATGGAGGTAATTCGACCGCTGCGCTCCCAACGATCGGCGATGGCGTCGTGATTCGCTCGACCCGTTGCGGTCGCTTCGATACCGATCCGTGCGACGGCCCAGCGCGCAAGGACGTCGGGTTCGACAGCATCGTGATAGGCCGGGAACACTTCGAGGCCACCCCACAGCATGACCGGGTCGACATCGGAGATACCGCTGGCGACATCGGCGAAGACCCCCGTAGTGGTGAGCCCCACGGGTCGTTCGTAACCGCCAACCGGATGGAGACGCCACTCCACTGCGATGCCGGAGGGACCGTTATCGTCGATCCAGACCTGTGATCCGTTCACATACGAATCGATCGGATCGCCGAGTGTGGACAACAGCGTCGACAGCAATTCCTGGCTGATGATCCACACGCAGCACGGCACGGAATCGAGAGCGACGCGATCAGCGTCGCTGAGCGCATCGTCGTCGATCGCCATCTCATCCCTCCACGGTGAGCAGTTGGTCCACCGGGGCAAAGGAATCAGTGAGCTCGCGAGCAGAGCCCACCCAAGCGTTCAGGTCCGAACCCGATCGAATCACGACGTCGAGGTTCACTTCGCGATGTCGCGCAGCAAGAGCCTGCAATGGCAGTGGGGAGTCCGACGCCAAAACGATGAAGTTGGCACCCGTCTCTCCGGCGAAGGCCTGTCGTGGAGCGACCACCGCGACGTGGGGGAACACCGCAGCGACCGTTGCCACTTCCGCTTTCGCAAACTTCGACGGAGCACCGTCGATGACATTCAATGCGTACAGACCATTCGGTCTGAGCGATTTGCGTACCAGCGCGGTGAACTCCCTGGTGGCCAGATGCCAAGGTACGGCCTCTCCTCCGAACGCATCGCCAACGACAAGGTCATAGGACGATGCCGGGGCAAGGCGCATGGCGATTCGTCCATCCTGGGCTCGGGCGACCAGGTTTTCGTCGGTGACAAGACCCAACTTCTTCTTGTCCAACGTGATCACTTCGGCATCACGTTCGATGACCAGGTTGTACGAGCCGGGGCGGACCTTGCGGATGTAGCGCGGGATCGTGAATCCGCCACCGCCGATGTGGAGCCCTCGAATCGCCCGGCCGGCCGGAAACTGCGCGTCGATTGCCGCACCGATCGACTGCGTGTACTCGAAGATCAACTTCGCGTCGTCATCGAGGTCGACGGCACTGTGCAACAACGTGTCGAGTTGGAGGATCCGGACACGTGAACCGTCTTCGATGACACTGGCGCAGAAGTACGACGTTTCGACATCGCAGGGCGTGTCATGCAACGGCACCGTGCCGCCGAGACCACCCGCGACAACGAGCATCGCCAGGGGAACACGTGCCGACGCGACAGGAGTGCTGCGCTGGCGAGTCGCAAACCACAGCAAGATGCCCATGACGACCAACAACGCTCCAACGAGAAACAGGATCACCGGCGACGAGATCGTCGCCACGAGAAGAAATCCGGCGATGAACGTCCCAAAGATTGCGCCTGCCGTGCCGATCGCCGAAAGCCGACCGACCTCACGCCCGGTCCGGTTGAGGTCCAGTAAGGACGCCTTCACGAGAAGCGGTGACACCATCGAAGCCACCAATGCGGGCGGAAGAAACGCAAACACCACGAGTAGCACGGCCTGAAGCGGCGGCGAGTCCACATACAACCGCTGTTCGAAGTCCGTGAACAGCCACGCGGCAAAGCGCAGCAGTGCGAGGGAGGCGAAAATCAGACTGCCGGCGGCGACGAGGGTGAATGAGACAAGTCGAACGGGATCGCTCGTGCGGTCGGCCAACCTCCCGCCGAACCAGGCCCCGAGGGAGATCCCGGCGAGCACGACACCGATGATCGCCGTGTAAGTTTGGAGCGTCACCCCGACATAGGGCGCAAGCAGACGGGACGCAACGATCTCCATCACTAAGACGCCAGCTGAGGTGACAAAGGCAACGAGTGCGGCAACCTGACGATGCATCCTTCGAGTCTGGCGTGTTTGGCAGGGGTGTCGCGACAGCCACGAAGAGTTCGAGGCGGGAGGCGTGACCCCGACCGAGGTCCACCCGATCGAGCGTGATCGGCGTCAGGCCTGCCGGTAACGAAGGATGTCTGCGGCAGTGATCGTTGCTCCGGAGGCAAGGCCTGCCGCCTGAATGTCCGCGTCGGCGAGCGGGGCCGTGTCGAAATAGTCGGCGGCGTAGACGACCCAACCGTCGGCGTAGCGACGCACGCTCGTCCCCCGCAGCATCATCGTGCGAGTGCCGTCCGGGGCGACGGCCATCTGCTTCCACTCCAGGACCGACGTGGTCCCATCGAACAGCGTCGGCCCGAGCGGCTCTAACGCGAGTGTGCCGGCCCTCGGCATGATGTCGGTGAGCCAGGACCTGATGGCCGCTTGGCCACGGAACTCGCCGAAGAGCGGGTCGATGTAGACGGACTCGGTGGGATGAAAGAGGTCGCTCATCAGATCGAAGTCGTACCCGGTCTCCGGGTCATGGGTGAGGTCGTGGAGGTCGGCATGGCTCAGCCCGCTCGGTACGTCGAGGAGGGAAGGCTGTCCTTCGGAGCGCGCCGTCCGTCGTTGTGCAGCCCACGCCGAGGCTGCCTCCGAAAGGGGAGCGGGGACGACCGAGGTGTGGGTCGACCATTCGACACGGGGCCACGGCGGCAGCGGTGGTGGCGGCTCGGTCGGCATCCCCGCCACGTTGGCCATGTCGGGTGGAGGGGGTTGGCGGAATGCGGCGGTGTCGTACACGTCGCATGCCCACGTGATCCAGCCGTCGCGGTAACGGCGAACGCTGACGCCTCGCGAGAGTGGGATCTTGGTGTCGCCGAGGTTCATGACCATCTGCCACTCGTCGAGTGACGTGCCGCCCTCGCCATCATCGAAGGTGACGGATTCGGCCGTCGGCGCGAAGTCGATGAACTCGATGTCGGCCATGGCCGGAACGAGCCACCCTCGAATTGCCTGCTGGCCAAGGTACGCACCGAAGATCGCGTCGTAGTAGATCGATCCCTCGGGCGCCATGAAGTCGGCCATCATCGTGATGCCGAGACGACCGAGGTCGGGGTGGGCGAAGGCCGCCATCATCTCCGGCGCATCGAGTCCACTTGGCTCGGTGACGAGGCGTTCGAGGTCCATCGCCTTTCCCGTCATCTCGGTGACGTAGGTCTTGACGAACGTGTCAGCAGGAGCTCCCATCGCGCCAACCGTACTGGCCGGGCGCGTCGCAATGGCATTCGGCTCAAACCGTGCCACGAACGTTTGGTGACGGGGCAAGATCGAGGCCATGAACAAGCAACCCTCCGATGGCTCCGATCTGGCCGAGACCCGCCTCGACTATCTCGTCGACGCCTACGTCCGATCGTTCGAGGCCACCGTGGTGGCCATCGATGCCGATCACGGCGAACCTCCTGTAGGGCCGGTCCGTCGCATCGCGCTCGACCGGACGCACTTCTATCCGACCGGTGGCGGGCAGCCGCATGACGTGGGAACACTGGGCGGACTCGCCGTCACTGATGTCCGCAAGGGAGGTGCCGTCGTATGGCACACCGTCGGGGAGGGGCTGCTCCCGTCGGTCGGCGACGTGGTGCGCGCAGAGCTTGACTGGGACCGCCGCCATCAACTGATGCGCACTCACACGGCGATGCACGTGCTGTGCGGCGTGATCTGGAAGCGGTGGGGAGTGGCCGTTACGGGCGGCAACATGGAACCACTCAGTGCGCGTATGGATTTCGAGTTCGATCCGCTCCCCGAAGGGTTCGCGTCCGAGATCGAACGGCTCGTGGCCGAGGAGATCGCGGCCGACCGTCCTATCGAGGTCAGCGTGATTCCCACGGCCGCTGCCAGTGCCGATCCCGATCTGATCCGGACCAAGGTGAACATGATCCCCAGCCATGTCACCGAGATACGGCTCGTCGATATCGTCGGGCTCGACAAGCAGGCCGATGGCGGGACGCACGTTGCGTCGACACGCGAGATCGGCGGCTTCCGCGTCGTGAAGACCGAGTCCAAAGGCAAGGGCAACAAACGGCTGAGGATCGAGGTTCTCGACCCATCTCGTGTTCAGCCAGGCAGTAGGTCGACCGCACCAGCTTCACGCTCCCAACCTCACAACTTCACGGCGGGCAGTACGGTCGGCAACCGGGTTGCCCAGTGAACGCCCCGCTGATCCTCGGCGAGGAGACGCTCAGCGTTGACCGGCTCGTCGCTGCAGCCCGGACACCGACGATCCCCGTGGTATTCGCGCCCGATGTCCACGAGCGCCTCGTGGCGAACTCCGCGCTGGCCAGCAGAATCTCGGCAGAACACTCCCTGTACGGACGCACCACGGGTGTCGGGGCGAATCGCGACATCGTCGCCGATGATGCCGACGGCCAGCACGGCCGTCGGCTTTTGCGCAGCCATACCGCCGGATTCGGTCCAGCTCTGTCCGACGAGGTTGGGCGGGCGTTGCTTGTCGTCCGTGCCAATCAGCTGGCGGCCGGTCGATCGGGCATCGCGCCACACATTCCTGCGGCGCTCGTCGAGGCTCTTCGTCTCGGGCTGGCTCCGGTCGTTCGACGACACGGTGGCGTCGGGACAGGCGACATCACCGTGCTGGCCGAACTCGGCATGGCACTCGTGGGCGAACGGGCCTGGGCGAACGGCAGTTTTCGATCGCTCGTTGACGACATCGACGCGACGGGGGCTCTCCCTCTGATGAGTTCCAGCGCGCCGACGCTGGCGCTCGCCGCGCTTGGTCTCCACGACGTCACGGTGCTCACCGATGCTCTACTCGCGATTGCCTCGCTCTCCGCACCAGCGGTGCGCGCGAACCCCGAGGCTTGGTCGGAGGTAGGGGCGTCGGCGCGTCCGCATCGTGGCATGGTTCACGTCGGCGCGGCGCTTCGTCGATTGCTGGATGACGCTGGCTACGAGCCAGCCCGGCTCCAGGACCCGTTCGCGTGGCGCTGCCTCGTATCCGTTCACGGTGCGCTGTTCGAGGTGCTCGACCATGCTCGCTCGATCCTCGAGATCGACATCAACGCGTCGTGCGAAAACCCGCTCTACACGCCGACGGGCAGCTGGCACCATGGCGGCTTTCACCACGCCGGTCTCGCCCTGGCACTCGATCAGGTCAGGTTGGCCTTGGTGCAGGCCGCTGGATTGTCGGTGTCGCGTCTGACCCAAATGAACAACCCTGCGCTATCGGGCCTCCGACCGTTTCTGGCTGAGGGGCCGAGCGGTAGTTCGGGGCTCATGGTGCTGGAGTACACAGCGGCTTCGGCGATGGCCGACCTACGGCAGTCGGCCGCTCCGACGACGATTGGCCACACCGTGGTCTCGCTCGGGATCGAAGACCACGGGTCCTTCGCGTGGCAGGCCGCACTTGCGACCGTGTCCTGTTCGCTCGCGCTCCGCACGATTCTCTCGTGCGAGTTGGTAGCTGCGCTCCGCGCTGTTCGTCGGCATGGTCACGTGCAAGCGGGAACGATGCTTGACCGTCTGGTGCAATGTTGCGCCTCGATTCCCGACGAGGCGAATGATCACCCGCTCGTCGAGGACCTCGAGGCAGTCGATCGGCTGCTCGGGGAACTTGCGGCGATCGTGCGGGTACCATCAGCTGCAGAGT
>JANOWU010000274.1:0-26118 GCA_031418035.1 Acidimicrobiia bacterium
CCGCACCGATCTTGCGCTGTTGGCTCGGATGTGTGAGCCACATCATCACTGGTTACACGTGAACAAGC
The DNA here is from genome assembly GCA_031418035.1 of Acidimicrobiia bacterium. Classification (GTDB taxonomy): domain Bacteria; phylum Actinomycetota; class Acidimicrobiia; order Acidimicrobiales; family JANYDT01; genus JANOYY01. The sequence continues at coordinate 69 of JANOWU010000274.1, forward strand.
TGCGACTCGTCAAACGCGACAGCGTGTGGGTGGTCGAGCCAAAAACGCTGTCCAAAACCAAACCCGACACCGGCTAGCGCAATCGGATGGTGTTTCCGAGCGGCGATGGGTGATGGCATTGCGGTCGCTGCGAATGGTTCCTTGACAACTGAAAAGCCGGGCCGGTGCTGGCGACAGCGCGCATTCTCCGACGCGGATGGCCAGTCCGGCGTCGATCTGCAAGGCTGCGGCGATGGACTTCGAACCAGTCGCACATGCTTTGCGTTCCGTCGACGAGCTCGCCTCGCTGTTCCCCCCGCCGGGGAAGTTGCCGGTGGCCAAGGAGATCAACGAACTCGACGACAATTGCCGCGCCTTCCTGGCGCACTGCCCCTTCATCGCCATGGGCACGACGAACCCCGACGGGACCGGCGACGTGTCTCCGAAAGGCGGTACGCCCGGGTTCGTCGTGATGCGCTCACCGACCCAGGTGGCCTGGGGCGAGCTGCCGGGCAACAACCGACTCGACGGGTATCGAAACCTGGTTCGCGATCCTCGCATCGGCCTGCTCGCCATCATTCCCGGCGTCGACGAAACGCTGCGTATCAACGGTCATGGCTTCGTGACCACCGATTCGGAGATACTCGATGCCGTGACACTCGGCGGACCCGATGGCGTCGTAAAGCGGCGACCGAAAGTTGCTGTTGTGGTGCAGGTCGTCGAGGCGTTCATCCACTGTGCGAAAGCATTTCGACGTTCCAGCCTGTGGCAGTCGGACCAGTGGCCCGACACCTCGGCCATGCCATCGATCGAATGCATGATGCTGGACCACGTCGGTGTCGACCAGAGCATCGACCCAAAGGGTGTCAAGACTCGCGCGGCGCTCGAAGACAACTATGCAACTACCCTTTGGAGCAACCCGTGAGCCTGCCATCCTATGTTGACCTACCAATTCGGGAGGGCTGTCCCAAGGGATCGTCGTGGGGCGTGTGGGGCGACGACGACCGCTTCGGTTGTCTCAACACCTTGACCCCCGAGCGGGCCCTCCGCGGAGCGGCGTGTGTGCGGACCGGATCGGTGTTTGCACTGAACCTCGAGCTGGAGCTACCTGACCCGCCGCTCTTCGGGCGACCTGCTCATACCCACGAGGTGGTGCAACGACCCAGCGGCGTGTCGGCCGATGACATGCTCCACGGACTGAACACCCAGGCGTCGTCGCAGTGGGATGGGTTCCGGCACGTGCGTCACCCGATTCACGGCGCATACAACGGCATGCCGGAGAGCGAACACGGCGTGCACTTCTGGGCGCGCCGGGGAATCGTCGGCCGAGGAGTACTCGCCGACGTCGCTCGTTGGCGCGCCGAGGTCGGCCGCCCGATCGAACCCGGCACCCGCGATGAGATCACCGCTTCGGATCTTCATGAAACCCTACGTGCACAGAACATCGTCCTCGAAACCGGCGACATCTTGCTCGTACGCACCGGCTGGCTTGAGTGGTATCGAGCCCAGTCAGCCGAAGCCCGAAACACCTACGCCAACTCGCTCGCCGCAACAGGCCTCGCTGCTCGGGAGGAAACGGTCGCTGCGCTCTGGGACATGCACATCGCCTGCATCGGCGTTGACAATCCTTCCGTGGAAGCATGGCCACCGCCGATGTACGCCATGACACCGGCGGACCGCGAAGCAGCAATGGCGGCCTCGGCAGACCCGTCCGTGGCCGCGTCGTTGTTCATGCACCTGAACCTGCTCCCGCTCATCGGCCTCCCGCTTGGCGAGCTCTTCGATCTCGACGCACTCGGCGAACACTGCGCTACTACGCGTACCTATGATTTCCTGGTGACGAGTGCTCCGTTGAACCTTCTCCACGGCGTCGCCTCGCCACCGAACATCGTGGCGGTGTGCTGAAGGGTGTTGAAGGGTGCTGAAGGAATGCTGCCGGGTGCTGAACGCGTAGCGACAAAGGGTAGCGACAAGCTCTAGTCGCTCTGGAGCCATGACTGCAGCTTGTTGCTGACCTTGGAGACCGACTCCCCGGCGGAGGTCACGATGTCACGGAATCGTTCCCCGTAGTGAGCGACCGCGTCGCCGGTTGCCGCGGAGACATCGGATTCCTCGCCGCGTCGCACGTACTCACCACTGCGGATTCGCTCGAACTCGCCGCTGTCGACCCATCGCATGATCTCCGCCGCACGTCGGACAGGCGTCCCATGGGTCTGGTTCAACAGTGCGAAGAAGCGACGCAGACGATCGGGCCCATCGTCCCACTCCTGATACTCACGCACCTGATCCATGAACGACGGAAGTGACAAACGCGAGGACGGGAGTCCGGAGCCGAGCACCATCATCGTCCGACACACCAACTCCGGGTCGTCGACGGCGAGGACGGCTGCGCGGTCGCAGGTCAACTCCGCAGCGCGGAACCATTCAAGAAGCGCAAGCCGCACCGCCGTGAGGGGAAGGTTGCCGGGGCTCAGAATGGGCAGCGATACGCCGAGCAAGATCTGAAGCGCCGTGTGATACACCACATGGCTAGCCATGATGTGGCCCACCTCATGGCCCATCACGGCGTGGAGTTCGTCCGGAGCAAGAACGTCGACGAGGCGACTCGTGAGAACGACGTACGGATTCTGTGACCCGATCGTCATTGCGTTCAACGTCGTGCCCTGTCCGACATACAGAAACGGCGCCTTTTCCGCTGCGCCGGGCAGGTCGAGCGTCGTGAGCACGCGCACGAACGATTCGTGGAGTTCGGGCATTTGCTTGGGACCGATGCGTACCGAAGCCGCCAGGTTCTGCTGGTTCAACGCGCGCTCATATCCCTGTTCGATAAGCCATCGCACAACCGTGTCGAGACCCGGTATCGCGGTGAGTGCGGCCGTGGCGGCGCGATCGGCGGGGTGTTGAAACGACGCCACAGAGAGATCCGTGTACTTACGACTTACGTTCGTCTTCGTCTTCGCTCGTGGGCGCTTCGGGGCTGCTGCGTTCGCCGACGCCGCTTTTGTCGACGAGGCTTTTGCCGACGCAGCTTTTGCCGGCCCCGCTTTTGGAGCACCAGCCTTTCGACTCGCGCCCTTCGGGTTTTCTTCGGACGGGTCTTGTTCGGAGTTCTTCTTCGTCGCCATGAGTCGACCCTAGACCGACTGGCGTCGCAGCGAAAGCCCCGAAACGTCGACGCAGCCCTGGTCCTACCCCGAGGGTCTCCCTGAATCACCAGAGCCGGGGATCACCAGAGCCCGGCGGCGCGCACGGCGCCTCTAGTGAGCGAGCGCCAACCCAGCAGTAGGCCACGGAACGGCAATGAGACGCCCGAATGCTGACTGTGTGATGTACGCCGTGCGCATGTCGGGCCCACCGAAACAGATGTTGGTAGTGAGCGGATCAAACACTTCGGTCGGCATCAGATAGTGCGTCCATGTGCCGTCGGGCGCGATCGAGGTGATTCCGCCGGGACCGATGGTCGCGACGCATGCATTGCCCTGCGCGTCCATGGCGAGGGAGTCGAAGAGACCGATGCCGGGTGAGGCAAGAACGCCGCGGGTCGCTCGATCGACAGGTTCCACTTCGCCCGGGGCGGTGATCTCACGCCAGTACGCCCGCCCACTGTGCGTTTCCACCCACACGACCCGGTCGCCGCTCGGCGAGAGACCGATGCCGTTTGGTCCATCGGCGGGATGGACTTTCTCCTCGCACTGAGAACCGTCAGCGAGGGCGTACCAAATGCCGGTCCGATCTGCGCTTCGAAGGGTCCGAGTGCCGTGATCGGTGAACCAGAACCCGCCGTGGGCATCGAACATCAAGTCATTGGGTCCGCGCAGGTCGACGTCGGAGTTCGTCGCCTTTCGGTACAGCGTCGTTACCGCCCCCGTTTTCGGATCGACACGGTCGATGCTCCCGCCGCGCCACGTACTGGGCCGGGGTCCGGGAAGAATCATCGTGTTGATGCGGGCCCACTCGAGACTTCCGCCGTTGTTGCAGCAGTAGAACGCCCCGTCGGGACCGACGGCGAGTCCGTTGGGTCCGCCCGGCACTTCGGCCACTGTCTCCACGCCAGACCAACCGCCGCCAGCCACAGGTCGGACCCGAGAGATCCGCTCTGCGGCGATCTCCGTGAACACAATGCTGCCGTCGGGCATCGCAATCGGCGCTTCCGGAAACTGGAGGCCCTCGGCAAGAACGACGCATTCGGTGATCTGCACGGATGTCATTGTTTCGTTCTAGTTGACCCCGGCGAAAGGTAGCGAATCCCGTCGAGGTCCGCGTTCAAGACGAACGCGTTACCCACGAGAGCGGAGTCCACCATCGCACCCGCTGCGGCGTCACGGACGTTGTGAACGTTGCCTGTCGTGCAAACACCGAGCAGTGTCGGACCCGCACCGGACCAGAACGACGCCAAAGCCCCGGCATCAGTAAGTGCACGTAGAATACCTCGGGACTCCGGGAAGAGGTCACTGCGATAGTGCTGATGGAGGCGATCCTCGGCCGCAAAGGGATGCAGCAGTGCCTGGTCGGCCATACCGGCGATCAGCAAGCCCATCCGACCGAGGTTGAAGACTGCGTCGCTATGAGCAATCGTCGCCGGTATCGCGCCACGGGCGGTCTTTGTTTCCAGCTCGCGGGCGGGTATCACGGCGACAAAGGTCAGGTCTGGATCGAGCGGAAGTCGTCGGGCGTGCACGACGCCATCCACGATCGTTGCCGTCACGAACCCGCCGAGGACACACGCTGCCGCGTTGTCGGCGTGCCCCTCGAGCAGGCCCACGAGTGTGAGGGGATCCTCGGCCCCGCACGCGGCGGCAACGGCGACCGCGAGGGCGGCGGATGAACCGAGGCCTCGTGAGACCGGAATCTCGGAGCTCACCTCGATCCGGACCCGATCGTGACCCAGTACCTGACGCGCCACTCGAGCCGCAAGATGACCGGGCCCCGCTTCGAATTCCGACCCTTCGCCTTCGCAGATCAGTTCGAGCGCTTCGGCGGGCTCGACGCTCACCTCGGTATACATGTTCAACGCCAGCCCGAGGGTGTCGAAACCCGGTCCGAGGTTGGCAGTGGAGGCAGGAACTCGGACACGCATGAGTCGCTCAGTCTTCCCTATACGCGAGTACACCGCGGAGCATGTCACCTGCCCACGCATCCGGCGCGTCGATTGCGGCGCGTCCGTGCCACCATGGCGAGATGCGTTTCCTCGATGTGGCCCAGGCTGTCGAAGCGGTAGCGTCGACGCGTTCTCGACTCGCGAAGGCCTCGACGATCGCGGCGCTGCTGTCGTCGACGCACACGGACCATCAACTCGGCGTCGTGGCCACCTGGTTGTCAGGCACGACACGCCAGGGACGTCTCGGTGTCGGGTGGTCAACGCTATACCGGTCCGGCGAGCCACTTCTCGGCGAGGCGACCGATGCGTCGCTCACCGTCGACGAGGTCGACGACCTGTTCTCGACGCTGGCCTCCACGAGCGGCGGCGGATCCGTGGCGTGCCGCCAGAACGCGCTCGCCGCCGCCTTTGCGCGGGCCACCCCCTCGGAGGCGACGCTGCTGACGGGTTTGATTTCGGGCGAGCTTCGTCAGGGCGCACTCGGAGGAGTGGTGATCGACGCCGTCTCCAAGGCGTTCGACGTGGATCTAGCCCTCGTTCGCCGCGCGCACCTGCTCAGCGGTGACATCGCTGCGGAGGCGATAGCGGCTCGGGCAGGGGCGGATGCGCTTCGCGAAATCGGGCTGGTCGTTGGGCGTCCGATCCAACCCATGCTTGCATCGACGGCCACCGACGTGTCCTCGGCGCTGGCGTCGTTCGGAGAAGCGTCGGTGGAGTGGAAGCTCGATGGTGCTCGCGTCCAGGTTCACCGAAATCACGACGAGGTGCGCATCTTCACGCGGAACCTCAATGAGATAACGGAGCGCCTACCCGGAGTTGTCGACATAGTACGTGCACTGGATTGTTTTACGGTCGTTCTCGATGGCGAAGTTCTCGGGCTTGATCTCGATGGCCGGCCGATCGCGTTTCAATCCACCATCAGCACCTTTGCCACCGAAGCGGGTCAGGCGGCGCCCGATCGGGGCCTGGAACCCTTCTTCTTCGACTGCATGCACCTCGACGGTGTCGACCTCCTCGAACGTCCTCTCCACGAACGGCTTCATGTTCTCGAGAAGCTCGTTGGGGTTCGACGCATACCGGGCGTGGTCACCAACGACATCGAGGTTGCCTTGGCAGCCCAAGACGATGCGCTGCGCCGTGGTCATGAAGGCGTGATGGTCAAAGATGCTATGTCTACCTATGAGGCTGGCCGGCGCGGCGCAACGTGGCAGAAGGTGAAGCCGGTCCGGACGTTCGACCTGGTGGTGCTTGCCGCCGAATGGGGCCACGGTCGCCGTCAGGGGTGGTTGTCGAATCTGCATCTCGGGGCACGACGCACGGCGGCCGATGGCACGCACGAGTTCGTCATGGTCGGCAAGACGTTCAAGGGACTCACCGACAAGCTCCTGACCTGGCAGACCGAGGAGTTCCAACGTCGTGAGGTCAGACGTACTCCGGGGACCGTGTGGCTTCGTCCCGAGATCGTGGTCGAGATCGCCATCGACGGTGTGCAGCGCTCGACCCGCTACCCCGGCGGGGTGGCGTTGCGCTTCGCCCGGGTGAAGGGATACCGCACCGACAAGTCCGTCGACGAAGCCGACACGATCGACGCGCTGCAGGCACTGCTGCCGTAACGTTTCGCGGTCCGCAGACGCCTAGCATCGGCGCATGAACTGGTTTGATCTCACTGATCGGGTAATTGTGGTGACGGGCTCGGGACGCGGTCTCGGGAAGGCGATCGCCGTTGGTCTCGGGCAGATGGGCGCACGGGTGGTCGTGTGCTCTCGCACCCTTGCCGAGGCCGAAGCGACCGCCGGAGACATCGTGAACGGTGGCGGTCAGGCGATGGCGCTTCGGCTCGACACGACGGACCGACCCGGCGTCGAGGCACTCATCGCTCGCACGGTTTCGCACTTCGGGGCCTTGCACGTGATGGTCAACAACGCGGGCATCGACATCATCGAACCGGCCGAAGACGTCAGCGAGGATGCCTGGGACACCGTGCTCGACATCAACCTCAAGGGGTACTTCAACTGCTCACAGCTCGCGGCGCGCCACATGATCGTGCAGGGCACGGGTGGCTCGATCATCAACAACTCCTCGATCGCCGGCGGCGTTGGTATTGCCGGTCTCAGCGCCTACGCGGCAGCGAAGGGCGGTGTCGATCAGCTCACCCGCGTGCAGGCGGTCGAGTGGGCGAAGCACAACATCCGTGTGAACGCATTCGCTCCCGGCTACTTCGAGAACGTTATGAGCGGCGCGACCGAAGAACACGCCCGTCCCGAGAAGCGTGCGCAGGTGCTGCAGTTCACGCCGATGGGTCGTCGTGGCCGTCCGGAGGAGCTGGTCGGACCGGTTGCCTTCTTTGCCTCGGAGGCATCGAGCTACGTGACCGGCACCGTTCTCTATGTCGACGGCGGCTACACGGCGGCGTAGTCGCTGCCGCCTCGCTCCTCGCCCGACCACTCACCCGCTTACCCTCACGAAGGAACCATGGACGCCCGCATTCTCGACTACATGCAGAAGTACAAGTTCAAGAAGGTGGTGATCTGCAACGACACCGACACGGGGCTGCGGGCCATCATCGCGATCCACTCCACTGCGCTGGGTCCGGCGACCGGCGGACTTCGTATGTGGACATACGCTTCGGAGAACGACGCCATTCTCGACGCGATGCGTCTCGCTCGCGGCATGACGTACAAGTATGCGGCCGCGGGCGTGAACCTTGGCGGCGGCAAGGCGGTGATCATCGGCGATCCGAAAAAGGACAAGTCCGAGGCGCTCATTCGAGCGATGGGTCGATTCATTGACCAGCAGGGCGGCGAGTACATCACCGGCGAAGACGTCGGCACGACGCTCCACGACATGGAGCTCCTGCACATGGAGACCGACCACGTGGTCACCCTCCCGGAGCACTCCGGTGGCGCCGGTGACATCTCCCCCGCGACGGCCCTTTCGTCGGTTCTGTCGGCCCAGGCCTGTGCGCTTCGGGTGTGGGGTTCGGACTCGCTGTCGGGTAAGCGCGTCGCGCTCCAGGGTCTTGGCGTGTGCGGGGAAAAGGCGCTGAAGCTGTTTGTCGACCAGGGCGCGGTCGTCACGGTCACCGATGTCGATGCCGCAAAGGTTGAGGCCGCGGTGGAGACCTATGGCGTCACCGCAGTGGCTCCGGATGCGATCTACGACGCCGACGTCGACATCTTCGCGCCCTACGCCCTCGGTGCCATCATCAACGACGACACCATTCCCCGATTGAAAGCGCGCATAGTAGCGGGATCCGCCAACAACATCTTTGCCGACGAGCGCCACGCGCGGGCCCTGCAGGACCGCGACATCGTGTACGCGGTGGACTACGTGGCGAACTCCGGCGGCACCATCTTCGACACCGACCGATTCCGCAAGGGCGGGTTTCAGCCGGAACGGGCCTGGGCGAACGTGCGCCGAGTGTATGACCGAGTGCTGGAGACGTTCTCCATCGCCGACACCGACGGGATCACCTACGCAGCGGCCGCGGACCGTATTGCCGAGCGTCGTATCGACTCGTTAAACAGCGTCCGCCTACTGGCGACTAACCCGAAGCCCACCAAATAGCGACCCTATAGCGCTTCGGGAATCTGCGGCTTTCGACGCGGCAGCGGCAGCAGGTGCACTGTGAGGTTTCCGGACCGGAAGGGTTCTGTGTCGATCGCAACGTGGCGGTAGCCTGCCGACTTCACTGCGGCGGAGAGTTGCTCTCGTTCGGATGTGGTAAGTGCGCGTACGAGATCGGCTTCGGACAGCTCCAGCTTTGCCAGTTCGCCGTAGTGGCGTACGCGAAGCACGCCATATCCGAGCGCCCGAACGCCCAGTTCCGCTCGATCGATCTGCGCGAGCACCACCGGATCGACGGGCGTTCCGTGGGGTACCCGCGAAGCCAGACACGGGCTCGCGGGCTTTTCGGCACTTGGCACACCGAGGTGCGCCGCCATGGCCCGAACCATGGTCTTGCCGACTCCCGCTTCCAGGAGCGGATGGCGGACGTCGTGTTCGGCGGCCGCAACCAGACCAGGCCGCCAGTCACCCTGGTCGTCGGCATTCGCACCGGAGAGCAGCACGGCGAACCCGCGGGCGGCGGCGACATCACCTAGGCGGTCGTAGAGTTCGCTCTTGCAGTGGTAGCAGCGATCCGGGCCGTTTTCACGGTATCCCTCTCGGGCCATCTCGTCGGTCGAGATCACTTCGTGGGCGACGCCGATCGCCGATGCCACATGACGGGCTCCGTCAAGTTCGCCGCTGGCCAGCGCGGACGACACGGCGGTGATCGCCAATGCCTTCGAGCCGAGGGCTCGAAACGCCAGCGCGGCTACGAGCGAAGAGTCGACGCCACCGGAGAACGCCACGATCGCGCTCGGATATGCCCGGATCTGCCGTTCCACGGCGGCAATAGTTTCGACAACATCCGCGAGCGATATCTCGTCGGTGTGGTTCATGGTGGTCATCGCTTCTCCCCTGCGCGTTCGAGTTGGGCGCGTGCGGCGAGCAACGCCTGGGCGAAGACTTCCTTCACGGGTAGCCCGAGTTTCGCTGCGGCGGCTGCGCAGTCGTCGTGCTCCGGCGCGATGTTCATGACCCGACCGTCGCGGAGGCCGATCTTCACCTGCACCTGCTCCGAACCTACCGCCACCGACACGAAGCTGCGATCAAGCTCGAGGCGTTCATATGTACACATGCGTACTCCTAGTGCCGAGGTTTCTCGCAGTAGTGCATCGCCAACCGCCTGTGCATTGTCGGGACGGGCGATCGCGTGGAGCACGAACCCGGGTCGACCCTTTTTCATGATGACGGGCGACGTCCACACGTCGAGGGCGCCGGCGCGAGTTGCCGCAGCCGCCGCATCGGGTATCAGCTCGGGTGAACAGTCGTCGAGGTTGGTCTCCACCAACACGACCGTGGCCCGCTTCTCCCCTGCCGTCTTTGTCGGTGCGGTACCGATAAGTACACGAACGATATTGGGTCGCTGGGCAAGGTCGCGCCCTCCTGCGCCGTAGCCGAGTGCGGAGATCGACATCGCGGGAATCGTTCCGAAGCGCGTGGCCAGGGAGACCACGAGCGCGGCACCGGTCGGCGTGACCAGCTCCTTCTCGATGTCGACGCCTTCCACGGGAACGTCGGTCAGCAGGGCCAGGGTGGCCGGTGCGGGGAGGGGCAGCATCCCGTGCGCGCCGCGAACGAAACCACGTCCCAGCGGCAGCGGCGAGCATTGCACTTCGTCGATGTCGAGCAGCTCCAACGCAACCGCGACGCCGACGACATCGCCAATCGAGTCTTCCGACCCCACCTCGTGGAAGTGCACGTCGTCGACGGGCACGCCATGGATTTTTGCTTCCACCATGGCGAGACGTTCGAACGCGGCAAGCGCCCGATCGGTCACCCGGGAAGCAAGGCCGGCGATCATGATGATCTCGCGAACCTGTGCGTACGCCCGGGAGTGGTCGTGCGCGTCGTGCCTGTCGTGCGCGTCGTCGGCATCGTGCGCGTCGTGTGCTGGCTCGTCCCACGAAACGTTGATATGCGCGCAGTTGATCGAGTGACGCTCGACCCGTTCGACCGATGCATGCAGACCCGGCACGCCGAGTTTCGCGAGTTCGGTATTAATGGAGGCCAACGACGCACCGGCGTCGACCAGGGCGGCCAGCAACATGTCGCCGGCCACACCTCCGACACAGTCGATGTAGAGAATCATGTGGTCGGCGTGGCCATCCGGGCGATGCGAGCAGCGATCGTTCCCGCTCCGAAGCCATCATCGATGTTCACCACCGCAACGCCTGCGGCGCACGAGTTGAGCATCGCGAGCAACGCGCTGACGCCCCCGAACGCAGCGCCGTACCCGGTCGACGTCGGCACGGCGATCACGGGTGCCGGCGTTATGCCGCCCACCACTGAGGCAAGCGCCGCGTCCATACCGGCGACGACGACCACGCACGCAGCGCGGTTCAGATCGGGGATGACCGGCATGAGTCGATGAAGGCCGGCGACGCCGCAGTCCTCGTGGACGATCACCGTCGTGCCAATCAGTTCGGCGCGGATGCGGGCCTCGTGCACGACGTTGCTGTCCGACGTCCCCGCCGACACGATGGTGACCAGACCGACCGGCGCCGGGACATTCGACGCAATCCATGCGCATCGGGCGCGCTCGTGCCATTGCACGTCGGGCGAGATGGCCAGCATGGCGTCGCGGTGGTGGTCGTCGCAGCGTGTCGCGAGCACCGAGGTCGCCCCCGATTCCAGGAGCGAACGGGCGATGGCCGCCACCTCGGCGGGCGTCTTCCCGGGGGCGAGAATGGCCTCCGGTGCACCCTGACGACGATCGCGGTCGGTGTCGACCCGGGCGAATCCCAATGCTTCAAATCCCTCGTTCACAGCGCAACGACCGTAGTCGAAGACACGGACCAGCGGGGTCGGCCTAACCTTTCCTCATGAATTCGGTCATCCAACCCGCCTCCATTGCTGCGCCGGCCGCCAAGTACGCCCTGGGAGTAGCCATTCCTGCGGGTTCGGAGATCGTGCTGACGTCGGGCATCGTCGGCGAGCGTCCCGACGGCACCATCAGCACCGACATTGCCGAACAGGCCGCGGAGATGTGGCGCTCCGTCGATGCGATTCTCGTGGCCGGTGGTTTCACCAAGTCCGATGTGGTCGCGTACACGACCTATGCCGTCGTCGGCCATGAACTCGGCGCCGTGATGGCGGCACGCGACGCGTACTTCGAAGGGCATCTCGCTACGTCGACGCTCGTGCCGGTTCCGATGCTGGCCCGACCTCACTGGTTCGTGGAGGTAACGGTCACCGCTGCCCGTCGACCAACAAGCTAAGTGCACGTATGAAGAATGACCGCGCTCGTACCTCGGCGACCCTTGTGTCGCAGTCGGTGTTGGCCGACGACGGGCGAACCATCTGCTTCGTCGATGGAGGTGACCCCAACGGTTTCCCCGTGATCGGACTACACGGGACGCCGGGCTGTCGCCTGAGCCGGTGGCCCGACGACTCCCTCTACGCCAATGCGGGCATTCGCTACATCACCGCCGATCGCGCCGGGTATGGCCGCTCGACACGCCACCGAGGTCGACGCGTGGCCGACGAAGCGGCCGACGTCCGCACCGTGGCCGACGCCCTCGGGTTCGACCGCTTCTCGATCGTCGGCGGTTCAGGTGGCGGTCCACACGCGCTTGCCTGCGCCGCGCTCCTGGGTGATCGGGTGGTTCGGGTGGCGTGCCAGTCGAGCCTGGCACCACTTGGCCCCGAAGGTCTGACCCGCGAACAATGGCTGCACGGCATGGACCCCGAGATTGCCGCAGAGCTGGCCTGGGCCGACGCCGGCGAAGAGGTCCTTACGGTTGAGATGGAGCGAGCTCAGAGACTGATGGAGGAGCGCATACAGGACGATCCCGGCTCGATGCTCGGCGGCGAAGCGAACGACATCGACGTCGGCTTTCTCGAGCGACCGGAGACCATCCAGGCGTTCTCGCTCATCATCCCCGAGCAGGCCCGTTACGGCGTGAGTGGATCCGTGGACGACACGCTCGCGTTCGTGCGACCGTGGGGATTCGATCTCGGCACCATTCGCGTGCCGGTCCTCATCACCTTTGGCGACGAAGACACGTCATGCCCCGCTGCGCACGGCCGCTTTCTTGCGGCCTCGGTTCGCGGCGCGGTGGTCGTCGAAACGAAGGGCGGCGGTCACTTCGCCGCGGACCCGACCACGGAGATCAGGGAGACTCATCTCTGGCTGTCAACGGGAACGTTGCCCGCTCCTCAGGCCCCGTAGCCATTTGACTGCGGTAACCAGCGAAACAAAGCGCGCGTATTACCCGCGGTTCTTGAGCAGCAGTTCGAGTTCTTCGACGCTCATCATCACGTCACGGGCCTTTGAGCCCGTGGAGGGGCCAACTACACCCTTGTTCTCCAACAGGTCCATGATGCGGCCGGCGCGGGAAAACCCGACGCGAAGCTTGCGTTGGAGCATCGACGTCGACCCGAGTTGCGAGCGGACAACCAGTTCCATAGCGGCGTCGAACATGTCGTCGGAGTCGCCGTCGTCGTCAGGCTCACCGGTCGCGGGATTGCGGCCCGAGCCCATGAGCTCCGACGTCCCACCATAGGCAAAGGGGTCGGCGGCCATCGGACGCACCGGCGCCGCAATAACATCGTGTCCGCCTTCGAAACCGAACCCGGGCGTCGACGCCGAACGTCCGGCGTCGGAGGTGAAATCGACAAACCCGGTCGTCGCACGCTTGGTGCCCGGTTCGTTGCCGCCGCTGTTGGAGCCCGAGTCGACGCCGGGCAGGGCAGGGTTCAACGCACGGGCGTCTTGAGCCTGACGCTTCCAGAACCCAACGACGGCCCGAATTTCTTCTTCACTGACGAAGTTGCCCTGGACACGTTGGGGAATGTTCGACGACACCGTCGTCATCAACATGTCACCCTGGCCGATCAAACGCTCCGCACCTGCCTGATCGATGATGACCCGCGAGTCCACGAGCGTCGAAACGGCGAAGGCAAAACGCGAGGGGACGTTCGCCTTGATCAAACCGGTGATGACGTTGACGCTCGGACGCTGCGTCGCGATCACGAGATGGATCCCGACCGCACGGGCTTTCTGGGCGATTCGCACGATCGAGTCTTCGACATCTTTCGCCGAGACCATCATGAGATCAGCAAGCTCGTCGACGACGACGAGAATCGTTGTTAGGCGCGCATACTTTGGTGCAGGAGGAAGACCGATGCCGTCGGCCGGATCGTTGGCGTAGGGATCTTCGAGCTCGCCTTTGTCGAATGCGGTGTTGTATCCGCCGATGTCGCGGAAACCCAACCCGGCAAGCAATTCATAGCGACGCTCCATTTCGTCGACCGCCCACGCCAGCGCGGCAGCGGCCTTCTTCGGATTCGTGACCACCTGTGTGAGGAGGTGGGGCAGCCCGTTGTACTGGCTGAGTTCCACCATCTTCGGATCGATCAGAATCATGCGCACCTGGTCGGGTGTGCTGCGCATCAGGATCGACGTCAGCAGCGAGTTGATGCAACTCGACTTACCGGAACCGGTCGTTCCGGCAACGAGCACGTGCGGCATCTTCGCCAAGTCGACCAGCACGGGGCAGCCGTCGATGTCGCGACCGATCGCTACGGTGAGCGGGGCCGTGAGCGCCTTCGCCTCCGGCGTGTGCAACACGTCGCCGACCGCAACGAGCTGACGCTGTTTGTTCGGAACCTCCACGCCAATCGCCGACTTGCCCGGGATCGGGGCCAGTATTCGCACGTCGGCGGTCGCCATCGCGTAGGCCATGTCCTTGTGGAGCGCGGTGACCTTTGCGACCTTGACGCCCGGAGCAAGTTCGAGCTCGTACCGAGTCACGGTCGGGCCAACGGTCATTCCCGAGAGCCGTGTTTCGACACCGTGGGCAGCGAGCGCCTCCTCCAGCGTCCGACCGCCAGCTTCGACAGCGCGCTTATCAACCTCGATCGCTTTGCCCTTCTTGAGCAACGCCTTCGGGGGGAGCTTCCACACGACGGGCGCCGGAGTGCTTCCAGCTTGCTTCTTCGTGCTCTTCTTCTTCGGCCCCAGGCCGGGCAGGGCGACCAACTCGGCAACCGGCTGTTCCTCGGTCCACACCGGTTCGGGCGGGAGGCTGATCTCGACCGGCGTACGCGGTTCGCGGCCTTCGAGTGCCGCGTCGAGTGCGGCTTCTTCTGCGGCGATCACATCGATGGTGCTGTCGCCGTCCTTGCCCCCGGAGCCGTCGTCGCCGGGACCATAACGTCCACCGTCGATGTCGTCGGGGAAGTCGGGACCAGATCCGTACGTGCGCTTTGTTCTGCGGCGAGGCGGCGCCTTTTCCAGCAGGGAGCCCGACGAATATACGAGGGGGTCGGACTCATCGAGCACGTCGTCGTAGAACGGAATGTCGTAGAACGAATCATCGGTATCGATATGTCGACGGGCCGAGGGATGACGACCTGCGGAAAGGTCGCGAAGGTCGTTGTCACCGTCGAGTTCGAAGAGCGCACGAAACGAACGACCTACGGCGTGCCCGGCCGGACGAACACCCTCGGCAGTGCGGTTCACGGCGTCACGAACTCGCAACTTGATCGTGATCAAGACGCCGAGCCCCGCGACCACCGTCAACACCAAGACGGCACCCCACATACCAACCACAGCATGGAGCGGTTCAGCCGCAAGCGCACCGACGATCCCGCCGGCACGACGCAGGACCGCAAGCGGGGAATCCCACTCGGGCGCCCCCGAGCGAAGATGCAAAAGACCACACGTCGCTGCAGTGAGCATGCTCGCGCCGATGACCACGCGAGCGGGCTCTTCTCGCTCGATACCGCGAAGCAACACGTAGCCCACACCAATGAGGGACAGCGCGAACAGGGGTTTGGCGGTGCCGAGGAGCGCGCCCGTGCCGGTTTGCACCACGCGTCCGAAAATGCCGGTAAGGCTGAACATGCCAAGGACCATCAGCAGTCCGACGACGATCAGCGACAGGCCCCGCACATCTTCGACATGCTGGCCGAGGCGATCCGTCAGGAAGTCGCGAAGGCGTCCCCGCTGGGGCAAAAACCGACGTGCGATGCCACGGCCGCGAACGGTGGTCGCCGGCGAAGACCGGGATCGACGCGAGCGCGCAGCAGGCCGCAGTGTTGCGCGCGCTGATGTTCTCGACTTGGGTCGCGTGTTGGCAGATTGGCGTCGTGACGCACCTGCCGAGCGAGGGGAAGACCGCTTGGTAGTTGGCACAGTGCGACCACGGTATCAGTCGGACACAACCGGAGTCGAGCAAAAGGAATCAAATCTGCAGAGCGCGTTCGCCAAGCGCGCTTAGTGGTCGATCAACAGCGCGCTTATCAGACACCAACACGACATTCACACGACACGTGCGGGACACGTATACGAACTACGCGCCACGACGCGCTAGGTGTCGCGTTCGACGCCACCACGCCCAAAACGCCTCTGGGCCTGGCTTTTTGCCCGTTCTGCGGCACGCTGGGCGATCGAGTTCTTGTTTCGTTTCCGTTTCCCGCGCTGACCGCCGCGTTGGGTCTGAACCCATGCCGCAGTCGGTATCGACGGTGCGTGGATTGCAAGTTGCACTGTGCCGTGCCTGCGCTCCCATGCCACCACGTTGACGAGCACGCTGAGCAGGAACAACCGGCCGATGATCGAGAAGAACGTCAGAAACGCCACAACCGCCGCAATGGATCCCGCCCCGGCAGACGCGCTCTTCAAGATTCGCTGCATCAGCACCGCGCCAAAAACCTGAAACAGCGAAACCCCAATTGCGCCGACGAACGCCCCGGGAAGATACGCGCGCGGAGGAATTCGGATGTTGGTCAGGCACAGGTTCGTCCACCAGAACAGCGCGGCGACCGTCACCACGCCCGCACCAAATCCGGCGAGCGTGTTCACAAACGGAATGCGAATGAACTGGACCAGGCTGGTGGCTGCGGCGACGGCCACGAACAAGACGAACGCACCGATCAGCCAGCCGAAACCGACGATTCGATCGATGAAACCGCGGCTGCTGACCTGCCACGCGGCGTTGCACATCGCCGCGAAAGCACCAACCACCGCCAGACCGCTGAACGTCACACCGATGAGGCCCACGATCGAGGCTGCGCCACGCTTGTCCTCCGCCGTCGACACGAGATCCTTCAACAGATCAGCCATCTCGCCCTTGAGCTTGAGATTTGCCACCAGGTCGTCGGTCAGGGCGGTGGATCCTCCGGCCCGCCGTGACGCTACGAACCCCAGGATCGCAACCGCGACAATGAGCAGGGGAAACAACGAGAGAAAGAGCTTGAGCACCAAGGAGTCGACGAGCTGCCCTCCCCGGATTTCGCCCATGCGCCGCCCGACGTCTTTTGCTGCTCCCACCGTACGTTTTGCAAATTCCTTCACGCCAAAAATCTAGGCGACCAACAGTTCGCGTTCGTCCTTCAACCGGGCCCGCTGCGCAGCGGCCAGCGCACGACGTTCCAGCACGGCGGCCCGACGCTGTTCGTATCTGATCCGACGAAGTTCGGCCCGCTTGACCCGGCGAAGTACCCGCCGCACCGTGACGATTCCCGCCCGATGCGTCGACTTCGCAACCCTCGCCTGAAGTTCGTCCACCGTGACGACGCCTCGCTCTATTGCGTCGGTGATGATCGCCTCGATCACGTGGACCCGCGTGGTTCGCGTAGCGAGGTCGAGCACCGTTCGGGCCGGACTCGTCATCGGAACGCCGATCGGCCCGATGATGACGTCTTCCTCGAGGAGATCGTTGACCCGCGACAGGACCGCAAGAGGATGGGGGTGTCGATCCTGCGCCCTCGCCGTGAGCACAATCGGCAAGCCGCGATGGCACTTCGCAAAGCCGAACACCGCGCCGGCCGTTTCGTGCGAGACGACCGCGGCCCGCGCCCGGCCAGCGCTGAACAGGTAGGCACAGACCACTCGACGTTCCCAGGTTGGTGGCGTGCCCGAGATGACGTAGACGCCGCGGGCCACGTTCTCGAGTCGGCCTTCCCGGACCCGCCGTTCGATCTGACGCTCACCCCACCCGCATTCGACGAGTTGGCGTCGGGTGATGGCACCGTGCTGTCGAGCAGCGACGGTCGCCGCCGCTTCGAGGATTTCGCGGAGTTTGGCCTGGCGAACACCCTGCGTTCCACCACGCTTCGTGGGATCAGAAACACTTTGCATACGCTGAGTGTGCATGAAATGCATTGAAGTGTCAAGAAAACACCTGGATAGCGTCGAAAAACGAGTGGCGAGTCACATGTTTCGCCAGCGCACGCGCTCGATCCGCGCTTGTGCACCATCACTGCTTGGGCACCATCACCGCATGTGCCCCATCACCGCTTGGACTCCAGCGGCGTGCGCTTGAGCCCCATCACCGCTTGTGCACCATCACCGCTTGTGCACCATCACCGCTTGGACTCCAGCGGCGTGCGCTTGAGCCCCATGACCGCCGGGCCTTCGGGACACCCGCTGGAGCTCCCGCTCCGGCTTGTGGTGCGTTTGGGCAGCTGGTGGTGCTTTTGGGCTGGCCGAACGCACCACAAGGGTGGCAAACGCACCACAAGCCTGGAAGTGCGCGACAGGGGGGCACGCGACACGGGTGGGGCGGCGCGCCGCAAGTTCGAGCTGGGCGCGTTGGTTGGTGCAGCCCTGGCCGGGCGGGTCCGTGCAGCCCCGGCCGGGCGGGTTGGCTAGACCTCGATGACGACGGGAACGATCATCGGACGCCGCTTGGTGCGCTCCGACACGAACTTGCCCGTCGCCTGACGCACGGTGCGCTCCATGCCGTCGAGATCATCGGTGCCGTTGGTGATCGCCTGCTCGAGGGACTTGCGGATCACGATCGCCGCCTCGCCGAGCAGGTCTTCAGCCTCGGGGGCGTACACCCACCCACGGGTGATGATGTCGGGTCCCGTCACGATGGTGCGGGCGTTGACGTCGATCGTCACGATCACCACCACCACACCCTCGTTGGACAACTTCTGGCGATCGCGCAACACACCCTGGCCGACGTCGCCCACGATCCCGTCGACGTAGAGGTACCCGTTCGGAACGGTCGGGCCGAAGTCGATCCCCGAATTGGACAACTCGACCGTGTCACCGTCTTCACACAGCAAGATGTTCGAATCGGGAATCCCCATCTCCATGGCGATGCGCGTGTGGTGCGTGAGATGACGAAACTCACCGTGGATCGGGATGAAATACTTGGGCTTCGCAACGCTGATCAGCGTCTTCAACTCTTGACGCTTCGCATGACCCGACACGTGCACGCGGGCCAGACCCGAGTGGATGACATCGGCGCCGAGGCGAATGAGCCCGTCGATGACGCGACCGACGGCCGTCTCGTTCCCGGGGATCGCATGTGAACTTAGTATAACCGTGTCGGAGGGAACGATCTTGAGGAACTTGTTCGAACCCGCGGCCATGGTGGAGAGCGCCGACATCGGTTCACCCTGCGAACCCGTCGATACAACGAGAACCCGGCCGGGATCGTAATCGCCCATACGTTCGATATCGAAGAGATCACTGTCGCTGATACGCAGCTTGCCCATCTCACGCGCGATCTGGATGTTGCGGCGCATCGATCGGCCCAGCGTTGTGACCTTGCGACCGTCCGCGATCGCTGCCTCGACAACCTGCTGCACGCGGTGAATGTGACTCGCGAAGCACGCCACGATCACCCGACGTCCCTTTTGATCACGAATGATGTCGCGAAGATTCTTGCCGATCGCCGTTTCGGACTCCGTGTGGCCCTCGGATTCGGCGTTCGTGGAATCGCTCATCAACAACCGGATGCCATGGGTTTCGGCAATCGCGCCGATCTGGGCGAGGTCGGTGGTCCGTCCGTCGATCGGGGTCAGATCGATCTTGAAGTCACCCGAGTGCATAATGACGCCCTGCGGCGTATGGAAAGCCACGGCTATGGCGTCGGGAACGGAGTGAGTCACCGGGATCACTTCGATGTCGAACACACCGATCTTGCGACGCTCGCCGTCCTGGAGCGCGTTGAAACTCGTGCGTCCGAGCAGGCCGGCCTCTTCGATGCGGCCGCGAGCCATCTGCAACGTGAGTTCAGTGGCGTACAGCGGAAACGACACATCGCGAAGCAGATACGACAGGCCGCCGACGTGATCCTCGTGACCGTGGGTCAGAATCGCACCGTCGATGCGATCCGCATTCGCACGCAGATACGAGAAGTCCGGGAGCACGAGATCGACACCGGGCATATCCGCCTCGGGGAACATGAGGCCGACGTCGACCAACATGATGCGTCCCTCCACCTCGATCGCGCAGCAGTTGCGACCAATTTCGCCAAGGCCACCGAGGAACGTAACCCGAACTCGCCCCACAGCCGGCGGCGCGATCGCGTTGACGTCGGGCTGGTCGTATTGCGGCTGGTTCGGGTTGATGTTTTGCTGCGACGTCATGGGCTCCTTCTTCTTGGGGCCCGCCTTCTTCGGTCCCGCAGCACCGGATTTCGTTCCCGTTGCGCCGGCTGCGCCAGTTGAACCCGTTGAACTTGCGACGTCCTTCGTGGACTTACTATTTGCGGCTTTCGCCGTAGGCGAACTCACGCTCCAGCGTTCAAACGTGCATAGACGCCGCGGGCACGATCTTCGAGATCGGCTGGCGCGCCATCCATCGGTGGACGGCACTGGCCTACCGGAAGACCGAGCGTGCGCAACATCGCTTTCGTCGGTTGCGGGTTCGGGTTGGCGTCGCCTGTTTCGAACATGAACGACTCGATCAACGTGGCATTGATCTGACGCGCACGATCAACGTCGCCCTTCTTGAACGACGTGATCATCTCCTTGTGTTGACGCGCCGACCAGGCTGTCGCCACACCGATCACGCCGATGCCACCTACCGCCAGAAGCCCGAGTGTCATGTCGTCGTTCCCGCTGATCAATTCGAAACCGGCCGGTGCCTCCGCCATGAGTTTGGCCGACGACGGCAAATCGTTCGCCGCGTCTTTGACGGCCACGACGTTGCTGCATTCGCGAGCGAGACGCAGGAGCACGTCGTTGGAGATCTTGCGGCCGGTGCGCACCGGGATGTCGTAGAGGATCACCGGCAGGTCGGTCGACGCAGCAACGGCGCGGAAATGGTTCTCGATGCCGGCCTGTGAGGGTCTGTTGTAATACGGCGTCACACTCAGCACGCCGGCCGCTCCGAGACTCTTCATCGTTTTCGTGAGGTGGATCGCGTGCGGCGTGTCGTTGGATCCCGCGCCGCCGATCACCGGGACAGTGACGGCCTCGCAGACCGCCTTGATGAGGTCGAACTGCTCCTCGTCGCTGAGCGTGGTGGCCTCACCAGTGGTGCCCGCGATGACGAGACCATCGTTGCCGTTCTCAACATGCCACTTCGCCACCTTCACCGCCGCGTCGAGATCGAGCGCGCCGTTCGCATCGAAAGGGGTGACCATTGCGGTAAGGACTTCGCCGAAGCGTGCCATTTGAGACTCTCCTAGTCGGAACAACTGATGTCGAAAAGGTTACTCGTGAACGGAGCAGACCAGCATGAGGGTACCTTCATCGCATGGAAGCAACCTTACGAACCGGTTCCGACGGGGTCACCAGGTGCTGGTGGTGCGGTGACGATGACCTGTACCAGCGCTACCACGACACCGAGTGGGGCCACACGCTCCATGGCGAGAATCGCATCTTCGAAAAGATCACCCTCGAAGGCATGCAGGCGGGCCTTTCGTGGATCACGATCTTGCGCAAACGGGAGAACTTCCGAGCGGCCTTCGCCGACTTCGACATCGAAACGGTGGCCGGGTTCGGCGACGCCGACCGCGAACGCCTCCTCGCCGACGCCGGGATCGTACGCAACCGGGCCAAGATCGACGCGGCGATCTCCAATGCCCGCGTCGCCCTTGCCATGCTCGACGGCGGCGAATCGCTCGATACGTTCGTCTGGTCCTTCGCTCCTCCCCCCGACGCCCATCCCCCACTGCGTTCGGGCTCGGGTCTCGTGGCATCGACGCCGGAGTCCGCCGCCATGTCGAAAGCGCTGCTCAAGCGGGGGTTTCGCTTCGTCGGCCCGACGACGATGTATGCCTTCATGCAGTCGTCGGGGATGGTCGACGACCACATCGAGGGGTGCGAGCGGCGCGCCTAAGGCTTTCTGTTCGCGCTCGAGCTAGCCGCAGGTTTCGCTACAGCTGGCCCGCCGGGTTCGCTATAGCTGGCGCTTGAGCTAGGCGCAGGGTTCGCTACAGCTGGCCCGCCGGCGGGTTCTCGTCGAGCTCGGAAATGCCCTCCCAGTTATCGGCTCCGCCCGTGTATCCCCAGTGGGCGTACGTGCCGGCACCGAGGCGGTTCCACGCGTCGAGTCGGCCATCGCCAACCGTCACCCGGCCGTCGATCAGCGACAGGTGCAACGACACGACCGGACTCTGATTCACGACCTCGACCACGTCGGTCGCAAGCGCTCCGTCGGAGCGCCAGCCCACGACGATGTCGTTCTCGCCGTCGCCCGTCACGTCAGCCACGATCGGGGACTTCGAAGCCGACGCCGAGGAACGAAGCACCACGTTCCACACATCGGGTCCCTCGTCGAGTCGGTGGGCGAGGATGTCGACGCCCTCGTTCATCGAGACCCAGGCGACTTCCACCGAATTGGTGGTCGTGACGTCACAGGCGCGCACCGTCGAACCGTCGCGCGCCAAGCTCGCGCATCCGACGTTCGCATCGAAGAGACGCCGGTCAGACGTGTCTATCGGGCGCAACAACGCTCCATCCGTCGTGATCGGCGCGTCGGGTACCACGGGGTCCGGCACCGTTGTCGTGGTCGTCGTTTCGACGGGGGCTTCGGTGGATGTTGTGGTCTCGACCGGGGCCGACGTCTCGACCGTCAGGGGTGCGGTCGTTTCGACTGGCGCGGTGGTTTCTGCCGAACTTGTAACGACCTCGGTGGGCGACGTCGCATCGAGTTGGTTCGTCCGAAACACGAACGCTCCGGCGGCGGCCAGAGCAAATGGCACGATGAACAGCGCCACAAGGGCCACGGGAGAACGTCTGCTGCTCACGATCGTGAGGTTATCTGAGGTTCGCGACCACCCGTGGTCGCCCCTGTAGGGTCTTTATCCAGATGTTCGAGTCAGACTCCCCCACCGACGCCCCGAGTCGGTCGTTACCTAAGGCGCTGCCCTACGTCCTTTTTGGGATCGTCGCGCTCCTCACGGTCGTCGGCACCATCACGGGCGGCGCGGCACCGGAACTCCTCGAGAAGCATCCGCTTCTTCTCGTGCTCGGCGCGCCACGGTATCGGTGGATTGTGCTCGTGGCACCGAAGGTCAATGCGTTCGTGTTGATCCTCGTGTCGTGGCTGCGGTTGCTGCTGTCCGATCCCGTGTATTTCCTCATCGGGTGGTACTACGGCGACAAGGCGATGATCTTTTTCGAGTCGCTCTTGGGCAAACAGACTATGGACTCGACCCGCCGGTTCTTTCAGCGAGCGACGTGGGTGCTCAGCGCATTCGCCGCCGGACCCGTGATCTGCGCAATCGCCGGTCTCGCCCGGGTCAAGCCGAAGCGCTTCTTCACGCTCGATATCATAGGCACGCTTATTATCGCGATACTCCTGCGCTTGTTTGCCGAGGCGCTCAAGGAGCCGTTGCAGTCGCTCATCAACTTCAACAAGAAGTACTCCCGCTGGCTGCTCATCATCACCGTCGGCGTCATGGTCGTCGCACTCGTCCGCTCCGCAGCGAAGTTCAAGACGCTCAGCGACGAAGTCTCCAAGTTCAACGACCCCGAATAACTCCAACTCCAACTCCAACGCCAACTCCAACTCGGCCTCCAACTCCAACTCGGCGTCGGCGACCCCTTCACACTCGACGGCGAGTTGCAGGGCGAACGGCAAGTTGTTGGTGGAGCAAACCTGCCGTCGACCCTGCAACTCGCCGTTGAGTACACGACGCAGGCGCCGACCTGAGCTCAAACCGGCGTGCCGGTCTTCCGCACCCAGGAGCACCTCACCTGGGAGTTACAGACCGAGGAACGAGTCGAGGCCGATCGTGAGCCCCGGATGCGCCCCGATGCGCTGCGCCGCAAGTACGACGCCGGGCATGAAACTCGTCCGGTCCGTGGTGTCGTGTCTGATCACCAGTGTCTGACCCGTCGTACCAAGGATGACCTCCTGGTTCGCGACGACGCCACGCATACGCACCGCGTGCACCCGAATGTCGGCAGCTCCGCGCCCACCACGGGCGCCGGGGATGACCTCCTTCTGGGTCGGGTCCGGAGCCCAGTTCGACTTGGCCGCCGCCATCCGGTTCACTGTGGCGATAGCCGTACCCGACGGGGAGTCGACCTTGCCGTCGTGGTGGTACTCGATCACCTCCGCGGTCTCGAAGAAGGGCGCGGCGAGCTCGGCAAAGCGCATCATGAGCACCGCACCAATAGCGAAGTTGGCGGCAATGAGACAGTTGCTCGTCGTGAACGCAGCGCGCAGTTCCGCGAGGTCAGCGTCGCTGAAACCCGTGGTTCCCACCACCGCATGCACGCCGTTGGCGGCGCACCAGCGCAGGTTCTGCATCGCGGCCCCATGCACGGTGAAGTCGATGGCGACATCAGGCTTCACGGCAAGAAGGTCACCCGGGTCTGCCCCGATCGTGGTCAGACCGTCGGGGGCGACCATCGCACGGGTGAGCTCGGCGAGACTGCCGCCGGCGTGATGCGGATCGACGCCTCCAACGAGTGTGAGCCCGTCCGCACCGGCCACGGATCGGCACACCTCGGAGCCCATGCGACCACCGGCCCCAAAGACCGCGACTCTCGACAGTGTTCCCGTTCTGGATTCGGCGTGCTCACTCACGAGCGTCGATTCTGTCAGGCCAAACCGGCAGGGCAGGCCGAGTTTGGTTAGAGGGCCCCAACCAGGGGATGCGCGTCGAGCGACGCCCCATCGACGGGTCCGACGAGGGCAAGCGTCGCCGGCCACTCCAAGACGCGCTCGATCACTCGGTTCACGTCGGCCATCGTCACGGCGTCGGTTTGCTGGAGGAGCCACTCGATGGGCGGCACCTCCCCGACGAGGAGTTGCGTGCGACCGATCCTCGACATCCGCGATCCGGAGTCTTCGAGGCCGAGTGCGGTGCCACCGCGAACGGAGCTTTTCGCCCGACGGATCTCGTCGTCGGTCAAACCCTGTGTGCGCAGACGATCGAGTTCGACCGCAATGAGATCGAGCACCTCGGGCACACGGGCGGGAGCAGTTCCTGCGTAGATGCCGACGAACCCGGCGTCTTCGTACGACGCCCGATAGGAGTACACGCTGTACGCGAGGCCGCGCTTCTCACGAATCTCGTGGAACAGCCGACTCGACATTCCCCCACCAAGGACGTGGTCGAGAATGGCAAACGCAAACCGGTCTGGGTCGTCGCGCGGGACGCCGTTCAGCGTCAACACCAAATGCGCCTGCTCGGTGTCTTCGCTCACGACCATCGACTTCGGCGGCGTGTGCACCGGGGCGTGGCGCGGCGGTGGCGTCGTCGTCGGCCTCACGAGTGCGTTGCGCACCTGCTCCACCGTTGCGTCGTGATCGACTTTTCCGGCAGCAGCGACCACGATCGACGCCGGTCCGTACGTGGCGTCCATGAAGGCGCGAATGTGCGCGGCGGATGTCGCCGTGACCGTCTCGACAGTTCCCGCAGTGTCTCGGCCGAGACCATGATCGCCGAATCGCTGTTCGTGCACGATGTCGTGAACCAGATCGGCGGGTTCATCAGCGCGCATAGCAATCTCTTCGAGGATGACCTGACGTTCGGAGTCGACGTCGGAGTCGCGCAACGCCGGGGCTCGAAGAATGTCGCAGAGGATGTCGAGGCTCAGCGCTGCGTCTTCGGCGACGGTGCGCGTGTAGAACGTCGTGAACTCCTTCGTCGTGTACGCGTTCATGTCGCCGCCCACTGCGTCGATCGCCTGTGCAATATCGAGCGCGGTCCGGGTGTCGGTGCCTTTGAAGAGGAGGTGCTCGAGGAAGTGCGAACAACCGGACTGGTCCGGGTGTTCGTCGCGAGAGCCGACGCCAACCCACACACCGGTCGTGACGGAAAGCGACCCCGGCATCAGTTCCGTCACAACGGTGATTCCGTTTTCGAGAATGGAGGTGCGGACTGCCGGGTCGGAGGGTCGGGAAGGAGCGTTCATGAGTCCCCCGAGGCTAGTACCTGGTGGTTCCTGTACGGATGCGGCGCCGACGGGGGCCTCGCACCAGGCCTCGCACGGGGGTTTGCGGGGGGGTGCAGAGGGTTTGCACGGGGCGCCCGCGCCGTGCTTCCCAGTGTTTCGCAGTGTGCATACCAACAGGCGAATGTGGCAGAGTCGGGGCATGGATGCACGCGTTGTCGCCCGGTACGCCACCAACCTCCGACCCGACGATGACCACCCCTATCGAACCGGTCCCTGGCGTCCGCAACACGCCGAATACGACGCATCCAATCTTGA